>CAYTCV010000064.1:7080-11550 GCA_964436465.1 uncultured bacterium
GACGACCACCTGGGGCGCCATCAAGGCCGAGTTCTAGTCACCAGCCGAGAGTCAGCCATACGGGGAACCCTGCGGGGTTCCCCTTTTTTACGGGTTGAAAAAATCGATACGGTTCCGACGGGGGAATCCTGCGGGATTCAACGTTTTCGCACTACGGGCGGGTGCGGACACCCACACTTGCATCTCCTGGTTTTCTGCTGGAGATAACGAGCTTGACCTTGAAGTTGATTTGTGGTTAAAATACCAATAGTATTAGTTCGTTAGGGTGAATCCTACTTGAAAGGAGAAACTATGCGTAAGATTCTTGTGATGCTCATGGTCTTTGGCGTCGCCTGCTTCGCCGCAGAGTACCAGTTCTCGACGGGAACCTGGGACCAGGTCCCCAACCTCGGCGGCAGCCACGACGGCTGGGGCGAGTGGTTCATCACCGCCTTCGAGAACGATACCGGCGAGGACGTCAACATCATCGAGCTGGGCATGCCCTGCTGCGGTCCTGCCTCGGGAGACTACGGCTGGGTGGTCTGGTTCGACGTGGGCAGCCTTACGGCCCCCTCGGGTCCCGCCTCAACCGCCGACGCCTATGGTCCGTACACCCCTGTTGACTCTAACCCCAGCACCTTCCCCCCGACCACCTACACCTACGTGGACCTCTCCGGGGAGAACCTGACGGTCGAGGACGGTACCTTCTTCGTCATCGGCTACGACGTGACCGGCAACGGCGGACAGATTGACTACAACGGTTACACCACCTGGGCGTGGTATGGCGGCTACTGGGACCCGGACACGGGCTATAGTCGCACCGCGCTCATCCAGTGCCTGTGCGAATCCGCCGTCGCGGATACAGACCCGCCGTACGTCACGGGTATGGACCCCGATGACGGTGAGGTCGGTGTGCCTCCGGACACCAACATCGTCTTCGAGTGCGTGGACGACCTCTCCAAAATAGACCTCGCCACCATCGATTTCACCGTCCGCGACACCACGCTCTCCAGCGGTCGTACCCTGCACAGCAGCGGCGCTTCCTTGAGCGTCAACTTCGAATCGACCCGCACCGTCGCCGGCGACCTGGACATCGATGACACCGACCCCAAAGACGTCGTCTGCACCTTCGACCCCACCGATGACCTCAACGAGGGCGACACCATCTCCTGCACCGTATCCGCCGGCCTGGCCGACACCAAGGGCAACGAGATGGCCGATGACTTCGTCTGGACCTTCGACACCGAAGGTGCGGATGTTGCGACGACCACCTGGGGCGCCATCAAGGCCGAGTTCTAGTCACCAGCCGAGAGTCAGTCATAAGGGGAACCCTGCGGGGTTCCCCTTTTTTACGGGTTGAAAATATCGATACGGTTACGACGGGGGAATCCTGCGGGATTCAACGTTTTCGCACTACGGGCGGGTGCGGATACCCGCCACTAAGTCCATCGAACGAAAAGGCGCCGCCGCCCTTGAAGGAACCGCCGCGCCGTTGTATCCTACCCGCGTAAAAGCATCCCGGGGGTACCGATGTCGCGTCCGCCACTCTCCAAAAGGGCCGAGAGGATTCCGGCCAGCCCCATCCGCAAGCTCGTCCCCTACGCCCTGCAGGCCAAGCAGCGGGGAATCCACGTCTTCCACCTCAACATCGGGCAGCCGGACCTGCCCACCATCCCCGCGGGTCTGAAGGCCCTGCGCGACTACCAGCCCCGGGTAATCGAGTACGGCCTCTCCCAGGGGGATGCCGCGCTCACCGCGGCCATCATTAAATACTACGGCTCCCTCGGCCATCACTTCGAGCCGCACCACATCGTCACCACCACCGGCGGCTCGGAAGCCATCAGCTTCGCCATGATGGCCATCGGCGACGAGGACGACGAGTTCATCATCCCCGAGCCCTTCTACACCAACTACAACGGCTTCGCCGTCACCTCGGGAGTCCGGCTGGTGCCCATCACCACCTTCCCCGAGGACGGCTACCGCTGCCCGATGGTGGAGCAGTTCGAGGAGCGGATTACACCGCGTACAAGGGCCATCATCGTCAACTCGCCGGGCAATCCCACCGGGGCCGTCTACACCCGCCCGGAGATGGAACGCGTGGCCGCCCTGGCCCAAAAGCACAACCTCTATGTTATCTCCGACGAGGTGTACCGCGAGTTCACCTTCGACGGTGTGACCGCCACCGGCATCCTGGACGTGGAGGGGATGGACGAGCGGGCGATTGTCATAGATTCCATTTCCAAGCGGTACTCGGCCTGCGGCGCTCGCGTCGGCAGCATCATCAGCCGTAACAACCGGCTGATGGAGGCGGTCCTGCGCTACGCCCAGGCGAGGCTCTGCCCGCCCGCCCTGGGGCAGGTCGTCGCCGCCGCCGCCTACTCCGACGAGACGGACTACATCGAGAAGTCGTGCCGGGAGTACCAGCGCCGCCGGGACGTCGTCTTCAACAGGATTCAGGAAATCGAGGGCGTGGTCTGCGAAAAGCCACAGGGCGCCTTCTACGCCCTGGTGAAGATTCCGGTGGACGATGTGGAGAGCTTCGCCCAGTGGCTGCTCACCGATTTCAGCGTGGAGGGTTTTACGGTGATGGTCGCGCCGGGGCCGGGTTTCTACGCCACGCCGGGGCTGGGCGGCCGGGAAATCCGCATCGCCTACGTGCTCAACTGCGACGAGCTGGAGCACGCCATGGACGTGCTGGTGGCCGGCATCGGGGCTTATAACCAGCGTAATAAGCTGGATACCTCCTCCGCGGTTACCGCCTCCGACGGATAAAGTCTTTTTCTGCGGTTTTTACAAGTACATACGTCAACGTTTCTTCGGAACGAAAATCGTTCCATTGAAAAACGGAGGGCCGACCCTCCGTTTTTTTAAGCGCGTTTCCGGCTAGGGAATAATCCACTTGAAGGAGCCTTCGGCGACGGTTACGTCGGTCTGCCACATGTACGCCCCTTCAAAGGGGTCCCAATCGTCCACCAGCTCGATGACCACCTTGTACTCCACGGTGTGGGTGCCGTGGGCCCCGTCCGCGCCGTAGGTGTTCAGGTCGGTTTCGACGTCGTAGACGTCATCGCCGAACTCGTTGGGCAGCAGGGCATATCCACCGCACTGGTCCCAGTCCAGGGAGGGGTCCGGTACCTCGACCCACCATTGGTTGTCGTCGTGGGGCCAATGCGCGGCGGGGTCCAGGGTGAGGTTCACGATGTGGTAGTAGCCGGAGTACTGAGCGCCGGGGTGCAGCTCGTGGGCGTAGTCTATCCACTCCTCCAGCGTGTGGCCGCCGTAATAGCAGCGGCAGTTGATTTCGTCGTCCACGCCATAGGTGAAGGTGGTCTTAAGGTTGTACGAGCTCTCTTCGCCGAACTCGGGGTAGGCGTTCTGGAATACGACCTTCCCGGGGCTCAGGGCCGCGACGGGAAGAATCAGGGCTAACAACAGGAGAACCGGAACCTTGCGCATTTGGAACCCCCTCCAGGTTAGAGTGCGCTTCGTGTTACACGGGTCTTTCGAGCACTTAGGATTCTAGCCGCCAGCCTAGGGTGGGGTCAAGAGGATTTTTCGACGTCTGGTCAGGACGTGAAAAGAGGCTCCCGGCGAGCCTCTTTTTTACTCTGTGCGGAAAGTACCGGCGCAGGTTCAGCGCACGTCCACGAGGAACTCGTAGGTGACGGACACGCTCTTGGGGATGGCTATTCCCGCCTCGGAGGCCGGCTCCCAGCGCGAGGATTCCGCGGCGTCCAGGGCGGCGAGGTCCGCCTCCGTCTTCCCCGAGGAATGGATGACCCAGACCTTGAGAATCTCGCCCTTCTCGCTGATGTAGAGCCCGACGGTGCAGGAGCCGGACCAGCCCGCTTCCCTCAAGAGCTGCGGGTAATCGGGCTCCGGGGCGTGGACGGCTTTCGGCGGGGTGTACCCTTTAGTCGGGTCGGGGTTGTGGACGTCGGGATTGATGTCGGGCCAGAGGTTGGGGTCCGGCTCCACGGGGACGTACTCGATGGTGGGGGTCCGGTACGTTCCAAGGGCATCGGGGTCGTCGCTCGGCTCCGGCGCGGCCTGGATGGTCCGGGGCGGCGGCTTGACCTCCGGGACCTTGATGGTCCGGGGCGGCGGCTTGAGCACCTCGAGGTTGGCCAGCTCCTGAACGCCGCGCGCCGGGGACAGGGGCGTCACCGACTCGGCGTAGTTGGCGATGACCATGACGACCATCAGGTTCCCTAAAAGCGAGATGAGGAGGGCCTGGAAGAAGAGCTTTCGTTTCTCTCGTGGCATGACGACCTCCAAAAGCTGCGGGTGCCGACTAATTAACGCAGGGCGTCGCTCCGCGGTTCCACGAAAAATGAGACCCCGCGGGATTTCCCTCTCCCCGTGGGAGCGGCGAGCCGACGGGATTAAAGGTGAGGGTCGAGGTAGGGAATGTAAAAAGGCAGCGGGGACCAAAATCCCCGCCCTACGTTTAACCGCGCGGTTTCCCCGTAGGGGCGACCGGTAGGACGA
>CAYTCV010000065.1:0-1081 GCA_964436465.1 uncultured bacterium
CGTTTATCCCCATATGGTTTTGATAGAGTGGGTCTTGAGCTTTATTCGCCCTTCGCGGGGCGGGATTTGCCAGGGGCATAGCTCGCTTCGCTCGGTTACCTTCGGTCGCAGTTATCCCTTCGGGCCCATATAACCCTCGGTCACAGATACCTAACCCCGCCGTTTTTCTAACGGACTTGAGAGTCCGTTCTCCACGTAAAAGGGTGGAGCGCGGGTTCTCCAACCCGCGGGCCAACCCCTCTCCCCAGAGGGGGGAGGGGATACAAAGCAACCCGCACCCCGACCCGCCCTTCGGGATACTTGATTTGTTGACGGCCCCGTCAGACGCCGGTCCCGTGCAGCGCGAGCAGGGCCAGGTAGCGGTCGGCGATTTCGTTCGGGTTGTGCTTGAGGGTCTCGCAGGTCTCGGCCAGGGAGCCCAGAAGCTCGCCCAGGAGGGCGTCGAGGGGGTGCCGGCGGCCGGTCTCGGAGAGGATGGTGGTGGCCGTCCGGGCGAGGGTCCCCGGGAGGCGCTCCCGCTCGAAGTTGACGTCGAGGCCCACGCCGATGACGGCGTAGACGACCTTTCCGCCCCGGAGCTCCGTCTCCACCAGCACGCCGCCGTACTTGAGCCCCCGGGTCAACAGGTCGTTGGGCGGCTTGATTTGCGTGGGGACGTAGCGGTTCAGAAGCGGGTGGAGCGCCACGGGAACCATGCGGGAGAGGAGGTCGGCGTCGGAGGCGTCGAGGCGGGGCCTGACGAGGACACTGAACCACAGGCCGCCCGGCGGGCTTTCCCAGGCGTTGCCCCCCCGCCCCCGGCCGGCGGTCTGCACCGCCGCGACCACCACCAGCCCCTCGGGTTCCCCGGCGCGGGCCCGCTCCCGGACGACGTCCGAGGTCGAGCCGATTTCCCCGAAATGTTCGATGCGCCAGCGGACGGCCATTTCACTACCCCTATCGCGACGCCCGCCCCCGGAATTCGACGGAAACGCCCCCGGGCAGCCGCTCTCCGCCGAGGCGATACACACCCTCCCCCCGAGGACCGGACGACCCGGTGGACGCGCCCCCCCTCTCAGTTGAACAGGCGCCCGCCCCCGCC
>CAYTCV010000065.1:1181-11401 GCA_964436465.1 uncultured bacterium
CCGCCTCCCCTCACCGGCCCCCGTCACTCGCCCCGGTTCACCAGGCGGGTCAGGGAGCGGATGGTCTCGAAGAGCGTCGTGCCGAGCTTGATGGCCGGGAGCTGGCTGGAGGCCAGGTTGTCCGGCCGCGGTTCCAGGCTGGTGACCAGGTAGCCCACCTTGCCCCGGGGGATGCCGGAACCGACCAGGTCCACGATTTCCTTGAACTCGTCGGCGGTCGGGTCGGAGCGGTACCGCGCCGTGCGGTAGAGGAAGACGCAGAAGTTGTAGAGCTGCTCGCAGAAGGCCTCGTCGGTGTAGCGCTTGGGCAGGTTGAGGGAGAAGTAGGCCAGAATGCGCTCGGGGGCGTTGGCCGCCAGGTTGCCGACGATGCGCAGTTGGGCCGGGGGGATGTTCGAGAAGAGCGGCACGAGGTTGGTGGCCACCGCCTCGTCCAGCGTCTTCCACGCGTCGAGCCCCATCTGCGCCTCGACCTGGATGTCGGCCAGGATGGTCACCAGCGGCGCGGTGCCGATATCGTGGAACGTGCGCACCAGCCGCACCAGGCGGAACAGGGAGTTCTCGATTTGGCCGGAGAGTTCGGTCTCCTTCACCGCCAGTCCGAGCTGCTCGTAGACCAGGTTCTGAACCTTGCGGCGCACGACCTCCCGCTCCATCTGTTCGTCCGAGGGCGAGTGGAGCTCGACGAAGGCCAGCCGGCGCCGGGTACTCTGGGAGAGCTGCTCGACCCCGCTGAACCCGTCCTGGGAGTTGAAGGTGGCGATGAGGCGGAAGTCCAGGGGCAGCGGGATATCCAGGTACTCGCCCGGCGAGCCGGAGACCGGGATTTTCAGCGCCGGGGCGTCGCTGGTGGCGAGGAAGTCGGATAAAAGCGAAGGCCAGTCGCAGTTGTCCAGCTCGTCCAGGACCAGCCACACGCCGGAGTACTGCGCGCCGTTCGGGGCCCGGTACGTCGTGCGGGCGTAGCCGTCGGCCGCGGCGGCGTAGTTCTTCAGCACGGTGCGGGTCAGGATGCCGGACACCGCGACGCCCCCGTCGGGCAGCGGGTACACCTGGCCGAGAAGGTCCTCGGGGCCCCAACTGGAGAGGGACTGCACGAGCTCGGGGTAGATGTTCCAGACGAGGGAGGGCAACATCCGGGCCAGGGTGGTCTTGCCGCAGCCGGTGGGACCGCTGATGATGACGTGCTTGCCCAGGAGCAGGTTGGTGACGACGTGGGCGATTTGCTCGTTGTCGATGACGAGCTGGTCGCGGATGCGGCGGATGGAGGCGGCGACGTCCCGGGGCAGGGCCAGCGGGCGGTCCTCACCGTCCCGGGGCCGGGCGCTCCGGGCGTCCCTGGCCTCCACGCTCTTCAGCAGGGCGTCCACGGTGGGAAGCAGGAGTTTCTTGGTGTCGGCGGTTGCCGGCTCGTCGGCCTCCGTTCCCCCGACGAAGAGGTTCATGCCGGCCAGGGATTCCTCGGGCACCGCCCAGCGCTGAATGGGGGGCGCCAGGGGCGGCAGGTCGGGGAAGGGGGTCGGCTCGACCTCCAGGCCGGAGAGCTCCTCCGAGGTCCGGGCCGGGGCGGGTTGGTCCTTCCTGGACACCGGCGGCGCCTCCGTCTCGGTTGCGGGCGTCTCCCAGACCATCTCCGCCATCACCTCGTCCAGGGAGCGCACGGCGTCCACGGGCGGGATATTCGACGGCGCAGGCTCCTCTGCGACGGGCTCCGGTTCCGCCACGGTCGGCTCCTCCGGCTCCGGGACCGGCGGCTCCTCGGGGGGGGCGAACGACGGCTCGGGCTCCGGCGGGGCCTCCTCCTCCGTAACCATGGGCGGGCCGGAGACCGACTCGATTTCCTCCATGCGCGAGCGCATCCGGGAGAGCATCTCCCAGTCTATTCCCAGGTCGATGAGCTGCTTCTCCTCGGTGTCGGTGTCTTTCTTGCGGACGACGGGCCGGTCGAGGTAGAAGGTCTCCTTCTCCTCGCGGCGGACGACCCGCTGGCCCCGGTCGCCCAGTTGGAGGCTCATCTCCCCCTCGGATTCCGCGGCGGCGCCCTCCCCGAGCCTGAGGTCCGGCGCATCTATCAACAGGGAGTGGTCACCCGTGTCGAGCCGGAGGTCCACGGTCCCCCCGTCGTCCGCGCCGGCCATCCGGGGCACGCGGTCGGCGGAGAGCCGGAAGCTCAGCTCCTCGTCGCTCTGGTCGAACACCGATTCGGCGAGCGGGGCGGCCCTCTGCGGGGCGTTCGCCGCGGCCCCCTCGGGCCTCCCCCGGCCCAGCTCGTCGATGACGTCCAGGCTCGAGGCCAGGGTCGTGCGGCGGAAGGTCTCGTACTCACCGGCCGGGACGATGAATCCCTTGGAGAACCGCCCCCGCGCCGCTTCGAGAAGGTCGTCCCCGTAGGGGAGGACGACGAAGCTTTCGGGGTCGAGCATCTCGGCGGGGGAGAGCTCGTCCATCGAGGTGAGGCGAATCCAGCAGGCGGAGTAGATGGCGTCGGCCTGGGTGCGGCGGAAGGGGATGTTGTCGTCGGGCTGACGACGGAAGGAGCCGTCCGGGTTGTAGAGGACGGCGTCCACCCTGGCCCGGAGCCGGAAGATGCGCGGACCGACGACCCGCGGGTCGTCCAGGGGGTAGAGGTACACCGGCCTCCCGGCGGAGAGCACCCGGTCCAGGAGCCTAACGTAGCTCAGGCTCAGGCGCTGGGTCCACCAGGCGTGCCCGCCCTCGGAGATGACCCGCAGGTATTCGGCGTGGAGGGTGTCCATCCCGCCCACGCTCTCGAACTCCACGGGTCGCCAGACGATGGACAGCTGCGGCAGGAATTCGGCCATATCGGTTCCCCAGTTTGTGTTGTCGCCGGAAAACGAAGTGTTACCCGTCAGGAATCGGGCTTCCCCCCGGGGCGCACGTCGAGGGCCACGTCCGAGGCCGGAGCGGAGTGCGTCAGCGCCCCCGCCGAGACGAGGTCGGCGCCGAGCGCGGCCAGACGTGTCAGGGCCTCGAAGTCCACCCCGCCCGAAACCTCGCAGAGAGCGCCCGCCCTGCGGCAGCGCAGGACGGCCGTCGCCAGGGTCGTCTCATCCATGTTGTCCAGTAAAACGATACCCGCCCCGGCGTCCAGCGCCTCGTCGAGCTGCGCCAGGTCGGAAACCTCCACCTCGACGGCGAGCCCGTGGGGGCAGCGGGCCCGGGCCGCGTGCACCGCCTGGGCCACCCCGCCGGCCGCCGCCAGGTGGTTGTCCTTGATTAAAATCCCCGAGGCCAGGTCGAAACGGTGGTTGCAGGCCCCGCCGATGCGCACCGCGTACTTGTCCAGCTCCCGCCAGCCCGGCAGGGTCTTGCGGGTGTCCACCAGCCGGGGCGGCGAGGACGAGCGCGTCCCCGCGGGCAGCTTCTCCCAGGCGCGGCGCAGCTCCCCCGACCAGGCGCGCGAAAGCGTCGCCACGCCGCACATCCGGCCGAGAAAATTCAGCGCCGTGCGCTCGGCGGCCAGAATCGAGCGCAGGCAGCCCTTCACGACGGCGAAGACCGTCCCGCCCTCCAGCCGCTCCCCATCCGTGAAGGCGGTCTCGAAGCGAAGCTCGGGGCCCACGGCGGCGAATACCGCCCGGGCCACCTCGAGCCCGCAGAGGACGAGCGGCTCCCGGGCCACCAGCTCACCCACGGCCCGGGCGTCCGCGGGCACGGTCGCCAGGGTGGTGTAGTCAACGGCGACCCGGTCCTCGTCGAGGGCCGATTCGAGCAGCCGCCGGGTGGCCGGTGAAATCGGATGGTACAAGGCGCCGTCCCGCGATGGTTCACGGACCGCACGAACGCGAATCAACCCCCTAACGGCCGCAGCTCGGCCGCGTGGGCCGAAAACACCCCCCTCGGGGACTCTCCCCCCGCCGCTGGGTGAACGGCCCCCTTTTTCCGGCCGGGGGGTCGAGGCTTCCCCGCCATTGTATTCTACCAAACCTGGGGCCCGCGCGCGAGGGGTAAGAGCAACTCCTTGGGAACCGGCCCCCGGGCGTGGTATACTATTTAACGTAGGCGGACCGAATGAAAATGTTAGATGAAGGGAGGACCGGTATGTACCGACGCTTTAGGCCCATCCCCTGGCTGACCCTGGCGGCCTTTTGGCTCTTCATCCTGGCCCCGCCGGCCCTCGCCGGGGATTCCCTCGGCCGCGTCGCGGACCTGGTGGGGAAGGTGACCGTGACCCGCGGCTGGTCCACCACCGACCTCGTCAAGGGCGACCCGGTCTACGACGGCGACGTGGTGGAGGCCTCGCGCAACTCCTCGGCGGAGCTGGTCCTCGGGAGCGGCCACCACGTGAAGGTCGGGGCGGGCACGAAGCTGCGCGTCTCGCCCCTGGATTCCAGCTATGAGGTGCACACCTTCTACGGCTCGGTGCTGGCCGCCGTGGTGAGCTCCCAGGAGGACGCCCGCGGATTCCGCGTCTCCACCCCCACCGCCTCGGGCGCCGTGCGGGGGACCCTCTTCTCCGCCGAGGTGGCCGAGGACGGGGCGACGACCTTCCGCGTGCTCTACGGCGAGGTGGCCGCCGCGGACGCCGCGGGCACCGCCGAGGTCACGGTCGGCGCGCAGATGAAGACCACGGTCGCCGCGGGGGGGACGCCGTCCGCCGCCGCCGCGATGACCTCCGCCGAAATCGCCGAGCTGGAGGCCTGGGCCGGCGCGCTGGCCTCCCTGGGCGGGGTGAGCGCCGCCGAGTCGGCCATGGAAACCCTCACCGCCGGAACCGGGGGTGGAGCCGGCGGCGCCGCCGGATTCCCCTGGATTTTGGTCGGCGCCGTGGGAGCGGTGGCCGCCACCGCCGCCATCGTCTACCTCACCGCCGAGCCGGCGGAGTCGGGCGAAGGCTCCACGATTGACATAGACGTAACCTGGTAACCACCGACGAACCGGGAGGATGGAGATGAGAAGATTGTACGCGTTTCTCGCTGTCCCGGCCGTCATGCTGGCGCTCGGCGCCTGCGACCTGACGGGCGTCGGCGGTGAGCCGGGCCGGGTGACCCTCGACCTTGTAATCGCGAACCCGCCGGGCAGGCTCGACATCGACCGGGTGCGGGTCCGAATCACCGCGCCGGATTTCGACGCGGACCGGTGGTACGAGCTTGAAATCGACGGGAACACCGCCTCGGGCAGCCTGGCCTGCGAGCCGGGCGCGGACCGCTTCGTGGAGGTGGACGTTTACGAGGACGGCGCGATTGCCTACACCGCCGCCGGAACGGTGGACCTGGAGCCGGGCGAGACGAAGACGCTCTCCCTGACGGCCGATTCGGTGTATTCGGACTACCTGCGCATCACCGGCCGCGTCGGCAGCTTCGGCGTCCGGGACCAGCAGCTCGACACCCCCTCGGACGTGGTCGTCGCGGAGGGGTACCTCTACGTGGCGGACCCCGCCGCCCGCACGCTCAAGGCCTACGACACGAACGACCTCGAGGCGCCGCCGGTCTGGGGCCGGGACCTGTCCGATATGGACGAGGTGACCGACGCGCCCTACTTCCCGGCCACCGTCGTGTACTTCCCCGAGTTGGGGGAGCTTCTCGTGGCCGACCCGGTCAACGGTCGCCTGGACGTCTTCGACCCCGACAACGGCACCCACTACGGTGAGTTCACCGTTCCCGACGGCCTCGCCCAGCCGGCGGACATGCTCCACTGGCCGAACGCCGGGAGCGTATTCGTGGTTGATACGGACGACTCCGAGCTTTACCTGCTGGACCACGACGGCAACCCCTGGCCGGGCGGCCGCGTCCTCAACGACGACCAGGGCCACACGATAGTCAACCCCGTCGGAGTGGCCCTGACGGGCTCGGCGGGGGATGACGCCTACCTGGCGGTCACCAGCGCCCCGGAGGACGAGGGGGTGCCGGGCCGGATTTACTTCTACACCTACCATCTTACCGAGGGGCCCGAGTACACCGGCTCCGCCGGGGAGGATTACCTCGAGCGCCCCGCGGGCATCGCCTGCGACCAGGGCCTGCTGCTCGTGGCCGACGCCTCGCTCCACACCCTGAAAATCTTCGACACCGAGGGCGGCTTCCTGGACAGCTTCGGCTACTTCGGCGACCGCCTGGGGACCTTCACCAACCCCCTGGGCGTGTTCGCCGGCGACCTGCGGCTGTACGTGGCGGACTCGTTCAACCACCGGGTCCAGCACTTCGACGTCCCGGAAAGATAACCCAGGTCCGGGATGAATACAGGGGCGGCCCGTGGGTGAAGACTCCGCGGGCCGTCGTTCACGAAAGAAGGGTGAGTGTCCGAAGAGGGTGACGGCCGGGGGCTCATCGAGCGCTTCCTCGCGTACCTCGCCGGGGAGCGGGGCTGCTCGCCGGCCACCGTGACGGCGTACCGCTCCGATTTGAATTCCATCGAACGGCGGACCGGGCCGCTGAACGGCCTGACCTCGGCCGCGCTGGTCGCCTACCTGCGGGAGGAGAGAAAGGCGGGCCGGGCCGCATCCACCATCCGCCGCCGCCTCGCCGCGCTCCGGTCCCTGGCCGAATACGCCGCCGTCGAGGGGCTTTTCGACCCAAAACCCCTCGGGGACCTCACCCTGCCCCGTCACGCCGAGCCGCTGCCCCGGCCGCTGCGGCCGGAGGAAATCGAGGCGCTGCTGGCGGCCGCCCGGCGCCGCCTGGACCGGGCGGAGGATTCGGCGGAATCCAAGTACAAGCTGTTGTCGCCGACGCAGCGCGCGCTGCGGGACCTGGCGCTCCTGGAGCTGTTATACGCCGCGGGCCTGCGCGTCTCCGAGGCGCTCTCCGTGGAGTGGGCGGGACTCGACCTGCGGGCGGGCTACGTCCGGATTACGGGCAAGGGCGGGCGGCAGCGAATGGTGCCGGTGGGGGAGACCGCCCTCCGCGCGCTTACGCGGTACCGCGACGCCCTGGGGCAACCGAAGCGGACGGACCCGGTCTTCTGCTCGCGGCCCGGCGCGGCCCTCAAGCGGAATCGGGTCAACCGCCTGCTGGCCGAGCTGGCCGCCGAGGCCGGGCTGGACGTCGCGCCCGGACCCCACCGGCTCCGGCACAGCTTCGCCACCCATCTCCTGGCCGGAGGGGCGAGCGTCCGGTTGGTCAAGGAGCTGCTGGGGCACAGCCGGTTGAAAGAAACCCAGCGCTACACGAAAGTGGAGGTGAGTCGGCTGGAGCAGGCGCACCGTGAGTCGCACCCGCGCAGTCGCCGGAAGGATTAGAAACGCGGCGGGGAAAGGAATCCCCGCCCTACATTTAGAATCACGCAATTGCCCGTAGGGGCGGCCCTCTGTGGCCGCCCGCGGGCAGGGACGGAGGACTCGTCCTACGCCCCGCCCCTACATCATCGCAAAAAAGCGGCGGGGATAGGAATCCCCGCCCTACATTTTGGCGCGAAAACAGCCCCCCGAACGCCGCGGCTCAAACAATCAGCGGCAGGCTCAACGGGACGATGAACACCTTCCCCTCGTAGCGCGTCGGCCCCCAGAAAAGACCCACGGCGAAGTTCCGCTCCAGGTAGCTCTTCGCCACCACCCGCTCCAGCGTCCCGGGCGTCTCCAGCTCCTCGTCCCGCTCGGTGGCGAAGTCGTCTCCGGCCAGCGCCCGGTAGACCTTCGGCATGTCGAGGGGGTAGTACAGGCGCTCCGCCGGTGAGTCCGGGACGAGGCCGGTCACCCGGACGCCGCCGGGCACGGGCTCCGTCTCCAGGCCCAGGTAGAAGTGCAGGGCGTCGTGGGCCCCCAGGCGCGGCTCGACGGGGCGCCCGGCCATGGCCACCCGCACCGTCAGCTCCGCGCCCCCCCGGAGGATTCCCAGCTCCACCGTCTCCCCGATTCCCCGCGCGAGCACCGCGGTCTGCAGCGCGATGGGGTCTCCGACCGGCTCGCCGTCGAGGGTGACGAGAACGTCGCCCCGCTCCAGCCCCGCGGCCTCGGCCGGGGAGCCGGGGAGGAGATACCGGACCGCGAGCCCCGGTCCGTCTTCATTTATGGTGGGCACCAGGCCCAGCCAGGGCCGCTCTATTTCCCCGCCCGCCTCGAGCCTCTCGACGACCCCGCGGATGAGCTCCGCCGGCACGAGCAGGGCCCGGCCCGAATCGGAGAAGGGTCCCGGTCGCGCCACCACCAGGCCCGCCACGCGGCCGTCGGCGTCCACCGCCGGTCCGCCCCAGCAGAACGGCTCCACGGCCGCGGCCAGAAGGTCCGAGCGCTCGATTTGCGTGAAACCGCTCCTGACGCGCCTCCCCGTGGCCAGCGCCGGCACGTCCACCGGACCGAGCTCCGGCGACAGGCCCAGGAGGTGCAGGACGGCGTTGGCCTCCAGGCCGTCCGTCGAGGCCCAGGTCACGGGCGGGGGCGGGTCCGCGATTTTCAAGAGCGCGATGCCGGTGGGCTCATCCACCCCCACCACCTCGGCCGGGCGCTCCTCGCCGTCGGCGCCGCGGACCCAGACCATGCGCCAGCCCGCGAGGAACTCGGCGCTGGTCACCACGTGGCCTTCCCCGTCGATGACGAAGCCGGCTCCGGGGTAGCGCGGGGGTGTAACCTCGGTGAGCCCCGGCTTGATGTCGGGCACGCGCCAGCGGAGGTCGGTGTCCACCCGGACGACGACCACGGCGCCCACCGCGCTCCAGGCCTCCTCGGACAGGCGGGCGCCGCAGGTGGCGCAGTAGAGGTCCTCCGCCGGCGACTCCTCGCCGCAGACCGGGCACACCACGCTTTCGGCCGTGGCGGCCACGACCGAAAGGCAGACCAGAATCGCAATCGTCCGCAAGAGGGTCATCTATTTATCGGCGGCCAGCTCGGCGAGCTTGACCACGGTGGCGGAGCGGGCCTCGTCGAGGGCCGTATCGTCGTTCATCAGCCGGACGACCTCGGCAATCCACGGGTCCTGGGACGCCCGGAAGCGGGCGGCGTTGGCGCGGCCGTCCACCCCGCCGAGCTGCGTGATGAGCTCGGAGCGGATGTAGAGGCGGAGCTGGCCGAGCACCGCAGGCGTGAGCTCGCCCGGGACCCACTCGAAAGGCTTCTCCTGGGCCGCCATGAAGTCCGAGACGAGGGCGGTCAGCTCGTCGTCGGACAGGGAGGCGAAGGTCCCCTCGGGGTCGATTTCGTGGGCCAGGCGGAATTCGGTGGCCAGGGCGCGGTGGTAGCCCGAGGCGACGAAATGCGCGGTGAAGCCGGTGTAGATGACCGGCTCCAGGTACACGTCGGGGTCGATGCCCACGCCGTCGATGCAGACGTGGTCGGGGGTGAAGTAGCGGGCGACGGTGAGCTTGATGGCCATGTCGTCGGGAGCGCCGGGCTGGAGCTTGGACAGGTTGAAGATGCTCTGCACCGAGCCCTTGCCGAAGGTGGTGGTGCCGAAGACCAGGGCGCGGTTCCAGGCCCGCAGGGCGCCGGTGACGATTTCCGAGGCCGAGGCCGAGCCGGAGTCCACCAACAGGGCCACCGGGACGTCGGTCCGGAAGCCGTTCCCCGCGGCCCGGTACTCGGTGTGGGTCTCGGCGGCGTTGCGGCCCTCGGTGTAAACCACCAGGTCCCCGGGCTTCGAGAAAACCTGGCTCACCTCGATGGCGGCCTCCAGCGTGCCGCCCGGGTTGCTCCGCAGGTCCAGCAGCAGCAGTTTCATCCCCCGGCCGGTGAGCTCCTCGATGGCCGAGGCGAGCTCCTCGGCGGTGTCGTCGGAAAAGTCGCTGATGCGGATGTAGCCGACGGTGTCGTTGACCATGAAATGGTCCGGGATGCTGTCGACCTTGATTTCCTCGCGGACCAGCTTGATTTCCATCACGTCGTCCATGCCGGGGCGGTAGACGGACAGGGTGACCTCGGTCCCCGGGTCGCCGCGCATCAGGTCCACCGCCTCGTTGATGTCCATCTCGTAGGTGCTCTTGCCGTCGATTTCGAGGATTTTATCGCCGGGCATGAGGCCGGCCCGCGACGCCGGCGTGTCGTCGAAGGGCGCCATAACCGTCAGCGTCTTGTCCTCGGTGGTGATTTGCACCTGCATCCCCAGGCCGCCGAACTTCCCCGTGGTCTCCAGCCGCAGGTCGTCGTAGATGTGCGGGTCCATCAGCATGGAGTGCGGGTCCAGCGTCGCCAGCATCCCCTGGATGGCCCCGTAGATGAGCTCGTCGTAGGGCATCTCCTCCACGTACTCCCGGCTGACGAGCTTCAGGGCCGCGTTGAAGGTGGCCAGGAGCTGGTAGGAGTTGACGTCGCTCCCCTCGGCCAGGACGACGCCGCC
>CAYTCV010000066.1:0-11341 GCA_964436465.1 uncultured bacterium
TAGGACCGTTATAGTTACGGCCGCCGTTTACCGGGGCTTCAATTCAGAGCTTCGCCGAAGAAATCTCCGGCTAACCCCTCCTCTTAACCTTCCGGCACCGGGCAGGCGTCAGTCCCTATACGTAGGCTTAGCGCCTTAGCAGAGACCTGTGTTTTTAGTAAACAGTCGCCTGGGCCGATTTTCTGAGACTTCCAGCCGCTCGGGGAGCGAGTCCCGTCACGGTCAGAAGCACCCCTTCTCCCGAAGTTACGGGGTCACTTGGCCGAGTTCCTTGACCAGAGTTCTCTCGAGCGCCTTAGGATGCTCTCCTTGCCTACCTGTGTCGGTTTGCGGTACGGTCAGTAACGTGCTCGCTAGAGGTTTTTCCCGGCAGCGTGGGATCAGCCACTTGAAGGGATTTCTCCCATCGTCATCACCTCTCGGGGTTAAGGAGTCCGGATTTTCCTGGAACTCCCCCCTACGGGTTTAAACCACCACTTCCGTCCGGTGGCCGGCCTACCCTCCTGCGTCACCCCATCACTCAAACGCACGTTGCTGGTGCAGGAATATTTGACCTGCTACCCATCGGCTACGCCTTTCGGCCTCGCCTTAGGGGCCGACTAACCCTGGGCGGATTAACCTTCCCCAGGAACCCTTAGGCTTACGGCGAAAGGGTTTCTCACCCTTTTTATCGCTACTCATGCCGGCATACTCACTTCCGTTTCGTCCAGCGGACCTCGCGGCCCGCCTTCGACCTAAGACGGAATGCTCCCCTACCATCCTTACGGATCCGAAGCTTCGGTACCGTGCTTGAGCCCCGTTACATTTTCCGCGCAGGATCACTTGACCAGTGAGCTGTTACGCACTCTTTGAAGGAATGGCTGCTTCTAAGCCAACCTCCTGGCTGTCTGGGTAATCCCACATCGTTTCCCACTTAGCACGGATTTGGGGACCTTAGCTGTCGGTCTGGGCTGTTTCCCTCTCGACTACGGAGCTTAGCCCCCGCAGTCTGACTCCCGCGATACGAGTGACGGCATTCGGAGTTTGAGTGGGTTTGGTAAGCTGGTAAGCCCCCTAGCTCAATCAGTGCTCTACAACCGCAACTTATCACGCGAGGCTAGCCCTAAAGCTATTTCGGGGAGAACGAGCTATCTCCTGGTTCGATTGGCTTTTCACCGCTAGCCACAGGTCATCCCCAAGATCTTCAACTCTTGTGGGTTCGGTCCTCCACAACCTTTTACGGTCGTTTCAACCTGCCCATGGCTAGGTCACCAGGTTTCGCGTCTACCGCCGGAAACTATGTTCGCCCGTTTAAGACTCGCTTTCGCTACGGCTACGGCCTCTCGGCCTTAACCTTGCTCCCGACGGAAACTCACCGGCTCATTCTACAAAAGGCACGCGGTCACGGCACAAGGCCGCTCCCACACCTTGTAGGCACACGGTTTCAGGTACTATTTCACTCCCCTCCCGGGGTTCTTTTCACCTTTCCCTCACGGTACTGGTTCACTATCGGTCGCTGGGTAGTATTTAGCCTTGGAAGGTGGTCCTCCCAGATTCACACCGGGTTTCACGTGTCCGGCGCTACTTGGGTGCGTCCATCGGAGACCGTTCGGTTTTCGCCTACGGGGCTATCACCCGCTATGGCCCAGCTTTCCAAAAGGTTCGGCTAACCGTCGGTTTTGTAACTCCTAGCCTATTTCCGGTTCGGCAAGGACGTCCCGCAACACCGCCACTGCAACGGCCGGAACCTTATACACAGCAGCGGTTTAGGCTGTTCCCCTTTCGCTCGCCACTACTAAGGGAATCCCGTTTGGTTTCTGTTCCTCGGGGTACTAAGATGTTTCAGTTCCCCCGGTTGGCCTCCCCAAGCCTATGTGTTCAGCAAGGGGATGACGCGGCATAACCCGCGTCGGGTTGCCCCATTCGGACACCCCCGGATCAAAGTCTGTTTAACGACTACCCGGGGCATTTCGCTGTCGACTGCGTCCTTCATCGCCTCCCAGCGCCAAGGCATCCACCGTGTGCCCTTAATCGCTTGACCATCAAGCTTGCCGTTCGGACCCGGGAGTATCGCCATAAGCGGCTCCCCGGCCTTCCCGGCTGGCATCCTTCGTGTTCGGTTACCTGCGTCTCAAATCTGTCAAAGAGCGGGGCTCGCGGCCCTTTATCCCGCCGTTTCCGGGTCCGGTTCAGGAGTAACCACTCCCTCAACCGCCCCCTTCATGGCGAACGCCCGATTGCTCGGGCGGTCGGATGGCGGTCCGGCGTACAGGCATAACCTCAGTCTTCAACCTCCCGGTTATCCGACCTCGGTGTAGCCCGTACTCGCATGAACCACCGAATCCTTCCGCCGCTTGCTCGGGATGACCGCTGTCCAACTTTTCGGTCCCCCGGCGGCGAAACGTATATTAGTCGAATAAAAAAAGATTGTCAAGGGTAGGGTGCCGTTTTTTCTCCGGGGGCGCAGGGGCGGAAAAAAGTGCGTTCAGGCCGCGGAAATGGAGGACGGAGACTTCAGTCCCCGCCGCTTTACCCCTCACCCCGGCCCGCCCCCCGGAGGGGGAGGGGACCGCTGCACCCCTCACCCCAGCCCTCTCCCCAGAGGGGAGAGGGGACTGCGCTAAAATGTAGGGCGGCCCCTCCGCGGGCCGCCGCGAATTGCACGGAAATCGGGGGTGGGGTATTACTGAAGAGTGGAGATGAGCGGATTTAAAAACCGCCCGCTCGCGGCGATTGACTTGCGAATTACCGTGGATGTCGTCGCGGAATCGGGATGCAACGCCCGGCGTTGCTGGTGGAGATGAGCGGATTTAAAAAAAACCGCCCGCTCGCGGCACGAACCGTTATCAGTCCGACGGCTCTCGTCGCGGAACAGGAGGCGAAGCCTTGGTGGAGATGAGCGGATTCGAACCGCCGACCTGCTGCGTGCAAGGCAGCCGCTCTCCCAACTGAGCTACATCCCCTCGGCGGGCGCGAGTATAGGTCATCGGCCGGGGTGTGTCAACGCGGGTCACCACAGAACCGGCGTCACACCGGTGCAGGACTCGATGGCGCGGCCGACGGCCTCCACCAGCGCCGCGACGTCGGGGTTGTCCCGGGCGTCGCCCGTCCAGAGCTCCACGGTGTGGGTCCCGTCGCCCCGCTCGAGCTCGAGGGTGAACGTCGCCTCGTCGGGGAAGCCGGGCCGCGTGGACTGTTCCAGGGACGGGATGTCCACGGCCTCGACCAGCCGCCACAGGGCCGACGCCTCCTCCCAGCCCAGCTCGAACTCGCCGTAGTCGGTGACGTCGTCGCCGCTGCGGTGCGAGATTTCGACCCAGGGCCCCTGGTTCAGGGTGAAGAGCCACTCGCCGTACCCCTCGGGATGGTAGGCGCCGCCCGAGGAGAAGGTGAAGTAGAGGTTCTCGGCAGGCTCGGCGTTGGCGGAGGCGGAGCCGGGCATCAAACCCAGAAGGAAAAGAAGAGCGAGCGTTATTTTGGGCATCCCATCCCCCTGCGGTGGCGACCTTACGTAATGAGGTTTTTTTCGGTCATCCCCGGAGCACCGTTTCCCCGGTAAAAGGCGGGCCCCAAGCCCGCCCTCAATCAGAACGAACTCACCCGGCCGGCCGGGGTCAGAGGTTGAGCTGTTTGGAGGCCGCCCGGTCGCGCAGCCAGGCGAAAATCGCGATGCTCGGCGCGAGCAGGGCGCCGATGCCCAGGATGATGGAATACTGGCTCCCCTCGAGGATTAGTATGACCGCCAGGTAGACGAAGGCCGCCAGGAACGCGAAGCCCAGGAACCAGCCGAAGGCGTTGCGGACCAGCTCCGGCAGGCGCACCTTGCCGGCGAAGAGGACCATCAGGGTGATGATGATGCCGACGATGCCGAAGATGTTGGTGCGCGACTTGATGACGTATTCCCCGGTCATGTGGTAGTTCGCCAGCGGCTGTTCGGGGCTCCAGGAGAAGGTCTTGGCCGCGGTGTCCACGTTCGTCACCGTCACCCGCTCGGCGTTGGGGCTGGGGTACACGTTGCCCTTGGAATCGGTGACCGAGCCGATGAGGACGTCGTAGCCGACCTCGAGCCCCGCGGCGTCGTTCACCGCGGCGTCGGTGTCGCCGGGCCGCAGTACGACCTCGTCGCTGCCGAAGCTCTTCAGGTCCACGGCCGTCGTTTCCCCGGCCGCCGCGCCCTCGACGGTCACGATTTTCGGCTCGAGCTTCTGCTCCACCTCGAGGTTGACCGCCAGTTGGATGATTCCGCCGCCGATGAAGATGAAGACGAAGATGCCGGTCATGATGATGGCCATGAGCCAGCCGCCGATGGTCGCCGCCTTCTCGCTCTTGGCCATCAGGCTGTAGACCAGGTTGGCCGCCACGGCGATGACGGCGCACGCGCCGAGGAAAATCGCCACGTAGAGGAAGCTCTGCGGCATGAGGTAGCCGATGAGGCCCATGAGGGTTAAAAGGGCTAAAAGGATGCCCACGACCAGGGACAGGGGGCGCGGAACCCTGCCGCGCAGGCCCGGGAAGAGGAACCAGGCCACCAGGAGCGTGAAGGCGAAGAGGGCGATATCCAGCGCCAGGCCCAGCCCGACGAAGGCGAGGAAGCCGTCGGCGATGGCGGCCAGGCCCACGATGAGAGCCGCGATGGCGCCCACGGTTCGCAGGCCGGCGGCGGATTTCGCGGGCTCCTCGCGACGGGGCCGCTTGGTCCAGAAGATGAAGGCGAGGATGGCGAACATGAGCCCCACGAAAAATACGATGGGCCCGCCGCCGAAGATGGCCAGGACGATGAACCCCAGCGTCAGGACGATGGAGATGACGATGAGGGCAGCGTAGGGCGGGTTTTTAGTGTATTCGTCGGCCACCGCGTCCTCCCGGTCGGTAGGGTCCGGTCCAGGGCTCGAAAAAACGGATTACTCCAGGGGACGGCCGCGCACCGTCCCTCGAGGGTGCGGTTATGGTGGGCCTAACTGGGATCGAACCAGTGACCTCACGCTTATCAGGCGTGCGCTCTAACCGGACTGAGCTATAGGCCCGCGTGTCTGGAGGGGGCAGGGAAATCTTAGCAAAGACCCGTTACCTTGGCAAGGCCCGCGGCCCGCCGGGTAACCGGCGTCGTGGAGGAGATTACGAAAAACGCCCCGGCGAGTCAACCGTGGAGCGCGGTGCGTGAACGTGATTCGGGAGGAATTATCCCGGGGTGGCCGAACGGTCGTTTCCCCAAAGGCAAAAAAGTTCCGGTCCGTCCAGCCCCTTGCCGCACTGCGGGCGGTGTGGTATGCTTCTATCGTCTTGATAGACAAGCCCCTCCCCGCGGGAGCCGACCCCTTGCCGGAGCCATACGCCAACCTGTCGCTGGGGCTGGACATCGGCTCGAGTTACGTCAAGCTGGTGGCGCTCTCGCGGCGCCCCGACCACTGGGCCCTCCGGCACGTGGCGCTCTCGCCGCTGCCCGAGGGCTCCATCGTGGACGGCGAGGTGATGGACTCGGGGGCCGTGGCGGATTCCATCGAGGCGCTCTTCACCCAGCTCGGCCTCGAAGAACGGCGCGTCATCTCCGGCATCTCCGGCCGGGCGGTCATCGTAAAGCCCATCCGCATCCCCACCGCCGACCCCGACGAGCTGGCCCAGTCGGTCTCCTGGGTGGCGGAGCAGTACCTGCCGTCCCTGGACGACGTAAACCTGGACTACCACGTGATTTCCACCGGCGAGGACTCCACCGAGGTGCTCCTGGTGGCGGCCAAGCGGGAGCGGCTGGAGGGGCACCTGATGATTCTGCGCCTGGCGGGGCTGGAGGCGCTGGCCATCGACGTGGACTCCTTCGCGCTGGGGAACTGCTTCGAGCTGGCCGAGCCGGAGGCCGCCCGGGGGACGGCGGCGCTGGTGAACGTGGGGGCGTCCATGACCAACGTGAACGTCCTGGCGGCGGGCTCGCCGCGCTTCACCCGGGACATCTCCTTCGGCGGCTACAACTACACCGAGGCGCTGGCGCGGGAGCTTTCCCTGTCCGTGGCCGACGCCGAGAGGGCCAAGCGGGGCGAGCTGCCCGATATCGACGCGGACGCCGTGGACGCCGTCGTGGGCGAAACCACCCTGGAGCTGGTGGACGAAATCAGCCGCACGCTGACCCACTTCGCCGGCACGCATCCCGAGCTGGTACCGGACGCCGTGGTCCTCTCCGGCGGCTCCAGCGTCCTGCCGCAGATAAAAAGCTCCTTCGAGGACGCGCTGGCCATCCCCGTGCGCCTCCTGGACCCCCTGGCCCGCATCGACCTGGGCGAATCGGGGATGGACCGCGAGGACCTGGCGACCCTGGCCCCGCACCTCGCCGTGGGAATCGGGCTGGCCATGCGGGGCGAAGACCCCGAATTCAACCGGTGACGCGATGATTCGCATCAACCTCCTGGTCAACCGTCGCGTGATTCCGGCGCCCACCGCCGGGGCCGAGGCGCCGACCTCCGCTCCCGAGTCGCCCGCCCCCTCCATGGGCGTGGGGTTCGACGAGCTGGACACGCGGCGCGAGGAGTACTACCCCGTCCGCCGGACCGGCCTCAACGCCTTCTTCATCTCCCTCATCGTCGCCGGGGTGCTCATCGTGGGGATGGTCGTCTGGAGCTTCCTCGCCGGCGGCGCGCTCGCGGACGAGCGGGAGGCGCGCGGCCGGCTGGAGGCGCAAATCGCCGACGCCAGGGGGGCCGCGCCGGACCTGGCGGCCCTGGAACAGCGGGCGGCCGAGACCTCGGCCAACGTGATGACTCTGGAGCACCTGGCCGAGCCCGGCGGGGCGGTGGAGCGCTACATCGGCCTGTTGAACTCCGTGAACGCCGCCGTCCCCAAGCGGGAGGTCTGGCTGACCGAGGTGCGCGAGCGCGGCGGCTCCGTGGACATCCGCGGCAACACCTACAGCGACCACTCCGTGGCCACCATCCTCGAAGAGCTCCTGGGAAGCCCCCACCTGTCGGGGGTGAAGCCGCTGGGCGCCAAGAGCGTGGACCTGGGCGGGGCGAAGGTGCTTCAGTTCGAGTTCAGCGCCAGGCTGGACTGAGATTTTATCGCGCAAAGCGCGGGACGAGGGCGGATTGGGCAAGCGCAGATTCAAGGACCCGGTGGTGCAGAAGGCGGTGCTGGTGTACCTCCTCGCCGTCCTCGCGGCCTACCTCGTCTTCCACTACGGGGTGCTGGGGGCGTACCGGGAGGCGGACAAGGCCCGGGAGGCCAACTCCCGCCTCCGCGTCGAGCTCCAGACCGCGATGGCCGACTCCGTCCGGGCCGGGGAGCTGGCGGCCGAAATCGAGGCCAACGAGGAAAAAATCGACGACCTGCGCCGGAGCCTGCCGCCCAGCCTCAACGAGGCGGAGCTCATCCGCCGCGTGACCCAGGCCGCCCAGAGAGCCGGAATCGACTCCCCCTTCGACGCCTTCGAAATCAAGGCCGAGCCGCGCACCGAGAACAACCTCACCATCCACACCTACGAGGTGGCCTACATCACCGGCTACCACGAGTTCGCCAAATTCGTGGCCAACCTGGCCCGCAGCCTGCCCCAGGTGAGCCTGAGCGAGCTGACCCTGGTGGGGGTGGCCTCGCCCGTCGAGGGGCGGACGCTGCGCGGGAGTGTGGTACTGTCCGTCTTTTCGAGCCCCCTGGCCGAGGGGACTATGGCGCCCGTCATCACCGAGGTCACCACGGCGGGCGGTGTCGAGGTCATCGAGCCCCGAACCTACGACCCCCGGGGCCGGCGCGACCCCTTCCTGACCCCCGGCCCCCAGCCCGGCTCGCAGCCCACGGCGGAGATGGCCAACCTGGCCAACCTCTACTACCGCGGGATGATGACCGTGGACGGCGTGCCCGCGGCGCTGGTGGAGGACGCCGCCGGATTCGGCTTTTCGCTGAAGGTCGGCGACGCCATAGCCGGCGGCAAAGTGGTCCAAATCACCCCCGAGGAGCTGGTCATCAGCGCGCCGGGCTACGGACGGCGGACGCTCAAGGTCACCCAGACGCCCATCCCCGTCTACTGATATTCCCGACCGCACCGCCCGAACCGCGCCGTGTTCCAGCGGCGTTTTTTTATATCATTGGCGGACGCGGAGGGATAACGGTCGTTGTGCCCCGAGGCCCACGCCCAAGTTTTTGCACCTTCAACCCGCAATGCGGGATTTAAACTTGTCCCCGAGTCAAGACAGGGGGCTTTAGACCCTTGCCCGTATATTGTACCAAGGGGTTAAAATCCCTTATCTTGTATTTTATTTGGTAATTTTTTGACTTCAACTCCCGGGGGATTTATTATTTGATGGGGTAGAATTCTTGCGATACATATTCTGTAAAGCGAAAGGAGGTCGAGTCATGCGCGGACGGGTCCGGCTGCCGTTCATCGCCCTCGCGCTGACCCTCGCCTGCACGACCACCGAGCCGCAGACGACGCCCGGTGTACCCCACGGCCTCACCGCCGTGAGCGGCCTCGACTCCCGGGTGGACCTCGACTGGCGGGCGCCGACCTCGGGCGAGCCGGAGAACTACCGGGTTTACCGCTCCGCCGAGGACGGGACCTTCGACCGAATTATCGAGATCAGCGGCAACCTAACGCTGTACACCGATCCGACCGCGGTCAACGGCACCAGTTACGATTACCGGGTCACGGCGCTCAACGGCGACGCCGAGTCAGACCCTTCGGAAGAGGCCTGGGCCACGCCCTACTACGACTTCGAGGAGGCGTGGTTCTCGTGGGAGATGAGTTACCTCCCGACGGAGGGCGACGGCGTCTTTTTCTGTACCCGCCACGCCTACGAAGACATCGAACGTCTGTGCCGGCTGAGCACCGACGGCGAGGTCGAAAAGCTCTCGGAGATCGCCAACTTTGGATACCCGGCGGTGGTGGGCAACCGGGTGTACACCTTGGAAACAAACTCATCTTTCAACCTGCTGCGAGTCTGGACGCTGGACCTGGAGCTGGTCGAGACGTTCGTCTCCGAGGGGCCGAGCCGGAAGGAGCTGGCCCATTGCATCGGCGAGCTCTTCACCATCAACCGCGACGACTGCGTGATTGACGTCCTGGACACCGAGGGGAACTACCTGCGCTCCATTGGGGAGCGGGGGCACGAGGGCCCCGGCATGGGCGATCCCTTCGGCCTGGACGTGAGCCCCGACGGGACGCTCTACGTGGTGGACCAGGGCGAGGAATCGCTCCTGGCCTTCGACGCGGCGACCGGGGAGCTCGTCTGGCGCATCTCGGCGGAGGAGCTGCCGCCGGATTTCGTCTACCCCTCCGACGCGGCGGTGGCGCCGGACGGATTCGTCTATCTGGTGTCGGGGTACTCGAATGAGTTTCTGGTGATAGACGCTGCCGGGAGGCAGATCAAGCGGGTGCCCGTAGAAAACGGGGATACGGAAATGTATACCGCCGTGTCCGGCGACTTCACCGTCGCCCTGGCCGAGGGTGATGACGTTGGCAGATACATGACGGCCTACCGGCCGGTGGGGTTCCCGGTCAGTCAAATACCGCCGCTGGTGGCGGTCAAGGGGGGTGGGGCACGATGAGAAAGTCGGCCGTCCTTTTAATCGCGATAACCTTGTCCGCGGCCGCTTTCTCCCCCTTCGGGGCAATCCAGCCCGAGTCGCCAACCACCCCGGAGACCCAGGACGCGGAGGGCCACGAGATCAACGAACTTTACATAGACTTCGTGGACAACGTGATTGACGACGCCCGGTGGCCGGGAGCGGACGGCCCGGAGCTTCTGTACGTCGGCCACTTCGGCTTCGGCGTGGTGGACAACTTCATCTCGTCGAATTATTTTGACTACCCTGAAACGTGGGAACTTGAGACGCAGTTCTACTTCGACTGGAACTGGCCGACCGAGGTCCCCTGGGGAGACCCGCCGCCGCGGTATGGCGACGAGAACATCCTGACGTACATGACGGACGCGGACTGCACCGTCCCCCTCGGCGTGAGGCTGCGGCAGCACAGCTTCGGCTTCGCCGACTGGCCCGACGAGGACTTCATCTTCATCCTCTGGACCGTGTACAACGCGGAGGGTGGGTATCTGGAGGACACCGCGGCCGGGCTTTACATGGACATCGACATACGCGGCGGCGATTACATCGAATTCACCCGCTATGATTCAGCCCACCAGTTCGCGTACATGTACGACGGGCTTAGCGATTTCAGCCTCCCCTATTTCGGCGCGGCGACGATGGGGAACGAGCCCACAGGCAGCTATCACGGCTGGATGCAGAGGGACGACTTCGATTGGAGACCGGATGAGTTTTTTTACACCATGCTGTCCCAGGTGGGTCGGTTCCAGGAGCTGCCGGAGTTCTTCTACGACTGGCGCATCCTTCTGGGCTTCCAGCTCTACGACCTGGCGCCGGGTGAGACCCAAGACTACGCCGTAGTCTTGGTGGCGGGGTGGGATTATGAGGAGATCGTTGAGAATCTAGCCGCGGCGCGGGCAAAGTGGGAAGAGATATTCGGCGGCGGGTCGCCGGAGCCCTCGAGCCCGCCGCGGGTGACGCTCTCCGCCCCGTGGCCCTGTCCGGCGCGGGATTCCGCCTCGTTCGAGGTGCAACT
This sequence comes from uncultured bacterium, assembly GCA_964436465.1. GTDB lineage: Bacteria > RBG-13-66-14 > RBG-13-66-14 > RBG-13-66-14 > RBG-13-66-14 > RBG-13-66-14. The sequence continues at coordinate 10,529 of CAYTCV010000066.1, forward strand.
CGCCGAGCCGGGTAACGTGGAGGTGGCGCTCTACGACGTCTCCGGCCGGCGGGTGGACACGGTTTACGACGGGTACATGACCGCGGGCCGCTGCGAGCTCTCGGTCCGGACCGGCGCCCTTCCTCCCGGGGTGTACCTCATCCAGGCCGCGGGCGAGGGCGGCGCCGCGGTCCGCAGGCTGGTCGTCGCCCGGTGATGCGGTCGACGCGAACCGGATTGGTGCCTAAATGTAGGGCGGGGACTTCGGTCCCCGCCGCTTTGTAAAACGCGGCGGCCCGCGGAGGGGCCGCCCTGCATTATGAATCGCGTGCCGCTTAGATGTAGGGCGGGGCTTCTACGCCCCGCCGCATTTTACTCAACCAGGCCAATGCCCCATTGCGATTAAGCGGGCCGACATAAAGGTCGGCCCCTACTCTTCGGGCTTTCGTTTTTTAATGCATAATAAAAGCGGGCCCCCCACAAGGCGGACCCCCCGATAAATTGACGGGCCCCTTGGGGCCCGTGGAGCGGGAAACGAGATTTGAACTCGCGACCCTCGCCTTGGCAAGGCGATGCTCTACCACTGAGCTATTCCCGCGTCGAGAGAAGTGGAATTTAGCACAGAGGGGGGCGGGTGTCAAGATGAGGGCGCGTGTTGGAAAAGCACCCGGAACGTGCTATACTCATGCAATTGTCATTTTGAGCGTGGCATTTAATGATGCCTTTCAAGTCACTAGCGAAGAAGGAGGAAAGATGCGGCAGTTTCTTTTAGTGTTGATTGCGGGCCTGGCACTCGTCCTCGGCGGCTGCACCACCAGCACGGACGGCGGCGGC
>CAYTCV010000067.1:0-11127 GCA_964436465.1 uncultured bacterium
ACCGGCCCCCTTACCGGCCCCCTTACCGGCCCCTTTACGTCCCGCCCCCCGCTCAACAGGCCCTCTGCGCCCTTACCTGCCACGCCCTCCTAACCGGCCCCTTTACCGGCCCAACTAGAGTTTGACCTGGCCCTTGGCGCGTCCGCCGGCCTGCTTGCCGCGGCGGCGACCCAGGACCATGTAGCGGTTTGTCCCTTTGCGGGTGCGGAAGCCCTTGGTGGGCTGGCCCCAGGGGGAGACGGGGTGTCGTCCGCCGCCGGTCTTTCCCTCGCCGCCGCCGTGGGGATGGTCCACGGGGTTCATGGCGGAGCCGCGGACCTTGGGACGACGTCCGAGCCAGCGGTTGCGGCCGGCCTTGCCCAGGGAGACGCGGTTGTGTTCGGACACCGACACGGCCCCCAGTGTGGCCCGGCAGTCGAGGTGGATGAGCCGGACCTCGCCGGAGGGGAGACGGATGTGCGCCCAGTCGCCGTCCTTGGCCGCCAGTCGGGCCCAGGCCCCGGCGGAGCGGGCCAACTGGCCGCCCTTGCCGGGCTTGAGCTCCACGTTGTGGACCAGATGGCCCAGCGGCATGTAGCGGAGCTTCATCGCGTTGCCCGGTTTGACCTCGACCTCTTCACCGGAGATAACGGTGTCGCCGACCTTGAGGCCCTTGGGCTGGATGATGTAGCGCCACTCGCCGTCGAGGTACTTCAGGAGCGCCAGGTTGGCCGAGCGGTTGGGGTCGTAGTCTATGCGGGCCACGACCGCGGGGACGCCGTCCTTGGTGCGCTTGAAGTCCACGAGGCGGATTTGGCGCTTGTGCCCTCCGCCGCGGCGGCGCATGGTGACGCGGCCCCGGTTGTTGCGGCCGCCCGAGGAGCTCTTGGCCTGCCGAAGCGATTTCGGCGAGCGCTCCTTGGAGAGGTCGGGGGTGACCAGGCGGGAGGCATGGCGCACGCCGGCCGAGGTCGGTTTCATCTTTTTGACTGGCATTTTCGTCCTCCCGGGGCAGCGAGGCTGCGGGGAGTAGTTTTTCCAAAGACCCTTACACGGAACGGCTCGGCATTACTCGAAGGCAGTTCAACTGGGCATTCGCGTCCGGCGATTACCGGTCATTGAATCCGGCCCGCCGCAGTCTGCAGATTAACAAGCGTCTTTTCTACGGCCCACGACGCCTTGCCTACCGCGCAATCGGGCCACCCGACCGGTGCTAGGCGCTCTCGAAGAGGGCGATGTGCTGGCCCGGGGCGATGGTGACGATGGCCTTCTTCCACCTGGGCGTGTAGCCCACCTTCATGCGGACGGTGCGCTTCTTGCCGCGGAAACAGGCGGTGTTGACGCGGAGGACCTTGACCTTGAAGGCCTGCTCCACGGCGCGCTTGATTTCTATTTTATTCGCGCCGGGGACGACGACGAAGGCGTAGCGGTTCTCCTTCTCGCGCTTGATGGCGGCCTTGTCGCCGACCACGGGGCGCAGGAGGATGTCGTAGGGCTCCTTCATCGGACCCACCCCTTGATGTTCTCGGCGAGCCGGAGGGCGGCGGCCTTGGTGAAGACGACCTTGCCGTGCCACATCACCAGGTAGGCGTTGAGGTCATCCACCCGGGTGGTGCGGCAGCCGGGGATGTTCCGACTGGCCAGCCAGAGCCCGCGGTCGGCCTCTTCGGTGACGAAGAGCGGCTTGGGGGTGGCTTCGAGTTTGGCGAGGATGGACGCCACCTCGCGGGTTTTATTCTCGGCGAGGATGAGCTCGTCCACGACCTTGAGGCTGCCGGAGCGGTAGCCGAGGGCCTCGACGAGTGCGCGGCGCTTCATCTTTTTCGGCGTGCGCTGGGTGTAATCGCGGGGCTGGGGCCCGAAGATGATGCCGCCGCCGGTCCACAGGGGGCTGCGGCGGGAGCCGTGACGGGCCCGGCCGGTCCCCTTCTGGCGCCAGGGCTTGCGCCCGCCGCCGGTGACCATGCCGCGCGTTTTCGTGGCGGCGGTTCCGCGGCGCCGGTTCGCCATGTACGCCCGCACCACGTTGGAAACGGTGACGGTGACCTCGTCGAGCGCGTCCACGGGGAGCTCGAGCTCGCCCACCTTGGAGCCTTCGCGGTTGAGGACGTCAACGGTAACCATGGTATCCCCTTACTCGACCTTCACGCCGGCGCGGCCGACGCGGACGACAATCCGGCCGCCCTTGGGCCCGGGGACGGCGCCCCGGACATAGAGAAGGTTGTTCTCGGCGTCCACGCGGACGACGGAGAGGTTGAGCACGGTGAAGCGTTCGTGGCCGTAGTGGCCGGGTAACTTTTTGCCCTTCAAGACCCGGCCGGGATAGGCGCACGCGCCGATTGAGCCGGGCGCGCGGTGGAACTTGGCGCCGTGGGTGGCGGGCCCGCCGTGGAAGCCGTGCCGCTTGATGACGCCGGCGAAGCCGCGGCCCTTGGTCACCCCGCGCACGTCCACCGACCGGACGTCGGCGAAGGAGGTGACGTCCAGCACGTCGCCGATTTTATGCTCGTCGCCCGGGTCGCAGTGCACCTCGGCCAGCCAGCGGGTCGGGGTGAGGCCGTGCTTGGCGAACTGCCCGGCGCGGGGCTTGTTGACCCTGGCCGGGGCGACCTCGCCGTAGCCGACCTGCAGGGCTTCGTAGCCGTTCACGTCGGCGGTGCGGACCTCGGTGACGGTGCAGGGGCCGACCTCGAGGACGGTGACCGGAACCGCGCGGTCCTCGTCGAAGACCTGCGTCATGCCCAGCTTTCGGCCCAGAAGCTCTCTAACCACGTGCCACCTCGCTTGCGCCCTAGAGCTTTATGTCCACGTCCACCCCGGCGGGGAGGTCGAGACGCATCAGGGCGTCGGTGGTGTCGCCCGTCGGGTTCAGAATGTCCAGCATCCTCTTGTGGACGCGCATCTCGAACTGCTCGCGGGACTTCTTGTCGATGAAGGGCGAGCGGTTGACGGTGAAGCGGTGGATGCGCGTAGGCAGAGGGACCGGTCCCACCACGACGGCTCCGGTGGAGCGCACGGTTTCGACTATTCGCGCCACCGAGCGGTCCAGAAGCCGGTGGTCATACGCCCGCAGGCGGATGCGGATTTTATCGCTCTTGGCCATAACCCTTCTTGAATCCTCCGGGGTCCGGGCCCCCGGATAGGTCAGCTACGCGTTCGGCGGACCACCTTCCACCGGTCCATCCGGACGCCCGTCACGCGGAGCGCCCGTATCGTCGACCTTCCCTAAATACTCACACTCCGGAACGACTTCGCCGGCCGACTCCCGTTATACGAAGCACCCTTTTATCGGCCTTCTTCAAACACTCACACTCCGGAACGACTTCGCCAACCGGCCTTACTTGAGGATGTCGGTAACGACGCCGGCTCCGACGGTGCGTCCGCCCTCGCGGATGGCGAAGCGGAGCTCCTTCTCCATGGCGATGGGGGTGATGAGCTCCACGGTCATCCTAACGGTGTCGCCGGGCATGACCATTTCGGCGTCCTGGAGCTCGGCGATGTTGCCGGTGACGTCGGTGGTGCGGAAGAAGAACTGGGGCCGGTATCCGGGGAAGAAGGGGGTATGGCGGCCGCCCTCTTCCTTGGTCAGGATGTACACCTGGGAGGTGAACTTGGTGTGCGGGGTGATGGAGCCGGGAGCGGCCAGCACCATCCCGCGCTGGATGTCCTTGCGCTCGGTGCCGCGCAGCAGGCAGCCCACGTTGTCGCCGGCCTCACCCTGGTCCAGGAGCTTGCGGAACATCTCGACGCCGGTGACGGTGGTGGAGTCGATTTTGTCCTGCATCCCCACGATGTCCACCTTGTCGCCGACCTTGACGATGCCGCGCTCTATTCTGCCGGTGCCGACGGTCCCGCGCCCGGTGATGGTGAAGACGTCCTCGACGGGCATGAGGAACGGCTTGTCGGTGGCGCGCTCGGGCTGGGGGATGTAGTTGTCCAGGGCGTCCAGAAGCTCGTAGACGCACTTGATGTCGGGGTCGTCCTTGTCGCCGGTGCCCTTCTCCAGGGCCTTGAGGGCGGAGCCCTTGATGAAGGGGATTTCGTCGCCGGGGAACTCGTACTGGGTCAAGAGGTCCCGGCACTCCATCTCGACCAGCTCCAGGAGCTCGGGGTCGTCGAGCATGTCGGTCTTGTTGAGGAAGACGATGATGTAGGGCACGCCGACCTGACGGGCCAGCAGGATGTGCTCGCGGGTCTGGGGCATGGGTCCGTCGGCGGCGGAGACGACGAGTATGGCCCCGTCCATCTGCGCGGCGCCGGTGACCATGTTCTTGACGTAGTCGGCGTGGCCCGGGCAGTCCACGTGGGCGTAGTGCCGTTTGTCGGACTGGTACTCCACGTGGGCGGTGTTGATGGTGATGCCGCGCTCGCGCTCCTCCGGGGCCTTGTCGATTTCATCGAAGCTGACGTACGTGGCCAGGTTGTGCTTCGAGAGGTTCAGCGTTATGGCCGCCGTGAGGGTCGTCTTGCCGTGGTCCACGTGACCGATGGTGCCCACGTTGACGTGGGGCTTGGTGCGCTCGAATTTCTCCTTAGCCATCTTGGCCTCCTATTAATCGGCTGGAGAGCCAGTGTGACGTAAAGTCTGGTTTAAAGGACTCCGTCATCGGGAACGGTTGATTTCCTGGAGCCGCGCTTCGGGCGTTAACGCCTTTTTACGCGGGGGCGGTGCAATATAACACATCTCGGCGCGGATTACCAGCCCGTTCAAGGGATTTTTTCCTCCACCGTCCCGGACGGGGACGGCAACTTTCCGCAAAAATTACGGGACACCGCACAGATTTCAATTTCAACAGACCGGGTCACCACCACCGGGCGGGTGAATCCTCGGGCACCGGGGTGTAGCGCTCGAACTGCATGTGGTAGTCGGCGCGGCCCTGGGTCAGCGAGCGAACCGCCGTCGAGTATCCGAACATGGCCGAGAGCGGCACCCGGGCGTCCACCACCTGCAGGCCCGCCAGGACCCGGGTCTCGGTGATATGCCCCCGGCGGGTGGCCAGGTCCTTGAGCACGTTGCCCAGGAACTCCTCGGGGCAGGTGACCTCGAGGCTCATCACCGGTTCGAGAACGATGGGGCCGGCCTTCCCGCAGGCCAGGTGGAAGGCGCGGAAGGCGGTCGCCTGGAACACCTCGGAGGAGGAGAGCTCCTCGTTGAATCCCGCGTCCACCAGTCTGCACCTCACGTCCACCATGGGATACCCGGCGAGAACGCCCACCTGCATCCCCTGGCGGCAGCCCTCCTCGATTGCCTCGTGGTACGGCTTGGGCAGTCCCTCCACCCGGCCGGTGAAGGAGAATCCCTCCCCGGAGCTCGCGGGCTCCACGGCGACTCGGACTTTTCCGTACTGCGCCTTTCCGGCGAGCTGGCGGTCCAGGATGAACTCCTCCTCGCCGGGACCGGAGACGGACTCCCGGTAGGCGATTTGCGGCTCGCCCACCCGGCAGCGGACGCCGAACTCCCGCTGGAGCCGGTCCACGATTATTTCCAGGTGGAGCTCCCCCATGCCGGAGATGATGCGCTGGCCGGTCTCCGGGTCCTCGGCGACGGTGAAGGTGGGGTCGTCCTCGGCCAGGCTGTCCAGGGCGTCGGCGAGCTTCTTCTCGTCGGCGGTGGAGCCGGGCTCGATGGCCACCCGCATGACCGGCTCGGGAAACTCGATGGTCCCGAGGGCGATGGGGTGGTCGCGGTCGCAGAGGGTGTCGCCGGTGCGGCAGCCCTTGAGACCGACGGCGGCGCCGATTTCCCCGGGGCCCAGCTCCGCGATGTCCGTCTTCCGGTTGGCGTGCATCTCCAGCAGGCGTCCCACGCGCACCCCGCGCCCGGTGTGGCTGTTCAGGAGCGAGTCCTTCACCTTCAGCGTCCCCGAGTAGGTGCGGAAAAAGGTCAGCTTGCCGAAGAACGTGTCGGAGGCAGTCTTGAACACGTAGGCCGTCACGGGGGCTTTCGGGTCCGGCTTCCGCTCCTCCTCCCGTTCCGTCTTGGGGTTGATGCCCTTCACGGCGCCCCGGTCCAGGGGGCTGGGGAGGTATTCCAGCACGGCGTCGAGGACCGGCTGAACGCCCTTGTTTTTCAGGGCGCTCACCGCCAGAACGGGCTGGATTTTCCCGGCCAGCGTTCCGACGCGCAGGCCGGCGCGGATTTCGTCGGCGGTGAGCCCTTCGCCGTCGAGGTACTTGTGCATGAGGGCGTCGTCGTACTCGGCGGCGGCCTCCACCAGACGCTCGCGGTAGGGGGCGGCATACCCGGCCAGCTCTCCGTCCAGCGGCTTCCGGGTGACCATCAGCCCGAGGTCGTCGTCGGAGAAGGTCACGTGCTCCATCGTCACCAGGTCCACGACGCCGGTGAAGACGTCCTCGGCGCCGACGGGGATGGTGACGGGGACCGGGTTCGCGCCGAGCTTGACGACGAGGCTCTCCACGGCGCGGTCGAAGTCGGCCCCCACGCGGTCCATCTTGTTGATGACGGCCAGCCGCGGAATGCCGTAGTGCGCCGCCTGGCGCCATACGGTTTCGGACTGGGGCTGCACCCCGGCCACGGCGCAGAAGACGCCGACGGCCCCGTCCAGAACTCTCAAAGAACGCTCCACCTCGACGGTGAAGTCGACGTGGCCCGGTGTATCTATAATGTTAATCTTGCGCTCGCGCCAGTAGCAGGTGGTGGCGGCGGAGGTGATGGTGATTCCCCGCTCCTTCTCCTGCTCCATCCAGTCCATCTCGGCGGTGCCCTCGTGAACCTCGCCGATTTTGTGCGTCTTGCCGGAGTAGTAGAGGATGCGCTCGGTGAGTGTCGTCTTTCCGGCGTCGATGTGGGCCGTGATGCCGACGTTGCGGATTAGGGCAATCCCGGCCTTCTGTTGGTGTGGCTCCATGGCAATCGCGAATTGTATAACCGCACCCCACGGGCATCCGCCCCGGGGAGGCCCCCGAAAAAGGGTCGTAGTTCTGTCGTAAAAGACCGCGTGGCGGTCCGCTCGGCGGCCGTTTTTTTAAAAAACGGCCTCGGGGCTTTATCGCCCCCCCAGGACCCCTTATCGGTCGCGGTGTGAACCTGGCGGCTCGTCCGCGGCCCTAACGGGGTTTTTCGGCCAGTCGTCTCACCAGGCCGACGTGCATTCAGGGAAAAACTCCCCCGCACTTACCGGCCCCCTTGACTGGCCCTGCGAGTTCTTCCAAAGCTCGCGGGTCTGTCATCGCGGGGATGGTCAACGGGCTTCCCTAATAACCGGCCCCCTTGACTGGCCCTGCGAGTTCTTCCAAAGCTCGCGGGTCTGTCATCGCGGGGATGGTCAACGGGCTTCCCTAATAACCGGCCCCCTTGACTGGCCCTCCTGGTCCGAGGAGGGGTCGGTGCGTATCCCGTCGCGGAGAGGGGACGGCACCGAATCCCCAGGTGGTTCCCCCGAGGGGGAAGGTTTTAGAAACGGTAGTGGGCGAAGGCCTTGTTGGCGTCGGCCATGCGATGTGTGTCCTCGCGTTTCTTGACGGAGGCGCCCACCCCGTTGTGCGCGTCAATGAGCTCCAGGGCGAGTTTTTCGGCCATGGTGTGCTCGTGTCTTTTCCGGGCGAAGGAGATAATCCAGCGGATTCCCAGGGCGACCTTGCGTTCGGGGGCGACCTCGATGGGGACCTGGTATGTGGCGCCTCCGACGCGGCGGCTCTTGACCTCGAGGTTGGGCTTGACGTTGCGCAGGGCGTCCTGGAAGACCTTAATGCCCTCGGTGCCGGTTTTCTTTTCAATAATCGCCAGGGCGTCGTAGAAGATTGTTTCGGCGACCGATTTCTTTCCCTGGTGCATTAGGCAGTCGATGAAGCGTGTGACGAGGGGCGACCCGTGGACGGGGTCGGGGGGTAGGTCGCGGCGCTGGACTTTTGCTCTGCGGGGCATGGGTTATTTCTCCCTCTTGGTGCCGTACTTCGAGCGCTGCTGTTGCCGTCCGGAGACGCCGATGGAGTCGAGCGTCCCTCGGATGATGTGGTAGCGGACGCCGGGGAGGTCCTTAACGCGGCCGCCGCGCACCAGCACGATGGAATGTTCCTGGAGGTTGTGCCCCTCGCCGGGGATGTAGCTGGTGACCTCGATGCCGTTGGTGAGCCGGACACGGGCGACCTTGCGCAGGGCCGAGTTCGGCTTTTTCGGGGTCACGGTCCACACGCGGGTGCAGACGCCTTTTCGCTGGGGGCATGCGTCCAGGGCCGGGGCCTTGGTCTTTTTCTTCTTGGCGTGGCGTCCCTTGCGCACGAGCTGGTTGACGGTCGGCATGGAGTGCTGAATCCCTTCGTCCTGGTGAAACCAAAAACCCACACCCACGGCACCGTAAGGGGTGGGGCAAGAATCCGTAAACCTAGGCTCCGCCGCCTTTTTGCCGTGTCGAGATTTGGAGGCTGCGGCGGCGGGTAAGGATATGATAGGGAGGGCGGAAATGTCAAGGGGTGATGGGGAGGGGGTGAGTGTTTGCGGGGCTTCCCCTTGCCCCGGGGGGTACGGGGGGTTAAACTACGGGCGTGAAAACGAATTCCATCGCGTCTTGGATTAAAAAGAGGCGCTGGCCGCTGGTCGTATTTGCGGCGGCCCTCCTCCCGCGCCTGGTGTTCATATTCACCATGGCGGAGGAGCCGTTCTACCGGGCCAACGTGGCCGACGCGTACTCCTACGAGGTGCTGGCGGATAAAATCCTGGCGGGGGATGTGGGCGCGGGCGGGGAGGTTTTCTTCCACTCCTCGGCGGGGTACCCGTACATCCTGGCGCTGGTGTGGGCGGTGTTCGGGAAATCGCTGCTGGCGGCGCGGCTCATCCAGGCGCTGGCCGGGGCGCTGAACGCGGTGGTGATTTTACTGCTGGCCCGGCGTCTGTTCGGGGGGAAGACGGAGGAGGAGGGGAGGCGCGGGGAAATAGTGGGGCGCATAGCCGGGCTCGGCGCCGCGCTCTACGGGTACATCGCCTTCCTCGAGCTCGACCTGTTGATGACCGCCTGGGAGCTCTTGGCGATAAACCTGGGGCTGCTGGCCCTGGTGAAATTTTTAGATGAAAGACGGTGGCGGCACCTGGTCGGGGCGGGGCTGGCCTTCGGGTTCGCCAGCCTGGGCCGGCCCAACGCCTGGCTCGCGGCGGTCGTCCTGGCGGCGTTCATCGTCATCGTCCTGTGGCGCCGGGGCGGATGGAAGCCGCTCAAGGCCCTGGGCGCCGGGGCGCTGGTCGTCGGCCTGTGCTTCGCGCTCATCCTGCCCGTCACGCTGCGCAATTCCCTGGCGGCCGACGACCCGGTTCTTCTCACCTCCAACGCCGGGATAAACCTCTGGATAGGCAACAACGAAAACGCCACGGGGTACTGGGGCGTGCCGGGCGACATGCGGGACCGGCTGTTCGAGGCGAGCCGGAAGCGGGCCGAGGCGGCGGAAGGGCGGGTGTTGAAGCCCAGCGAGGTGTCGGCCTGGTGGGGGGGCCATGCGGTCGAGTTCATGGCGGATAACCCGGTCCGGGCGCTGGGGCTGTTCGGCAAGAAGGCGCTCCTGTTCTTCAACGCCTACGAGATGCCCAACCACCTGGACTACTACTTCGTGCGGGACCGGGGCGGCTGGGCGCTGTGGCTGATGCCGCTGGGGTTCTGGCTGGTGATGCCGCTGGGGCTCGCCGGGCTCGTGCTGTGGCGGCCGTGGGGGGACAAGCACCGGCTCGTCGCGGTGTTCATGATTGTGTACTTCCTGATGGTGGTGGGGCTGTTCGTGACGGGGCGGTACCGGGCGCCGGTGGTGGGGCCGCTCGTTCCCTTCGCCGCCTGGGCGCTCTGGGACCTGTGGACAAAGCTGCGGGGAAAGGACCGGCGCGGGCTGGTGAAGACGGGGCTGGTCCTCGTCCCCGCCGCCGTGCTGGTCAACTGGGGCACGTGGCACACCGCCGAGCCGTCCTACAGTTGGGGCGTCCTGGCCGAGGCCTGCGACCGGCTGGGGGACGAGGGGGGAGCGGTCGCGGCGCTGGAGGAGGCCGTCCGTGAGGAGCCGGACAATCCCTTCTTCTACAACAACCTCGGCCTCCACGCCCAGGCGCGGGGGGACCTGGAGGAGGCGGAGCGGCTGCTGAGGCAGGCCTACGAGCTGTCGGAGCGCCACCCGGATAACGCGGCGAACCTGGCCCAGGTGCTGGCGCTGAGGGGGAAGACGGGCGAGGCGGTCACCCTCCTCGAGGAGGCGCTGGCGAAGGACCCGCGCCACTCCAGTTGTCTTTCCAACCTGGCCGCCGTGTACTACCAGCTCGGGCGGCCCGACCTCGCCCTGGGGTACGCCGCGGAATCGCTGCGCTGGGGCTCGGCGCCGCAGACCTACTCCCTGGCCGTCTACGCCTGCCTCTCCCTGGGGCGGACGGACCGGGCGGAGGGCTACCTGAACCAGGGCCTGGCGCAATTCCCCGAGGACCAGGGGCTCTGGGCGACTCGGGCCCAGCTTCTGGTCTCCATGGGCGACATCCCGGGCGCGAGGGAGGCCCTGGCGCACGCGCGGGAGCTGACCGGGAACGACCCCCGCCTCGGACCGCTGGCCGCCCAACTCGGTGCCTGACGCATGACCGAATTATCGAAAATATCGCCGGACCGGCCGCCGCAGGAGGAAGACTGGCCGACATTCTGGCGGCTGGCGGAGGCGCTGGCCGGTCTCGGTCCGCTCCGGCTTTGCGTCCTGGAAAAAAACCGCTTCGCCCGGGCCATGGACGTTTTGGGAAGGCCCTTCGGCCTGGGGCTGACCGGCTTCGACGCGTTCACCTGGGCCGGGACGGTGTACCTTGCCGAACGCCTGTTCGGAACCCGGACCGGCTACCTCATCCTGCGGCACGAGGCGGTGCACCTGGCGGACCAGCGCCGCGTGGGGCTTTTCCCATTCATTTTAAGTTACATTTTATTACTGCCCGCGGGGCCGACCCTCCGGGCGCTGTGGGAGTGGAGAGCGTACCGGGAGACGCTGCGGGCGTACTTCGAGCGGGGGGCGGAGCTGGCGCGGCGCCGGGCGGAGGGGATTAAAAAACAATTCACCGGGAAGCGGTACCTTTTCATGTGGCCCGTCGGGGGGATGGTGCGGCGCTGGATTCGGCGGGAAATCGAGCGCCTGGAGCGGACGGGCGGTAGAGTTCATTCGGGGATGGAGCGCCTGGACCGGGCGTTCAAG
>CAYTCV010000068.1:0-10969 GCA_964436465.1 uncultured bacterium
AGGGTGCCCTCCTCCACGGTGAGGACGCGGCCGGTCTTCTCCGCCCACTCCACGATGAGGTCCGCGTCCAGCGGCTTGAGCCAGCGGGCGTTGATGACCGCTACGCTGCGGCCATCTTTCGCCAGCGCCTCCGCCGCCTCCACCGCCGGTAATACCGTGGAGCCCAGGGCCACGACCACGGCTTCGGTCCCCTCCCGGCGGAGCTCGCCCTTCCCGATGGGAATTTCGTGGAGCGGTCCGGTGCGGTCCACCCCGGCGCCCTTCCCCCGGGGGTAGCGCACGGCGAAGGGCCCGTCGTGCCTGTACCCGGTGTAGAGGAGGTGTCGCAGCTCGTCCTCGTCGGCCGGGGCGCAGACGGTCATGTTCGGCGCGCTGCGCAGGTAGGTCAGGTCGAAGCACCCATGGTGGGTCGGGCCGTCGGCGCCCACCAGACCGCCCCGGTCCACCGCGAACAGCACCGGCAGATTCATCAGGCAGACGTCCGTGACCAGTTGGTCGTAGGCCCGCTGGAGAAAGGTGGAGTAGATGGCCACCACGGGCCTCATCCCCGAGATGGCCAGCCCGCCGGCCAGGCTCACCGCGTGCTGCTCGGCAATGCCAACGTCGATGAACTGGTCGGGCAGGGCGTCGGCCAGGATGTCGAGACCGGTCCCGTCGGGCATGGCGGCGGTGATGCCCACCACCCGGGAGTCCCGGGCCGCCAGCTCGGTGACGGTGCAGCCGAAAATCTCCGTGTAGGTGGGCGTAGGCCCGCTGACGCGGCACACGCCGGTGGCGGCGTCGAACTGCCCCAGGCCGTGGAACTTGGTGGCGTCGTTCTCCGCCGGCTCGTAGCCCTTGCCCTTCACCGTCATGACGTGGAGGAACACCGGCTGCCGCAGGTCGCGCACGGTCTTCAGGACGCCGACGAGCTGGGGCAGGTCGTGGCCGTCGATGGGGCCGAAGTACAGGAAGCCCATCTCCTCGAAGAGCATCCCCGGCGTGACCATGTTCTTCAGCCCCTCTTCAATTTTGCGCGCCAGGGAGAAGATGCCCATCCCGATTCCGGGGATTTTCTTGACGATTTCCTGGACCTGCCGGCGCAGCGAGAGGTAGCTGCGGGTGGTTATCATCCGGTTGAGGTAGTTCGACAGGGCCCCCACGCTCTTGGAGATGCTCATCTTGTTGTCGTTGAGGATGACGAGGAAGGGGAGCTTGCAGCGCCCGGCGTGGTTGAGGGCCTCGAAGGCCATCCCGCCCGTCAGGGAGCCGTCGCCGACCACGGCGCACACGCGATACTTTTCCCCGTTGTGCTCGCGCGCCAGGGCCATCCCCAGCGCGGCGGAGATGGACGTCGAGGCGTGACCCACGGCGTATGTGTCGTAGGGCGACTCCGCAGGTTTGGGGAAGCCGGAGATGCCGCCGTACTGGCGCAGGGTGGGGAGGAGGTCCCTCCGGCCGGTAAGCACCTTGTGGGCGTAAGCCTGGTGGCCCACGTCCCACACGAGCTTGTCGACGGGCGTGTCGAGGGTGTAGTGGAGGGCGAGGGTCAGCTCCACGGCGCCCAGGCTGGGGGCCAGGTGGCCGCCGGTCTCGCTCACCGTCTCGATGATGTAGCGGCGCAACTCGCCGGCCAGCTCCGCCAGCTCGAAGAGGTTGAGCCGCCGCAGGTCGGCCGGGTCGTCGATTCGATTGAGCAGTTTGTAAGTTGAATCCATCGGGCTCACCGGGCGATTGTTACCCGCGCATTATACCACCCCGGACCGGTGTACCCGGCGGGGCGGACCGGTCCGGGGTCGAGAAACCGCTACTGTCCGTTTTCCGGGCCCTTCGGCGGGAACCTTCGCCGGAGCAGGCCGAGAAGAATCACCTTCAAGTCCGCGAGCTCCGTGGAGCGCATCGCCCAGGCGGCGAGGAGGAAGACGGCCGCGCCGGCGACGATGCCCCCTCCGCCCAGGGCCAGCTTGTCCAGGAAGGTGCTCGACTCGGCGGTGAAGCCGTACCACTCCATCCCGAACAGGAGCACCGCGCCCATCGCGACCGACGCGACGAGGATTTTCAGCCCCGACCTGAACACCTTGGTGAAGCCGATGGGCCCCACCCGGCGCCGCATGATGATTAAAAGGAGCCCCAGGTTGACGTAGCTGGCGAAGGCGCTGGCCAGCGCCAGGCCGCCCTGTTTCAGCCAGTACATGAGGGACAGGTCGCCGATGATGTTCACCGCCACGGCGATGGCGCCCACGATGACCGGGGTCTTTGTGTCCTTCTGGGCGTAGAACACCGGCACTACGACCGACACGCCGATGTACCCCATGAGCCCGGAGGTGTAGAACAAGAGGGCCCAGGCGGTGTTGTGGGTGGCCAGGGCGTCGAAGGCCCCGCGCTGGAAGAAGAGCGCCACCAGCGGCTCGCGCAGGATGATTATTCCGATGGAGGCCGGAATCGCCACAAACAGCGCCATCCGCAGGGCGTAGTTCATGGTGTCCCGCAGCTCCGCCAGCTTCCCCTTGGCGGAGAACCCGGAGAGGGTCGGCAGGATGGCCGTGGAGATGGCCACCCCGAAGACGCCCATGGGGAATTGCAGCAGCCGCTCGGCGTAGTTCAGCGAGCTTATCATTCCCTCGCCCAGAAGGCTCGCCAGGGCGTTGTCCACCAGCAGGTTGACGCGGACGACCGCCATGCCGAACAGGGCGGGCACCATCAGCTTCAGCACCCGCTTCAGGCCCGGACCCTTGAGGTCGATGACGGGCTTCCACCGGCCGCCCAGACGGCGAACACCCGCACCCAGCACGAAGAGCTGGCAGAATCCGCCGAGTACGACCACCAGCCCGACCCCGTAGATGAGCTCCACCGGCACCTTCCCGAACAGCGGCACGATGGTGTAGAGCCCGGCGATGAAGACGAAGTTGAGTATGATGGTCCCCGATGAGGGGAGGGCGAAGCGCTGGTAGGCGTTCAGAATCGCCATCAGAATCGCCGACAGGGTCATGGTCACCGTGAAGGGAATCATGGTCCGGGTGAGGCCCACGGCGAGCTCGAGGTTGCCGGTGCTGACGAACCCCGGCGCGATGACCCGCAGGAGCTGGGGGGCGAAGATGGCGATGATTCCGGCCAGGATGAGGGTGAGGATTCCCATCGTGTTGAACAGGTTGTTCGACAGGTACCAGGCCCTCTCCGGGCTCTGGTTCTCCCGGATGTCCACGAAGGTGGGGAGGAAGTAGGCCGCCATGGCCCCCTCGCCCAGCACGCGCCGGAAGAAGTAGGGGATGCCGTAGGCGATGCGGAAGGCGTCGTTGACCGCCCCGGCGCCGAAGATGGAGGCATAGACGATTTCGCGCACCATGCCGGTGATGCGCGAGATGAGCGTCATAAAGCCGACCACGCCGGCCGAGCGGATGATACTCCGGCCGTGATGCTGCCTGGAGTCCCCGGGGGGGGCGCCGGGCGTTACTCCGCTTCGCTCCGGTTCGTAGGAGGACTGACCCGTCCCCGGGAGTGGTAGGGCGGGGGCCGGGGCCTCTTCGTCCGGGCGCTGGGGCTCTTCTTCGGTCATGGGGGTGGAGGTTCGGCCGCGCCGGTTGAAATCCATCGGGCGTCGGCGGGGCCGTGGGACGTTGTCGATGAATGAAAAGATTGTAACATCCGCTCACCGATTGAAAAACCGTATTCGCGGTGAAAAAAGGAATTATCAACCTTTTGGTCTTATTCGCCGGGTTTGAAAAGGGGACGGCCGCGCGCCGTCCCCCGTCTGCCGTTATCCGGCGGTCACTCGGCGAGGTGCCACTTCGTCCCCTGGGGGGTGTCTTCCACGACCACGCCCATCGCCGCCAGCTCGTCGCGGATGGCGTCGGCCCGGGTATAGTCCCCGGCCCCCTTCGCCTCGGTCCGTTCGGCCAGCCTGGCCTCTACGAAGGCGGCGTCGACCTCCGCCCCCGTTTTGTCCCGGCCCAACTTCAGGCCCAACACCGTATCGAAGCCCAGGAGCGCTTTCCGGGCCAGCTCGATTCCATCCCGGCCGACCCGACCCTCGTCGAGCATCCGGTTGACCGCGCCCAGCATCTCGAAGACGGCCGCCAGGGCGGCGGAGACGTTCAGGTCGTCGGCCAGCGCCGCGGCGAAACCCGCCTCGGCCTTTTTCACCAGTGTTTCGGTCTCGCCCGACGAGGTTTCCGCGGCCGTCTCCGCCTCGCGGTCCAGGCGGCGCAGGAAGGCCTGGAGCTGCTTCAGGTTCGTCTCCGCCCCGGTCAGCCCCTCGAAGGTGAAGTTCAGCGGCTTGCGGTAGTGGGTGGATAAAAGCAGCAGCCGGACGGCCAGCGGGTTGTACCCCCGCTCCAGCACGTCGCGCAGGGTGTAGTAGTTCCCCCTGGACTTGGACATCTTCTCGCCGTCCACGACCAGGTAGCCGCAGTGGAGCCAGTGACGGACGAATTTCTTCCCCGACGCGCCCTCGCTCTGGGCGATTTCGTTCTCGTGGTGGGGGAAGATGTTGTCGTGCCCGCCCGAGTGGAGGTCGAGGGTCTCGCCGAGATGCTTCTGGGACATGGCTGAGCACTCGATGTGCCAGCCGGGGCGCCCCACGGGCAGGGGCGAGGCGGGGTCGTACTCCTTCGGGTCCCAGGTCGGTTCGCCGGGGCGGGCCTTCTTCCACAGAGCGAAGTCGCGGGCGTCCTCCTTCTCGTACTCGTCGGAGGCGATGCGGGCCCCCACCCGCACGTCGCTCAGCTCGATGCCGGACAACAGGCCGTAGCGCGGGAATTTCTTTATGGCGAAGTACCAGCTCTCGTCGTCGCCCTCGTAGGCGTAGCCGTTGGCGAACAGGGCTCCGATGAGGCGGACCATCTCGGGGACGTGCTCGGTGGCCCGGGGGTAGACCGCCGCGCGCCTGATGTTCAGCGCGTCTATATCCTCGAAGAATGCGGTGATGTAGGGCGCGGTGTAGGCGTCCAGGCGCCGCCGCATCTCCTCCGCGGGGACTTCCTCCCGAGTCGGATTGGCGCCCAGGATGGTCTTGTCGTCCACGTCGGTGAGGTTCATCACCTGGCGGACCTTCCACCCGAAATACTCCAGCGCCCGGACCACCTGGTCCTCGAAGATGTAGGCTCGGAAGTTGCCGATGTGGGCGTAGTTGTAGACCGTGGGGCCGCAGGTGTAATAGGTGACGGCTTTCTCGGGATTTTTCCGCGCGGGGCTGTCGGCGGGCGGGAACTCCAGGAGCTGCCTGGAGTAGGTGTCGTAGAGTCTTAGGGTGGTGGCCATGCGCACCTCGTCTTCCGCAATAACGTTTTTATAGCAGCCTGCCGCCCGTGATTACATGCGACGGAGCAGCCGCAGTTTGCCTTTGCTGAAAGGGAGAAGTTTAAAAAAAGCGGCGGGCGCGGCTACCGGACGGTCGGCCGACCCGCCGGCCGACAGCCACAGTGGAGAAGGAACGTCTGGTGGGGTGAGCTCATGGCGTATTTTTTTTTACCGCACCCGGATGGTAAGCCAAAGGCCGGGCGCAGTCAAGGGCGAATTGCGGGGGGCCTTCCGAATGTGAGTCGGGGGCGGTATCCTCTGCGCGCACTAATGTAGGGCGGGGATTTTCGTCCCCGCCGCCTTATTGTTCCCTACCCTTACCCTTCACCCCATTCCGTCGGCGCGCCGCTCCCTGGAAGGGAGAGGGGGCATGGCGGGCCGTTCCTTGATGGACCGCGTCCGGCGTGCTATACTTCACCGTCCGCCGGGAACCTGCGGCGGCGCGACAGCGGGAGCGTCGGCATGGGCAAACGTACACTCCAGGTGGGCCGGCTCATACGGGGCGCCCTCGCCGAGCTCATCATCGAAATGCGGGACCCCGGCGTCAAGGAGGTCACCCTCACCGACGTCGTCATCTCTACGGACCTCCTCCACGCCAGGGTTTATGTGGACGTCCTCGGCGACGAGGCGGACGCCGCCCGGGCCATCCGGGCGCTCGAGCACGCCTCGGGCTATCTGCGCCGGGGCCTGGCCGAGAGGCTGAACCTGCGTAACACGCCGGAGCTGCGCTTCCTCTTCGACCGCGACCTGCGTCGGGGCGAGCGGGTTTCCCGCCTGCTCCGCGACACCGGGGAGCCGGGGAATGAGTGAGGGCTCCACCGTGGATTTCGACGGCGCCGCGAAGCTCATCGGCGGCGCGCGCCGACTCTTCCTGGCCACCCACGTCAACCCCGACGGCGACGCGGTGGGGAGTACCGCCGCCCTGGCCCACCTGGCCTCGGAGCGGGGCGTGGAGGCCGTTTGCTACTGCTCCGACGCCGTTCCGGCGATGTATCGCTTTCTGGTCGGGGCCGAACTCTTCACCCGCGAACCGGGCGCCCTCGACGCCGCCGACGCGGTCGTGGTAATAGATTGTAGCGACCCCTGGCGCCTGGGGCCGGAGCACACCCGGATTCTGGCGCACAGGGAAAAGGTCGTCCTCATCGACCACCACACCGACGTCGCCCCCTTCGGCGGGGTCAACATCGTGGACCCGAAGGCCGCGGCCAGCGGGGTGCTGATTTACGAACTCCTCGGGCGTCTCGGCTGGTCGGTGGACGTGCCCGCCGCCGAGGGCCTCTACACCGCCATCGACACCGATACCGGCTCCTTCCGCTACCCCAACACCGATGCCCGCTGCCTGCGAATCGTCGCCGGGCTCATCGAGCTGGGCCTGAGGACGGACCGGGTGGCGCATCGCATCTACGAGTCCCACCGCTTCGAGCGCTACCGCCTCCTGGGCCTGGCCCTCAAGACGCTGGAGCGGGAGCTGGACGGCCGGCTGGCCCTGGTGAGCGTCACGCTGGAGATGCTCTCCCAGACCGGCGCCGACGTGGAGGATACCGACGACATCGTGGACTACGCCCGCGGAATCGACGGCGTCGAGGTGGGGGCCTTCCTGCGCGAGGACTCGGGCGGGATGGTGAAGCTGTCGCTGCGGTCGAAGGGGGGCGTGGCGGTGAACGAGCTGGCCCGGCTCATCGGCGGCGGCGGTCATCCCTGCGCGGCCGGGGCCCGGTTCCAGGGGACCCTCGCCGAGGCCCGGCGCTGGGTCATCGAGACGGTGCGCACCGCCCTGGACGGCGGACCGGAGGGGTAGGTATTCGTGGCCGAAGAGCTGACAGGCGTACTCAACTGCGACAAGCCGGCGGGCTGGACCAGCTTCGACGTCATCCGCAAGCTGCGCCGCGCCCTGGGGATGAAGAAGATGGGCCACACCGGCTCGCTGGACCCCATCGCCACCGGGGTGCTGGTCATCTGCCTCGGCCGGGCCACTCGGCTGGTGGACCTTCTCATGGCCGCGGAGAAGGAGTACCGCGCCTGGGTCCTCTTCGGCGCCGCCACCGACACGTACGACGCCGAGGGCAAGGTGACCGACGAGGCGGAGCCGCCCGCGGACCTGCGTGCCGCCATCGAGGAGGCCATCCCGCAGTTCACGGGTGAAATCATGCAGAGCCCTCCCCCCTATTCCGCGGCCAAGGTGGGCGGGGAGAGGCTCTACAAGCTGGCGCGGAAGGGGAAGCCCGTCCACGTCCCGCCCCGGCAGGTGAACGTCTTCAGTTTCGATTTCGTCGGTCTCGAGGGCGCGCGGGCCGAGTTCCTCATATCCTGCTCCAAGGGGACCTACGTTCGCGCGCTGGCCCACGACATGGGCCGGGTCATCGGCTGCGGGGCCCACCTGGTCGGCCTGGTTCGCACGCGCAACGGCGTCTTCACCGTGGAGGACGCCCTCGCGGTGGACCGCCCGCCCGAGGAGCTCCGCGAGGCGGCCCGGTCGAAACTGGTCCAGCCGGAGCGCTCACTGACCTACCTCACCAAGTGCCGGGTTTCCGCCGACGAGCTCACCCGTTACCTCCACGGTATCCCGGTGACGTTGGGTGAGCGGCACCCGGTGGGGACCCTGCTGCGCGTGTACTCACCGGAAGGCTTCGTCGGCGTGGGCCAGGTGGAACCCGGTCCCGGCGGCGCCGTCATTCAACCCCGGACGACCCTCGTCACCCCGGATTCCTAGTCAGGCGTCATGGACCTCTACCCCGGCATCGAATCCGCCCGGGGCCGCCTGCAACCCGGCGGCTGCTTCACCATCGGCACCTTCGACGGGGTGCACATCGGGCACCAGCGCCTGCTGGCCCTGCTCGACGAGATGTCGGGGGACGACCCGGCGGTGGTGCTCACCTTCCGCCGCCACCCCCTGGCCTCCCTCCGGCCGGAGAGCGCCCCGGAGCCGCTGACCAGCGTCGAGCGCCGTCTCGAGCTCCTCGCCATGGCCGGGGCCGACGCCGCCATCCTGGTGGAGTTCGAAAAAACCTTCGCCGCGCTCACCGCCGAGGAGCTCCTCCGCCGGCTGGTCGAGGAGCTGGGGATGACCGGCATGGCGCGGGGCTACGACCACCGCTTCGGGTCCGACCACGCCGACGCGGGGGAGCTGGGCGAGCTGGCCACAAGGCTCGGCATCCGCGACGAGGTGCTCCAGCCGGTGACCGAGTGCGGCCTGGTAGTAAAGAGCAAGACCGTCCGCGGCCTCCTGGCCGAGGGCGACGTCTCCCGGGCGGCCTGTCTGCTGGGAAAACCGCACCGGCTGCTGGGCCGGGTGGTCAAAGGGCTCGGCCTGGCGCGCAAGCTCGGCTTCCCCACGGCCAACGTCCCCGATTACTACGAGATGCCGCCCAAGCCGGGGGTGTACGCCGTGGAGGGACGGCTCATCGGGCACGTCTACCGCGGGGTGGCCAACATCGGCTGGCGCCCGACGGTGGATGACTCGCCCTGCGGGGTCAAGCCGATAATGGAGGTCCACCTGTTCGACCAGCGGATGGACGCCTACGGGGCGGCGGTGGCGGTGGATTTCCACGCCCGGCTGCGCGACGAGGTGCGCTTCCCCGACCTGGACGCGCTGAAGGCGCAAATCGAGCGGGACGTGCTGGCGGCCCGGGACTGGTGGGCGGCGCACCCCGGCGGGGTAGAGTACGCCTGAAGTTAGCAATGGCGGCTAAATGTAGGGCGGGGATTCAATCCCCGCCGCTTTTAAAAAATCCTCCCTCGGATTGACGACCCCCCTTTTTATGTGCTAATTTAACTGGTGCAGTTGAAAAGTTCCACTCATAGGAGGTAAAGAAATGCGAAAGGCGCTGTTACTCGGAGGGGTAGTCCTTCTCTTTGCGGCCCTGACCGCGTGCTCGGACGGGCTGTCCACGGGGGATGACAACCCCTTGTCCGACAGAGATTCTGATGTACATGGCACCGTCTACCTGGTTAATACTCCGCACACCGCCTCTGTCGGGCTCCGGCACGTCTACACTGATCCCTACTCCACCTACCTCATGCAAACAACCGCGGGACAATCCGGTTACTACTCTTTCGACATAACTGGCTTGGACTATGGCTGGTATGCCTGTGATGCATGGTACAATGCGTTTCGCGGATCGAGTAGCGATTTCGAATGGCAAGGGTCTGGAAGCTTCACACGTGACATCCACATGTACTAAGTCGAGTAACCCGCCGGGGTTGCTCTTTTCTTTGGAGGTAGCAGGATGAAAACCCTTGTCGTTATCGCTATCTTGGCCGCGGTGGCGGCCTTCGCCGGGGAGACCGTGACCGTGGGTGATATTGAGCCGCCCTCGCCGTACAACGCCAAGTGGAACCTGTTCCGGTCGGGCGAGGTCCGTTGCGACCGCGCGGGCCTGGACTGCTATGGCTCCAACGACAACGCCTTCCTTATTTACCAAGGCAGCGCCATAAACCTGGCCGGCTACGACGGCGTTGAAATGTACATCAGTTACATGCAGGAAGCCGCCGACGACGGCGACTACTGCCAGCTCTTCCTCGCCGGCGAAGACCACAACTACACCCCGTTTTACACCTTCGAGAACGACGCCGATGGTGGTGCGGTGATGTTGATGCTCGACAAATACTACGGAGCCAGGGAGCTGGGTATCGAGTTCGTGTGGGTCTCCGACGAAACAGGCGTGGCCAAGGGCTTTCGCTTATATGACCTCGAAATCTACGGCATCAACTGGGGCCAGGGCGAGTACGAAAACATATTCACCTGGGACGCCACCTCCGACGTGACCGGCCACCAGCACATCGGTGTGGACTGGATGCTGATACACCCCAACATGAACTGCCTGTCCTTCGAGTACGGCGCCGACCCGGACACCCAGGGTTGGTGGGCGGTGGACAACGTGGATCTAACGGCTGGCGGGGTGAGCGTCCTGCCCCTGCAAGCCGGCGGCTACGGCGTGGAGGACTTCGAAAGCGGTGGCTGGCATCAGTACCAAATCGGCGGTCTCCCCGGCGAGTGGGAAATAGACACCGACCACGCCACCGGCGACATGTCCGGCGCGAACTGGCAGTGCGATGCCGCCGCGCATCCCGGCTGGGGATACAAGGCCGAAACCTTCTCGCCCTGGGCCGTGCTCGAAAACGACCAAATGATCGGCGTTGATTTCGACACCTGGTTTCACCCGTTGGGGGTCGGCGAGTACGCCAAGCTCGGTGTCTACTCGAGCGGTTCCGATGAGCGGCTCATGTACTTGGAAATGTTCCATAACCTTTACGACTGGTACGCGGGCGATTACGGCTACGAAGTGACGGAGACCTCCTGGGGCGCCATCAAGGCGAGCTTCTAACCTTCCAAATTCCCTTGCCCCTCTGGGGAGTGGGTTAGGGGGAGGGGTGCGATGACGTAGGGCGGGGATTCCTTTCCCCGCCGTTTTTTTGAAGGAAGCCCTCACCCCAGCCCTCTCCCACAGGGAGAGGGAGACCGCGCATTGCAGGTTGTGATGACGTAGGGCGGCCCCGTGGGATACATCCCCTGCGGGCCGCCGCGCTTTTACGTTCCCTACCCCGACCCTCACCCCGACCCTCTCCCTAAGAGGGAGAGGGGGTCGCGGGCCGACCGCATGTAGGCCCCTACGAAGGTGACGCACGATTCACGCCTCACTCGTAGGGGCGGGTGTCCATACCCGCCCGTTGCGACGACGTAGGGGCCGACCGACGG
>CAYTCV010000069.1:0-4882 GCA_964436465.1 uncultured bacterium
GGCCGCCCGCGGTTTCCCTCTCCCTGTGGGAGAGGGGTTAGGGGTGAGGGCTTCCTTTGAAAAAGGCGGGCCGAATTAAACGGCTCGCCGACGGTCAGCCCCTACGTTGTGCTGAAAACGGTGAAGGCTAACCCTCCGCTACCGGAACGGGTTCGTTGGGCACAACGGAGAATCCCAACTCCGCCGCTATTTGCTCCAATATGTGTATGAGGTCAATCTCCTTACTCTTGTCGAGGCCCATCTTTTCGCTGTTTTTGATGAATTCGACCAGCAGCTCCTTGTACAGCGTCCGTCGGGAACCGGCCATTGAGGCGATGACCAGGCTCGGCCGTGCCCCCGGTTGACCGATGAGCCCCGCGAGCGGCTGCAGGAGCCCCGTCGAAATCTGCTCCGCCAGCTCCCGGGCTATGCCGTCCAGGGTCAAGAGGAACGTGTTCACCTGCTCGGAGACCAGCGACAGGCTGCCCCGGTCGCCGTCCTGATACAGCGCCTTCTCCGGGACGAACAGGCTCGTAACGAGCATCTTCGAGAGGTAGCCGACCCAGTCCAGGAGGGGACCGACGTCGGCCGCACCCTGGAGCAGCTCGATTTCCCAGCCCGGCTGCCCGGCCTCGTCGGGCTGGGGCAGCGCCACGGCGGGGTGCTCGGAGTTGACGCGCTTGGCCAGCTCCAGCGCCCGCGTCTCATTCGCCGGGGCGGGCCGACCCTCGCCGTCCACGGTCAGCTCGGCGGGGTAGCGCACCACGGCGGGCGGCAGGGCGTGCCGCTCCAGCCAGCGGTTGCCGTACACCACGGCGTAGGTGAGCGCCTGCCAGAAGGGCCAGGCCGGGGTGAGGTGGCTCTCGCCCCACGGGTCGCCGAACTCCCCGGCGTGGACCAGCCACAGGGACTTCTCCGCGTCGAGGTCCACGCTTCCGTCGGCGCCGCGCCACCGTAAACCCCCGACCCGGCCAGTGTTGTCGAGCAGAGCTTCAACGTTTCCGGGGTCCAGGGCGCGGGTTTCCGCGAGGCGCAGCCCGTCGCCGCCGGCGTCGTACACGAGCTCGAAGGCGGCGTAGCCGAAGTCCAGCGCGGTGAGCGCCTGGCTCATCAGGCGGCGCCA
The DNA here is from genome assembly GCA_964436465.1 of uncultured bacterium. Lineage (GTDB taxonomy): Bacteria > RBG-13-66-14 > RBG-13-66-14 > RBG-13-66-14 > RBG-13-66-14 > RBG-13-66-14. The sequence continues at coordinate 1,103 of CAYTCV010000069.1, forward strand.
CAGCGGTCGGAGCTGCTCGGCCAGCGCCTTGGCCAGTCCGTCGTCCGGGTCCGATACGTCCCACTCGGCGCCCACGATGGGCCCCTTGATGACGTTGAGGCAGGCGGCAACGAGGCCGTGACGACGCATCCGTCGCAGCGCGGCCAGGCTCGGCGAGCCCGATGTCGCGGGCGCGGGGCGGATGTTGACGGAACGCGGCCGGCCCATCCGCGGGGCGGCGGCAAGTTTCTTCACCTTGCGGCGGAAGAGGGGCAAGGGTCCTCCCGGGGTTAATCCAATCCAAAACAGGCGGCGAGTCGGTCGTCGCCGAAGCCGAAATCCTGCTCGGCCAAAGACGGGGGCCGGGCGGCGAATCCCCTCCCCGAGGCCAGCTCGCAGGCGTAGCCCAGGGCGTCCACCAGGTCGTCGTGGTCCCCGTGGGGAAACGATAAAAGTTCCTCCTCCAGGGCCCCCGGCTCCGGCGGAAACCAGAGCCCGTTCCCGGACATCCAGGCGGCCAGGCCGACGGCGCGAATATCTTTCCCGCCCCTCGGCTTCATGGCGACCACGGGGACGCGGCGCTTCCGCAGCTCCTGAACGGCGGCGAGCTGATACGCCACGGTCTCCACGCCCACCGCCGCGGGCCGGTGGCGCCGGTTTATTTCGACGACGGCCCGAAGCTGAGCCGCGAAATCCAGCCGGAACCTCACCGCTTCGAGAACGTGCCAGTCGCCGTCGGGGGCGACGCCCAGGACCACGACCGCGCAGAAATCCTCCCCGCCCAGCGCCGGGTCCACGCCCACGACCGTCGCCACGCAGGGCGGCGGACCGCCGACGCGCCGCCGGAGCCACTCGGGGCGGAAAAAAGTCCCCGCGGCCAGGCTCGTGTCGTTCAGGTACTGCATGGCGAAGGCCGCCGACCCCATCTCCCGCCGGCGCTCCTCCAGCTTTTCCAAAGGCCAGCGCTCGGGCAGCAGCGGCGAGCCGTCGGGCAGAATGGCCGAGCGGCCGGTCTCGTTGGTCGGCACACCCCGGGCCAGCGCCCCGCCGTAGAGGTCCAGGGGGTGGTGCCGGGTCCCGACGAGGTGCAGAAAGGCCCCCGGCAGGAGCGTTGGGGCGAGGATGTTGGCGTACCAGTCCCGCAGGCGCTCCCGGACGCGCTGGCTGGCCGAGGTCCGCCGGGCGACGAGGTCGTCGGCGACGACGCCGTCGTGGTGGCGGCCCACCAGCCCCTGCCCGCTGCCGACGGCGGCCAGGGTGGGCTCCTTCCGCCATCCGCGGCGCTTCAGGCGGATGTTGTCGGAGGCGACGCGCAGGACGGGCGGCCCGTCGAAGAGCCACGCGACCTCCTCGCGCGCCAGCACCGCGGCCAGCTCGGCCAGAATCAGCCGGGCCTGCCGTCCGGTCTCCGAGGCGACGAGGTACGCCCCCTCGGGGTTGAACAGAGCCCGATGGGCCAGGAGGCCCACGGTGACCACGGTGGTCTTGAAAAAGCCCCGCGGCGCCAGGATGAGCGTCCGGGGCTCACGGGCGGCCAGGCGGAGCCAGTCGCGGTGGAAGGGCTCGAAGCGCCGACCGGGGTAGAGGCAGCTTACTAATAAAAGCCAGGGGTCGCGGGCGAGAATTTTTTTAAGGAGCGGCCGCCGGCCCGCCGAGGGGATACCCCGCAACAGGCGCCAGACGTCCGCTTCCACGTGCGTCCCTTTGAAGGGGCCGTCCGGCCTAAGTCTCGTCGTCGCCGAAGCCGAATTCGGCGCCCAGACGCTCCACGATTTCCCGACCGACCTCGTCGGAGGATTCCTTACCCGCGGAGTCGTCCAGCTCCAGGAGCATGCGCGCCGCCTCGAGGAGGTCGCCCGGCCTGGCGACGGTGAGCTTCCCGTCCTCGATTTCGCGCTCGGCCCGCTCGATGAGTTTTCGCAGAAGCCCGGCCACGGTCGCGCGCGGCGAGGGAGAGCCGCTGTCTTCGGGGGTATTCATAGATGCGTCATGCACCCGGTCGGCCCATGAGGTAGGCGCGGATGCGGTTGAAGCGTCGTCCCGAAGAGAACCAGCGGTCGGCGTCGCGGAGCATGAAGATGAAAATCTCCCGCGCCCGCCGGCGCGCCTCGTCGGCGGGGAGGTCGGCATTCTCTTTCTCCACGGCGTTTTCGATACGGGAGAGCGGCCAGACTTCGGCGGGGAGTTTGAACATGGGGCGGCTCGGCGGTTGGGAGTGAATCCGTTTCGGGGGCGTGTATTCAGTTCCCCCTCTCACCCCCTATTACGGATTTGGAGGGTCCGATTATAACAGATGCATCATATAATCATCATACGTCAGGGAACCGCTACCCGTCGGGACCCGGGCCGCCCGCCAGTCGGCGGACCAGGCGGCGGCGGGCCCGGGACAGGATGGCCGCCAGGCGGGGCTGACTGATGCCGAGCGTTTCCGCCGCCTCGCGCTGGGCGTAGCCCGAGAGGTAGTAGAGCGCCACCGCCCGCCTCTCGCGGTGCGGCAGCCGGTCGAGCAGCTCCTCCACCTCGAGCTTCACCGAGAGCCATTCCTCCAGGGAGCGCTTGGCGTCCCCCGACCGCCGGGACCGGGGGGAGGAAACCCGCTGGGGTTGGGGGTGCAGGAGATGGGAGAGCGCGAGGGGATAGAGCCGCAGCATGCCCTGCAGGCGCTCGTCGGGGTCGAGCTGCGAAACATCGAACTGCACGGGACCTCCTTTTTAACGCGTTGACGGTACGGATACTTGACATTTTTAAAAATGCATATTATAATCATCATGGGGTTGACAAAAAGAGTCTGCACAAAATCATAATAGAATCATAGGTCGCTGTCAAGCACCGGGGAGGAAAAAAGATGGAAACCCTCGGCGCCCGCATAAAAAGGCTCCGGACGGCCCTCAACCTGCGACCCGCCGAGCTCGCCCGCCTCGTCGGCGTGCCGCCCCAGTACATCGACAACTGGGAAAACCGCGGAAACCGACCGAACTCGCGCTACGGAACCCTCCTGGCCCAGGCGCTCGGCATCACCGAGGAGGAGCTCTTCACCGGGCGCAAGCCCACCAACCACGACGAGCTCTCGAAGCTGACCATCATGGAGCTCCTGCAGAAGGCGGCCCAGGCCACCGCCGCGCTCCCCGGCTACGAGGTCCGGCGCTTCCCCCTCCTGGGCGAAATCGCCGCCGGCGCGCCCTGCGAGGCCGAGGGCGAAGAGGCCCTGCCCGTCGCCACCCACGTCCCCCGCGGGACCAACGAGAACTGCTACTTCCTGCGCGTCCAGGGCGACTCCATGCTCGGCGACGGCATCATCTCCGGCGACCTCGTCCTCATCGACCCCGACACCGACCCGGAGCACATGAACGAACAGGACATCTACGCGATTCTGTTGAACCAGAGCAACGTCACCCTCAAGCGCATCCGCCGGGTGGGCGGCGTGATGTGGATGGTGGGGTCGAACCCGAAAATCGCGCCCATCCCGCTCACCGACGAGCGGCACGGCGAGGCGCGCGTCCTGGGCCGGCTCATCAAGCTCGAGCGGTACTACCACTAGGCGCGTCATACGCCGGGATACCAATGCGCGGAATACGTGTGAAGGTTCCATGAACCGAGCGGCGTCCGGTTCATCGGGCGAACATTGAATAATCGAGTCTGCATATGACAAACCCCGGCCGAGGACCGGGGTTCGCCGCGCAGCCGTATGACTTTTATCGGACACAGCGGCGCGGCCCCCCTCTCCCTCCGGGAGAGGGCCGGGGTGAGGGCCACCATTGATAAAAAACGGCGGGGATAGATTCCCCGCCCTACATCATCGCA
>CAYTCV010000069.1:4982-10875 GCA_964436465.1 uncultured bacterium
GATTCCCCGCCCTACATCATCGCAAAACGCAAATCGCGGCCCTGCGATAACCCCCGCGACCCCACCGGCCCGCTACTCCCGGCGGAAATCGCTCCCCCCGATGAACTCCCGCAACAGCGAGGTCGAGGGCACCATTCCGTCCGGCAGGTCCAGGAAGAAGGCCACGAACTGGAGCAGCCGCTCGGCCTCGGCCCACTCCGGCTCGGTCTCGGGAACCCGCTCCAGGAGCGGCCGGGCGTACTTCCCCAGCACCGACAGCTCGTAGATGAGGGCGGAGTTGAACATCACGTCGGCGGTCTCCTGGAAGGGGAAGATGTAGCGGTCCTCCCCGCGCCGCACCTGGTGCCAGCGCCGCAGGGTCTCCAGGCCGTCGTAGCCCCGGTACCGCGAGTCCCGCACCAGCCGCCGGATGAGCCGCGTGTCCGTGGTGGGCACCCGGTTGTGGTTGTCGATGTTGAGCTGGGTCAGGCAGCTCACGTACACCTTGAACTTCTGCGCCGCCGGAATCTCCGGCGTCAGCGCGTCGTTCAGGGCGTGTATGCCCTCCACGACGAGCGGCGTCCCCGGCCCCACGCGCAGGACCTCGACGCGCCTCTCGCTCCGTCCCGCCTTGAAATCGAAGCAGGGCGGGTGGACCTCCTCGCCGCGCATGAGGGCGGTAAGGTCGGCGTTCAGCGCCCCGACGTCGATGGCCTCCAGCCGCTCGAAGTCCGGCCGTCCCTCCTCGTCCAGGGGGGTTCGCTCCCGGGGGACGAAGTAATCGTCCACCCCCACCGACACCGGCCGATGCCCGTTGATGGTGAGTTGCAGCGTCAGCCGTTGGGTGAAGGTGGTCTTGCCGCTGGAGCTGGGACCGGCGACCAGGACGAGCCGCGGCACGGGGCTGCGCGAGCAGATTTCGTCGGCGATATCCGCCGTCTTCTTCTCGTGCAGCGCCTCGGAGAGAAGGACCAGCTCCTTGGCGTCCCCCTCGGCGATGACCCGGTTCAGGCCGCCCACCGTCTCCGCTCCCAGGACCTTTATCCAGTCCGAGTACTCGTGGAAGACGTGGAAGAGCTTGCGCTGCTCGGCGAAGGGGGCCAGGACGTCGGGCTCGGCGGAGGTGGGGAAGCGCAGGACGTACCCCGGCGGATAGTACACCAGGCCGAAGGGTTTCAGGAGACCCGCCCGCGGCGCCACCGGCCCGTAGAAGCTGTCCAGCACATCCCCGAAGCGGTAGACGACGATTTTTTCGCGGCGGTAGTGCTCCAGGAGCCCGACCTTGGTCTCATCCCCCTTCGCCCGGAGCTCGGCGATGACCGCCTTCCGGGACGCCACCTCCCGGACGATTTCCCCGTCCGCCGCCACCAGCTCGTCCATCCGCCGCTTCAGCTCGTCCACCATGTCCGGCGTGACGGGCACGTGCGCGTCCGACGCGTCGGCGCGGCGCAGCTCGCCGTAGAACCCGCCGGAGAGGGAGTGGTCGATGTACACGTAGGAGTCGGGGAAGAGCTCCGCCGCCGCCCGGATTAATAAAAGGCGCACCCCGCGGCGAAAGGCCCGTATGCCCTCGTGGTCGGCGACGCTGCGCGGGGAGAGCCGGCAGCCCTTCTCCAGCGGCTCGCGCAGGTCGCGCGCATGGTGGTCGGTGAAGGCCATGAGCCAGGGGTGCTCCGGCGGGGGCAGGCCCGCGAGCGCCCGCTGAATCGGCGTGCCCCGCTCCACCGTTAGCTCGACCGGCTCCGCGCCCGGCAGCGTCACCTCGATTTTAATCACTTGAATGCTCCGTCCGACCGCGCAATCGGGAAACGTCCCCGGCCCCTCCGGCGTTCCTTTATTAAGGATAATGCAGGGCGGCCCCGTGGGTCGAGTCCCCCGCGGGCCGCCGTGCAGGGGAATCCGGAATCAGTATAGCATACCATTACGGTGGAAACCGGCCTTGCGGCGGACGGATAAATCGTCTATACTGCGCCAATTCTGTAAAGGAGGGCTCTTGAGGAAGCTCGTCCCGGTTATGCTGTTCATCGCCGCCGGCGCCCTGGCCGCCGCCGGGCGCGTCGCCGTCTGGCTCGACGTCCCCGGCTCCGCCGACTACCTTCTCGTGGAGGCCGCCCGGACCGGCTTCGAGGAGGGCCTGACCGACGCCGGGCTGAACCCGGCGCCCCGCGACGAGGTGACCGGCATCAACACCGTCATCGACCCGTCGAGCGACGCCCAGCTCGCGCGGCTCGCCGCGGCGCTGGGGTGCGATTACGCCGCCGCGCTGACCGTGACCGCCGCGGGGGGCGGGGTGGAGATTTCCGGCCTGGTCTTCGACCCCTACGCCTGGAGGCGGACCGCGGGCCCCGTCGCCCTGGCGGAAAGCGCCGACGGCGCGGGGGACCTGGCCGCGCGCCTGGCCGGTGAGCTGGCGAAAGGCCTGCCCACCGCCGGACCGCTCATCTCGCTGGACGATAAATGGTGCACCGCCCAGGTCGCCCTCGGCTCCGCGGACGGTATCGAGTTCAACGACTACCTCTGGGTTTACCGCTACGGCGAGCCGCCGGTCCACCCCGACACCGGCGAGGTGCTGGGCGTGTCGGCGACCGTGGTCGGGGCGGGTCGGGTGGAGGAGGTCCGCGGCGACCACCTGGCGCTCGTCTCCCTCTCCCCGACCGCCGAGGGCCTGGAATATGCGCCCGACGACCGGGTGCGCGCGCTGGACGCGGAGGCGTACGACCGACTGGGCTTTACCCGCGGCACCGTGGTCCCCTTCGGCGTCCTGGGCTTCGGCGAGAGCGCGGCCATGCCCGTACCGCTCCCCGGGCCGGTTCACCCGCCCGGGCCCGAGGGCGTGGAGCTGAAGCTGGAGGAGAAGCTGGAGCTGGACTACACCCCGGTGAGCCTGGACGCATCCTCCTCGGGCGTCGTCCTCTGCGACGACGGCGGGCGGCTCCACTTCCTCCCGCTCAAGCTGAAGAGCGGCCCCGAACGGGTCGTCGAGACGGGGGTGTCCGGTCCCGTCGCCCGATTGGGGAACGAGGTCTACCTGGCCGACTCCTGGGAGGGCGTAGTGCTCCGGCTGGACGCCGGGTCCGACGCGCCGGAGACCTTCGCCGAGGGGGTCAGCCCGGACCTGCTCGCAGCCGGGGGCGACGGCAGCCTGTGGGCCGTGGTGTTCAGCTACTCCTCGGGCTGGGACCTGGTGACCTACCCCGCGCTCCGGCTGGGTCCCGCGGGCGACGTGACGGAGGTCCGGAACCTGGGCGCGGGCAAGCTCAACGCCCTCGCCGCGTCCCCCGACGGCACGCTCTACTACCTGGCCAGCTTCGAGCCGATTCGGGGGCTGAAGCCCGACGGGTCGGTCGTCGAGGTCGGCGCCCGGATGCTGCCCGACCCCCAGGCCCTGGACACCGACGCCCTCGGCTGGCTCTACGTCGCGGACGGGCGCTCGGGGCTCGCGGTTTTCGACGCCCGGCAGCGGGTCGCCGGGACCTGGGGCGGCGCCGGCGTGGTGGACTTCCGCAACGTGAACCTCATCGCCGTCACCGACGACGCCGTCTACCTCGCCTCCGGCTGGGACCGGGTCCTGTACCGCCTCTCGCTGGCTTACACCTATCCGGAGCTTTGACCGCCGCGGGCGACTCGGGTAAAATCCGACTTTTCGGTGTATAGTTACAAATACTGAGGGGCCGCCGGCGCATCCCGGTCCGACGAACGCGGGCGGACCCCCCCGAAAACGGGAGGTGAACGTGCGCCGGTACTCACTCTGGATTCTGGCGGCCGTGCTCGCGGCCCTCCCGCTGGGAGTCCGCTGCGAATCCGACTCCGACGGCGGAGACGCCAGCCTGGCCATCGCCAACGGCACCTACTACTACCTCCACATCCAAATCGGCCACGACAGCTTCCCCTACCTCCCGCCCGGCGAGACCAGCGGGCGCTCCTACATGGCCGTGGGCGAGCAGGTAACCTGCCGGGTGACCTACTCCCCCGGGCAGGGCGTCACCGGCTCCTACACCTTCGACTACACCGGCGGCGGGGGGAGCACCGGCGGCCTGGGTTGCAGCGACTCGGGCCAGCTCACCTGCGAGCCCATCTCCTCCTACGGCGCCGACGACACCATCACCGTGTACGACGTCAACCTCCGGGGGGTGCAGGCGGAATGAAGGCCCTCGCACCGCTCCTTCTGGCGCTGACGGCGGCCGCGGCCACGGCGGCCGACGTGTACCGCCCGCCCACGGACGAGCCGGAGGTCGCCGCCCGGTCCGAATCCACGTTCCGCATCACCCTCTCCGTCAACTCGGCCCTCGCGGTCGGTGACTGGAAGGCCCACCCCATCGAGGGCGACCGCACCATGTTCGGCCCGCTGGCAGGCGTGGAGCTGGCGACGGACTGGGACCTGGGGCGCGTTTTCATCGGCGTCTCCGGCCGAATGAGCGCCTACGACACCGGCGGCGTCGTGGGGCTCGGCGACGGGGCCGGTGAAATCGAGGCGGCGCACGCCCTGAGCCTCTCCGCCCTGGCCGAGGTCGGTCTGTACCTCGGCGACGGCCGGGTGAGACCCTGGGCCGGGCTGGGCGTCGGCGTGGAGTGGATGACCGCCGACGAGGAAATCGCGGGCGTAGTGTACGATTTCGACAATGTGTTCCTCCCCGCGCTCACCTTCAGCCCCGCCCTCGGGCTCGATTTCGCCCTCTCGGACGACGTCTGCATCCCGCTCCGGGTGAGCTACGACTTCAGCCTGAACCAGGTCCAGGGCTACGGCGACTTCTCCGGCCACGGGCAGGACCTGGTCGTCGCGGTCGGCGTCGGCCTCTACCTCTGACCATGCGCCCCTCCCTCCTCGTAATCATCGCCCTCCTCGCCCTCCTTCCCCTGGGCCTCCGGTGCGGGGAGGATGCCGCGGCCGCGACCGACGGCTCGCTGGCCCTCTACAACGACACCATGTACTACCTCCACCTCTCCATCGGCGGGGCGGACTTCCCCTGGACCCCGCCCGGCGACTCCACGCCCCGCGTGGGGATTGACATCGGCCGGACGCTGCACTGCACCGCGGCCTACTCCCCGGGGCAGGGGCGGACGGGTTCGACGGAGTTCGACTTCACCGCCTCGGCCTCCGACCCCGAGCCCGGCGCGGCCGTCTCCTGCAACGCCGGCATAGGCACCGCCTGCGACCCCCTCATCACCAACGGAAACGCCCCCCATTACCGGCTTTCCATCACCGAGGAGATGCTGGGGGATGCGTAAGGCCGCCCTACTCCTGCTCATCCTCACCCTGGGCGCGGCCGCCGAGAACGCCGAGTTGCGCCTGTCGCTCTACGCCGACACGATGCTGGCCGTGGGCGACTGGGCCGCCGTGCCCAACGAGCCGGACCGCACCATGTTCGGGCCCGCCCTGGGCGGCGAGCTGGAAATCGCCCTGCGCCTGGGCAACTCGCTCTGGGGGGTGGTGGCGAAGTACGGGACCTACGACACGTCGGGCTACGTCGGGATGGGGGTGGAGCCGAACCGGGTCGAGGCGGCACAGGCCCACTCTATTTCGGCCCTGGGATTCGCCGGGGTCCGGATGGACGAGGGGGGGACCGTGCGCTTCTGGTGCTGCCTCGGGCTGGGGGTGGAGTGGCTGCGGGCCGCCGAAACGGTGGGCGGTCTGGATTACGACTACGGGTGGGTCTTCCAGCCCTGTCCCTGCGCCGGCCTCACCGTCGGCGCCGACGTGTTCCTCGCCGAGGACCTCTTCCTGCCGGTCAAGGCGAGCTACGATGTGAGCTTCGGCCAGGTGCTGGGCTACGGCGGTTATTCGGGCGAGGGGACGGACCTGGTGCTGTCCGTGGGCCTGGGCGTCGTTTTTTAAAGACTAGGGTATGAGTTGCCGATGCTCGATGTAGGGCGGCCCCTCCGCGGGCCGCCGCGTTTTGAATAGCGGCTGAACGGG
>CAYTCV010000070.1:0-8366 GCA_964436465.1 uncultured bacterium
TTGCGATGGATGACGTAGGGGCGGGTGTCCACACCCGCCCGCGGGCCGACCTAAAGGTCGGCCCCTACGAGGACGATTCCCGCCCCGCGCCCCGTCCCGTTGGCGCGCTATTTCTTCCGGCGCCTGGCCGGGGCCTTTTTCTTCGTCGAGGCTTTCTTCTCCTTCGGGGCCAGGGGGACCACGTTGCCGTCGTCGTCGCGCTCGAAGTTCAGCGTCCCCCGGCATTTGGGGTATTTGGAACAGCCGAGGAACTCGCCTTTCCGCCCGTGGCGGACCACCATGGGCTCGCCGCATTCGGGGCAGGGAATATCCGTCTTCTCCGCCGGGGGCCTCGGCGTCCGGTCACCCCCGCCCAGCTTCCGGATGTTCTTGCACTCCGGGTAGCCGGAGCAGCCGAGGAACGGCCCGTAGCGGCTCCGCTTTACGACCATCGGCCGGCCGCACAACTCGCACACCTCCCCGGTCTCGACGGTCTCCTCCTCCCGGTCCACCAGCACCACGCGACCGTTCGCGTCCCGGCGGAAGTTCGAGGTGAAGTCGCACTCGGGGTACTTTGAGCAGCCGACGAAGGCCCCCGCCCGCCCGAAGCGGATGGTCAGCCCACCGCCGCACTTGGGGCAGACCGGCTCGGCCAGGAGCGTGTTATCGCCCCGGTGCCGCGGAAGCTCCTCCTCCGCCCGGTGAAGCTCCAGGGCGAAGGTCTCGTAAAATGCGCCCAGAACCTCTCGCCACTTCTTCTCCCCCCGCGCGATTTCGTCCAGCTCCTCCTCCAGCTCCGCGGTGAACTCCACCTTCAGCACCCGGGGGAAGCCGGCCACCAGGAGCTTGGTGACCAGGCGCCCCAGCTCGGTGGGGAAGAAGGAGCGGTTGTCGTCGCGTTGGACGTAGTCCCGCTGCTGGAGGGTGGAGATGATGGCGGCGTAGGTGGAGGGGCGGCCTATGCCACGCTTTTCCAGTTCCTTGACCAGGGAGGCCGGCTTGTAGCGCGGCGGCGGCTGGGTGAATTTCTGCCGACCGTCGAGCCAGGCGGACTCCAGCGCGTCGCCCTCGGCAAGCTCCGGCAGCAGGACGTCCTTCGCCTCGCCCGGGTCCGGGTAGAGGGCGAGGAAGCCGGGGTCGCGCAGGATGGAACCCTTGGCGGAGAACTCGGCCCGGCCGGAAGTGATGCGGGCGTCGGCCTTGTCGAAAACCGCCGGGGTCATCTGGCCGGCCAGGAAGCGCCGCCAAATCAACTCGTACAACCGGCGCTGCTCCGGGGAAAGATACTGCCCGATGCGCTCCGGCTCGAGGGTGGGGTCCGTGGGGCGGACGGCCTCGTGGGCGTCCTGGGCGCCCTTGCCTCCCTTGTAAACCTGCGGCGACTCGGGGAGCCACTGCGGGTGGTTCTTTTTTATCCAGTCCCGCGCCAGGCCGAGCCCCTCGTCGGAGATTCTCACCGAGTCGGTGCGCATGTAGGTGATGAGGCCCACCTGCCCCAGCCCGCCCAACTCCACCCCCTCGTAGAGCTGCTGGGCCACGACCATCGTCCGCTTGGGGTCGAAGCCCAGGCGCGTGGAGGCGTCCTGCTGGAGGGTGCTGGTGATGTAGGGCGGCGGGGGCGGGCGCCGATACTCGCGCCGCGTGTAGGAACTGACGGTCCAGGGGCCGTCCTGGATTTCATACAGAAGTTCCCGGACGGTGGGCCAGTCTCCGAGCTCGGCCTTCTTCCCGCCCAGTTTCATCAGCTCCGCTTCGAGCGGCTCGCCGGCGGCGGTAGAGAGTCCGGCGATGACCGGCCAGTACTGTTCGGGGACGAAGGCCTCGCGCTCCTGTTCCCGCTCGACGACGAGGCGGAGCGCCACCGACTGGACCCGCCCCGCCGAGAGGCCGCGCCGGACCGTCTTCCACAGAATCGGCGACACCTGGTATCCCACCAGCCGGTCCAGGACCCGCCGGGCCTGCTGGGCGTCCACCAGGTTCAGGTCGATGTCGCCGGGGTGCTCCAGGGCGCGCGTCACCGCCGTCTTGGTGATTTCGTTGAAGGTGATGCGGTGGATTGGCCCGCCGTCGATGAGGGCGGCCAGGTGCCAGCAGATGGCCTCCCCCTCGCGGTCGGGGTCGCAGGCGAGGTAGACCGCCCCCGCCCGCTTCGCCGCCTGCCGCAGCTCGGCGACGACCGCCTTCCTGTCGGGAATGACCTCGTAGGTGGGCTCGAAGCCGTGCTCCACGTCCACGCAGAGGTTCTTCTTCGGCAGGTCGCGGACGTGACCCCGGCTGGAGGCCACGTCGTAGCCGTCGCCCAGGTAGCGCTTGAGCGTCTTCACCTTGGTCGGGCTCTCGACGATGACCAGGGGCCTTCCGGCGGGGCGGCTGCGGGGCGCGCTCTTTGGCATGTTGTACGGCCCGGGGGGGAGGGGTTTTTCGGGCGGGGTCATTTTCTGGGGTTTATAGCAGAAATCGGCGGGCTTGGCAAGCGCGGCTTAAAAGGGGCGGCGGTAGTACATGCCGGGGAGCGGCTCCACGACACCCTTGAGTTCCAGGGATAGCAGAAGCCGGATGACCTCCGACCGGGGGGTTCCCAGGCGGTTGGTCAATTCATCCAGGTGAACGGGCTCGGCGGTGAGGCTCTCGAGGAGGGCGGCCTCGCCGTCGGTGAGGGCGGGCGCCTCGGGGGCGGTCACGCGGTCGGCGAAGAGGCGGGGGTCGGCGGCCCGGCCCACGGCGCGCAGGATGTCCTCGACGGTCTCCACCAGGGCGGCCCCGTCCTTTAAGAGGGCATGCGAGCCGCGGGCCCCTGAACCGATGGCGTTGCCGGGGCAGGACATAACCTCGCGGCCCAACTCCATGGCGTAGTCGGCGGTGATGAGCGCCCCGGACTTCCGCGGCGCCTCCACCACCACCACGCCCAGCCCCAGAGCGGCGATGAGCCGGTTGCGCGGGGGAAAGTTTTTCGCCAGGGGCTCCGTGCCCAGGGGAAACTCGCTCACCAGGGCGCCGGAGGCCGCGATTTTCTCGAACGAGCCGCGCTCGTTCGCCGGGTACACCACGTCCACCCCGCAGCCCAGCACGCCTATGGTCCGCCCACCGGCGGCGACGGCCCCCATCTGCGAGGCGAGGTCGATTCCCGCCGCGCAGCCCGAGACCACGGTCACCCCGACCCGCGCCAGGCCGGCGCCCAGCTTGCGCGCCAGCTCCCGCCCGTAGGGGCTCGGATTCCGGGTGCCCACCATGGACACCGCCAGCCGGTCCTCGGGGAGGTAGGCCCCCCGCACGTACAGCACCGGCGGCGGGTCGGGCAGGTCCTTGAGCGGGGCGGGGTAATCGGGGTCGCAGACGAGGAAGAGGGACAGGTCGGGGATTTTCCTGACGGCGTCGAGCTCCTGCTCCAGGCGCTTTTGGTGCGCCTCCGAGCGGGCGGCGAGAATGTTGGCGGCGCGGACCTCGCCGATTCCCCGAATCTGAATCAGCCGGCCGTAGGGGGCCGCCAGGGCCTCCCGGGCCGAGCCCAGGCGCTCCACCAGGCGGCGGAAATGAACCGGCCCCACCTCGGGGACCAGGTTCAGGCCGAGCCAGGCCGCGGCCTCGGAATCCGGCGCGATGTCACGCGGATTGTGCAATTTCCCACGTATATTTCTCTTTTAGGCCGTTCAGATGACTGTGGGGGAGCTTACCCTCGTGCTGCAACATACCAACTAAGATACCGGGGGCGATACCGAGCTTTCTAGAATATCCCATCACCAGGGCTTCGGATATTCTAGGCAAGCTGAGGAGTTCTTCGAATACACCTTTGGGCACGAAAACCCTACAGGCAAACTCATCAGCCGCTTTTTCTTCCGTATCTTTACGGTCGTCACCCTCCACATCTATGAACACCTGTTTTTTCAAAGAATTCAAGACGTGCCCTATTTCGTGGAAAACCGTGAACCACAGATGGTCGTTGGTCTTATAGCGCAGGTTCACCTGCACGAGGGGATTACCGTTCATCCACCGCGTCACACCGGTTATGGGCAAACCCCTGAATTCTGGGACGAATAGAAAGGCCACGCCCGTTTCCCCGCCGACTCTTTCCAGCTTGGGGATAAATGAATCGGGCCTTTCCAATGTAAAGGAACGGATTTCACTCAGGCTGGTTCGTAGTTTACTCTTGCTGAATTTACCCAGCTTGAGCCCTTGCATCTTCAGCTCACCCCACCGCAACCAGACGACAAGCTTTTCAAAGCTTACAGGGATTTTCCCCGTCTTTCGGAAAACGACCGGCAAGTTTCTTTCCAGCGCGTCAAAACAAGCGACGCCAAGGAAAGCCAGCACATGTTCGAACCTCTCCCTGAGAACCCGTGTAGGAGGAACCAGGCCGTACCGGACCATTTCATCATAGGGAAAATTCCTGGTCTTTTTCACCTCCTCCTCTTCAGCTTTTAGTCGCTCCAGCCTAGCCACATTTTCGCGGTGGTTGGCCTCCAGGTTGAGCCAGAACGATGCCGGAGAACCCAACACCCTGCTAAGCTCAATCGCCGTATCGGCTGTTATCTCCTTTTTCCCCTTCACTATTTCGTTGACGACCTGGACCGGTCTACCCATTCTACGGGCCAATTCGGCCTGGGTCCAACCTCTATCAGAAAGAATCATTTCGATGGTGAAACCGGGGGGAATCGCCACCGGGGGGTAGTACGGGCCAGGCTTTACAGGTTTGTTAGTCATCGTGATAATCCACTATATCGATAATTTCGATTTCAGTCACGGTCCGCGGTATCACCGAACCGTCTAGTCTGTAACGGCATTCACCAACAGGGCGGAAACACAACCTCCATCTTTCCTTGATACTTACGGCCCATAAACCTTTCCGGTCGCCTCTCAAGGGGTGGAGGTGCAGGGGGGATGAATGTATAGGGATGTCGGCCAAGGTCTGTGTAGTATGCAGATACTGAATCTGCGCATAGAGTCGTTTGACGTGATCATCGTTCGGAAGAATCCTCCGGGCCTTTCTCTCCGAAGTGCAGATTTCCTCCAACCTTCTACTTGCATAGCCGATGTGCATATAATAGCTTAATTCTACCGGTATGTCAAGATATTATTCACCCCAAGGGTGAATAATATTTACTCCCCCAGGCGGGCGAAAATCATCCGGCCCGCCGAGGTCTGCAGGTGGCTGGTGACCGTCACCTCGACCTCCCGGCCGATGTGCTCCTTGCCCCGGTCCACCACCACCATCGTGCCGTCCTGGAGGTACCCCACCGCCTGCCCCAGCTCGGTCCCCTCCTTCATCAGCTTCACCGACATCCGCTCCCCGGTCAGGTACACCGGCTTGAGGGCGTTGGCCAGCTCGTTGATGTTCAGCACGTCGACCCCCTGGAGCTCGGCCACCTTGTTCAGGTTGAAATCGTTGGTGAGGATTTTGGCGCCCTTGGTCATGGCGAGCTTCACCAGCTTGGAGTCCACCTCGGCGAGCTCGGGGAAGTCGGTGCTCTCGATTTGGACTCGGTCGCCGAGCTTCTTCTGCATGTCGTTGAGGATGTCCAGCCCCCGGCGGCCGCGGTTGCGCCGGAGGGAGTCCGAGGAGTCGCTGATGAGCTGGAGCTCCTTCAGGACGAACTTGGGCACCAAGAGGACGCCCTCCAGGAACCCGGCGGCGCAGATGTCGGCCACGCGCCCGTCGATGATGACGCTGGTGTCGAGGACCTTCCACTCCAGCACCCCCTCCCCCTCGGGGAGGTCCGCCCGGCGGAACCAGGACGGAGGCAGCTTGCGGATGGCCAGCGTCGCTCCCAGATAGGCGAACAGAACCATCACCACCAGGGACAGGGTGTAGCGGACGGCGGGGTACTCGGAGACGATGGCGATGTGGGAGACGATGGCCGCCGCGACGAGGCCGACCAGCAGGCCGATGGCCCCGGCGATGACCTGGCGGTTGGTCCGCTTGGAGAGCCAGATTTCCAGGGCGACGAAAATGCCCGCCACGCCGACGCCCACCGCGGCGCCGATGAGGTAGGCGAACTCCGTCTCGGGGAACAGGCTCTGGGTGAGAAAGCTGGCGACACCGCCCATGAAGGCGATGATGCCTATTCGGATGGCGAGTAGCATGACGACGCCTCGGGTGTTCGGGGGGGGTCGGCGGGGGTGGCGCGCCAGAGAGGGATCGAACCTCCGACCTACGGTTCCGGAGACCGCCGCTCTATCCACTGAGCTACTGGCGCACGCTTATTGGAAGCCGGACGCTCTGGTCCGCGCTCCCCGACCGACCTCCACCCGGGACCTCGGCGGGACCGTCCGGCTCCCCGAGCGGAGAGCCGATAAAGGACCGCCCGCCGTTATGGCGCGCCCGGGTGGAATCGAACCACCGACCAGCGGTTTAGAAGACCGCTGCTCTATCCTCTGAGCTACGGGCGCCGGAGTCCGTCCCGAGGCCGAAGAGTCGTATGTAGGAGTCCGGATTAACGGGTCTTGCCCGGGGCGGAGCGCCCACCACTATAGCACAGAACGGGTCCCGAAAAAAAGCCGCCGGGCGCGACGGCGTCCGGAGGGAACTTTCACTCCGATTTTGTAGTAGCATAACAATGTCCTCGCGCGTACGCGCGACGGAGCGAGGACCCTTCGAAAAAGGCGGTGCGCGATGAGACGTGCGTATCTACTCTGGGTCGCCGGACTGGCCCTGGTGCTCCTGTTCCCCATGCTGGCCCTCTCCGACGGAATGGACACCGGCAAGAAGGAGCAGGTCCAGGAGATGGGCGACGAGTACTACTACGAGGAGTATCCGTACTACCCCGGCGGGCCGATGGGCGGGGAAGGCGGCGAGGGGGTCATCCAGGGCTCCGAGCTCGACATCGGCGTGGAGACGTTCACCACCGAGAACGGCTTCGACGGCTGGCGGGTGGTCATCCCCGGCGGGCGACCCCTGGCCACCCCCGCGGTGGGCGACGGGCTGGTCTACATCGGCGGCGGCTTCGGCTCCTACGAATTCTACGCCTTCGACGACCAGACCGGTCGGGCCGAGTGGATGTTCCAGGCCGGGGACGACGGCCCCACGGCGGCGGTCTACTCCCAGGGCCGCGTGGCCTTCAACACCGAGTCCTGCATCCTCTACGTCCTGGACGCCCAACGGGGGAACAAGGTCTGGGGCGAGTGGCTGGGCGACCCGCTGATGGCCCAGCCCGCCATAGAGGGCTCTTACATCTACATGACCTACCCCGGCGAGGACGGCCAACACCACCTCACCTGCCGCCGACTGGAGACCGGCGAGAACGTCTGGGACCAGCCCATAATCGGCGAGGTCATCACCGCCCCCGTGGTCGCCGACGGCTCGGTGTACGCCGCCTGCCTTGAAGGCACGGTGTACCGCTTCGACGCCCGCTCGGGCGACGTGGTGTGGCGGGAGCAGATGAACGCCACCTGCGCCCCCTTCCTCTACGGCGGCCAGGTATACGTCTCCCAGCGCGAGGAGGGCGAGGAGACCGACGAGTACGGCCAGGTCCAGTACGAGGGCCTGGCGCAGCTCGACAACCGTTCGGGCGCCCGCGAGAACGACGACCTCTGGCAGCGGCGCAAGGCCGACTACCTGCGCTACTCGGTCAACGCCGGGAGCCGCTACGCCGAGGAGCAGATGGCCTCCGACGCCTCGGTGGGCTTCTCCTCCGCCCCCGGCGCGGCCAAGCTCTCGCAGGGCGAGGCGAACCTCGGCTGGGGCAACGTGTCGGGAATATGGGCCTACCAGGGCTCCCGGCCGGTGGTGGTGGACGGGCTGTCCTACTCCACGGCGCACGACGCCCTGGTCTGCACCGACGTCGAGACGGGGAAGGTCATCTACGAGGTGGCCTACCAGCCCGAGGGCGAGGTGCTGGGCGGCCGGATGCTGACACCCCCCTCCTGGGCCGGCGACAAGCTCTACGTCGGCACCGAGGACGGCTACGTCGTTTGCTACCGGGCCTCGAGCGGGAGCGAGATGTGGCGCGTGAAGGTCGGCGAGCCGATTAGGTTCCAGCCCGTCGTCGTGGAGGGCTGGGTGTACGTGGGCACCGACCGGGGCAGCCTGGTGGCCTTCGACACGGGCGATTACTGGGCCGACGGCTGGGCGATGTGGGGCGGCGACGCCGCGCACAACGCGCCGTAACAGGCCGGTTCCCGTTTAAATGCAGGGGCGACCCTCTGCGGTCGCCCGCGTGTTTGTGAATCGTAGGGGCCGACCTTCAGGTCGGCCCGCATGTCCCCTCCCCCCTCTGGGGGGAAGCGCGCTTACGGGCTAGGGTGAGGGGCGGGCGGGGACGGAGCCCCGCCCCTACGGCATCGCAATTCGCGGCGGCCCGCGGGGGATGCATCCCACGGGGCCGCCCTACATCATCGCAGCCACGGGCGAGGGCCGCCCTATAAAAAACGGCGGGGACTGAAGTCCCCGCCCT
>CAYTCV010000070.1:8466-10847 GCA_964436465.1 uncultured bacterium
CGTCTGCCCCTACTTCGCCCCTTTACCCAGCAGGTACTCGTCGAACCAGTCGGCGATGCTCTGCAGGCGCTTGACCCGCCGGTCGGCCCGACCGCCCCGCGACAGCCCGTGGAACTCCTCGGGGAAGCGGATGAACTTCGTCGGGACCCCCAGGGTCTTCAACGCGACGAACACCTGTTCGCCCTGGCTCACCGGGCACCGCAGGTCGCCCTCGGAGTGGATTACCAGGGTCGGCGTCTTGGCGTTGCCGATGTAGGCGATGGGGGAGAGCTTCCAGTAATGGTCCCGGTCGGACCAGGGGCGCTTGCCGCCGAACTCCTTCTCGAACCAGAACCCCGTGTCCGAGGCGCCGTAGAAGTCCAGGAGGTTGTAGACCGAGCGCTGGGAGACGGCGGCGGCGAAGCGGTCCGTGTGGCCGATGACCCAGTTGGTCATGTAGCCGCCGTAGGAGCCGCCGGTGATACCGAGGCGCGCGGCGTCCACGAAGGGCAGCCCCGCCGCGTGGTCGGCCAGCGCCAGCACATCTTCGTAGTCCTTGGTGCCCCAGGCGTCGACGATGGCGCGGGTAAACTTCTCGCCGTAGGAGGTGCTGCCGCGCGGATTGCACCAGAGCACCACGAAGCCGCGGCCGGCCAGGTAGTGGAACTCGTGCATCAGCGCTTCGCCGTAGCTGACGTGGGGCCCGCCGTGGACCTCGATGACCGCCGGGTACTTCGACTTGGGGTTGAAGCCGGGCGGCGTCAACAGCCAGCCCTGGAGGGGGGTGCCGTCGCCGGATTTGAAGCGGAACCGCTCCGGCTCGGGCAGGTGCCACGCCCCGACCACCCGGGTGTTCAGGGAGCTCAAGCGTCGGGACCCTCCGCCCCGCTCCAGGTGGTAGAGCTCCCCGGGATTTTGGGCGGTGACCCAGGCGTAGAAAAGCCCCCGCTCGTGGACGCGGAAGAAGGTGGCCGCGCCGAGGCCGCCCACGACCTCCCGGGGCTTGCCCTTCCCGTCCGTCTTCATCTCCCAGACGCCGGTGCAGCCCTCGCGGCTGAGATTGAACAGGATGGATTTCCCGTCGCGGGTGAATTGGGGATAGTCATCGGCGCAGATGCCGTTCAGGTCGTCGATGACGCCCCCGCCGACGTGGTCCAGCGTCCCGGTCAGGTTCACCGTCTTGCCGGCGGCGATGTCGTGGAGGTAGAGGCGCGGGCTGCGGCCCGCCGGGTCCTCGGGGTGCTCGTGACCGAACCAGGCGAGGTATTTCCCGGCGGGGTCGGTGGAAAGCGCCCCCTTGGGCCCCTTGGGCGTGGCGAGCTTCTTCGCCTGGCCGCCCTTGGCCGGCAGGCGGAAGAGGTCCACGTAATCGGCGTCCCGGTCCGGGTCCTCCCGGTGGCAGGACAGGTAGTAGAGGTCTTTCCCGTCGGCGGAGAGGGCGAAGTCGGCGTTCTCGAATTTATCGTCGGTGAGCTTTTTCACCGTTCCCGGACCGAGGTCCAGCCGGTAGATGTCGAAGCTGTCCTTAGGCCGCCAGCCCTCGCCGTCCAGGCGGTAGAAAAGGCGGTTCACCTCGCGGAAGGGCGGCGCTTCCGGCTTGCCCTCGGGCCCCTTGGTCGGCTCGTCGGCCGCGCGGAAGGAGTAGTAGATATACCCCCGGTCCGGGGAGAAGAGGAACCGGCCGACCTCCCCCTTGAGCGCGGGACCCACGGGGCGGGCTTCCCCGCCGTCCGCGGGCAGCAGATGGAACCGGAACGCCTTTTCGTCCTCCCGGTTGGAGAGGAAGGCGACGTTGGCACCGTCCGGCGAGAATTTCGGGGAGATGTCGTTGTGGTCGCCGAAGGTGATGCGCACGGCGGTTCCGGAGTCTCTGGACCACCAGAGGTCGCTCCAGTACTTGCGTTTCTTCAAATGGGCGCGTCTGACGCTGAAGACGACGGTGCGCCCGTCGGGGGAAAGGTCGAGGTCGGTGATGACCTTGAGCTTGGCGAAGTCGTCGGCGGCTATGGCTTTGGACATGGGGTTGCCTCGCGGAAATTTTGAGGGGTTCAGTCGTGTGAATCGGCGGAATTCTATACTAATAATATCGAATTTATCTACAAATTCTGTGACCGCGTCTTATTTTAAAATGAATAATGAAATTATTACAATCACATTTTTGCGAGATAAGTTAAAAAAAATCACCCGGGATTCATTTTACCCTTCAATCCATGAACATATACGGGGGGCGGGATTTTTGAGTGCCCATTTTCCGTGGCGCCCGGCGGCTATGACGTAGGGCGGCCCCGCAGGACGAGTCCTCCGCGGGCCGCCGCGTTCTGCGATGATGTAGGGGCGGGTGTCCACACCCGCCCGCGGGCGGCCACAGAGGGCCGCCCCTACGGGAAATCGTCGTTAACCGT
>CAYTCV010000071.1:0-10235 GCA_964436465.1 uncultured bacterium
TTTGAGTAGTTCAAGAGCAACCGCCGCGAGCGGAGCTGTATTCGATTAGAGAGCCGACCCTGCTGCATTCAGACCGGCGTAGGTCGTCTGAATCCCCTCCGATGCCCAAACGCATTACCGATTTCCTCCGCACCCGTATCGCCGGCCTGCGCAATTTACTGTCGCTCAGGCTGACCGGCGCATATCCCCGCCCGATGAACGTCCACGTCGAGATAAACAACACCTGCAACCTCGACTGCGTGATGTGCCCC
The DNA here is from genome assembly GCA_964436465.1 of uncultured bacterium. GTDB lineage: Bacteria > RBG-13-66-14 > RBG-13-66-14 > RBG-13-66-14 > RBG-13-66-14 > RBG-13-66-14. The sequence continues at coordinate 252 of CAYTCV010000071.1, forward strand.
CGGGACCGGCTCACGCGCCGGCTCACCCTGATGGACGACGAGCTCTACAAAAACGTCGTGCGTCAGCTGGCGGGAATGGGGGTTCCATCCATCAGCCTGTTCCTTTTTGGCGACCCGCTCTGCCACCCGCGCCTGGACGAGCTGGTGGCCTACGCGGCGGGACACGGCGTGGACCCCGTCCTCAACACGAACGCGGTTGGCCTCACCGGGGAGCGCAGCCGGAAGCTGCTCGACGCGGGGTTGAAAACCATCATCTTCTCCGTGGACGGCGTCACCCCGGAGGTGTATGCCGAGATTCGACGGGGTGGCGATTTGGAGCGGGTGCGGGCCAACATCCTTCGCTTCCTCGAACTGGCCTCCGAGTATCGGCCCCGCCCCACGACGGTCATGCAGTTCGCCGTTTCGAAGCTCAACGAGCACGAGGTGGACGCGTTCCGGGCGTTCTGGGAGGGGAAGGTGGACCGGCTCAATTTCACCCGCGTCAACGAGTACGCGGGAATCGAGGGTCTCAAGACTTACGAGTACAAGACGCTGGAGCGGCGCCCCTGCCCGGACACCTGGAGCAAGATGGTGATTCTGGCCGACGGGACGGTGACCACTTGCTGTCTGGACTTGAACGGGGATTTGGGGATGGGGGACGCCGCCGCGACGCCGCTCATGGACATCTGGCGCTCGCCCCGCTGGCGGGCTATCCGTCGGGCTCACCGGCGTTTGAATTTCACCGAATTCCCCATCTGCGACGCCTGCCCCATGCCGCTTCTGTACGCGGCCAACCTGGCGGACCATTCTGCCGACAATCTCCCGGAAATTTCGTAGGCCCCAATCCTTAAAAAAAGGGAGAGCCACGGCTCTCCTTTTCTATTCTCGCGTGTCCGGTCAACCCCTCTCGGCGGCGACCTTCCGCACCAGCCGTTCCAGTCGGTCCGCCAGCTTCTTCGCGGGGACGGCCCGCTCCACGATTTCACCCCGGACGAAGATGTCGCCCGAGTCCACGCCCCCGGCGACGCCGACGTCGGCGTGGGCCGCCTCCCCCGGACCGTTGACCACGCAGCCCATCACCGCCACCTTCAGGGGGGTGACGATGTCGGAAAGCCTCTGTTCCACCTCCCGCAGCAGCCCCTCGAGGTCGTAGTTGCAGCGGCCGCAGGTGGGGCAGGCGATGATTTCCACCCCCCGCTCGCGCAGGCCGCAGGCCCGCAGAATCTCCCACCCGGTCCGCACTTCGGTCACCGGGTCCCCGGTCAGGCTCACCCGCAGCGTGTCGCCTATTCCCTCCAAAAGAAGCGCGCCGATGCCGATGGCGCTCTTGACCACCCCGGCGTCGTGCCAGCCGGCCTCGGTCACCCCCAGGTGGAGCGGCCAACTGGTTTTTTCCGCCAGGAGGCGGTAGGCGGCGAGGGTATCGGTGACCGACGACGCCTTGGCGCTGATTTTAATGGCCTCCAACCCGGCGTTCTCCAGGAGGTGTACTTCCTCCAGGGCGCTCTCGACCAGGGCCTCCGGTGTGGGGCCGCCGAACTTCTCCAGCAAATCGGGGTCGAGGGAGCCGGCGTTGACCCCCACGCGGATGGGAATCCCCGCCGCGACCGCCGCCTGCGCCACCCGCCGGACGGCCGCTGGGTCGCGCAGGTTTCCCGGATTAAGCCGCAGGCCGGCTACGCCGGCTTCCACCGAGGCCAGGGCCAGTTGCTCGGAGAAGTGGATGTCCGCCACGAGTGGGACGGTGGAGTTTTTAACCAGCCCCGGCAGCGCCCTCGCCGCCCGCCGGTCCGGGACCGCCACCCGCACGATTTCGCACCCCGCGGCGACCAGCGCGGAAATCTGCGCCAGCGTCTTATCCGCGTCGTGGGTCGGGGTGTTGGTCATGGACTGGACGGCCACCGGCGCGCCGCCGCCGATGGGCACGCCGCCCAGGTTAATCCGCCGCGTCGTCTCTCGGTGCAGGGGGGTCATGGGCATCACCATTCAAGGACGGTTTCCGCCGATATGATACCGCAACACGGGCCGCAGGGGTGAGCGCCGGGCCGCCTCTTCGAATCCCGGCTTCGGATAAATCGCCAAAAGGCCCATGTACGCGGAGGCTACAGGGTCTTTGCTCTTTTCGGGGATGGGGGGGGTACGTCTCTACGACGGCCCCCTCACGGCGCCTTCCCCGCCTCGTCGTCCATCTCCCGCAGCGCCGCCGCGGCGTCCATCCCGGAGCCCTCCTTCAGCCGGTCCCGCTGCAACTGCCCCAGGCTCAACCCCTCCCGCACGAGGAAGATGAGCCCCACGACGATGTACGGCAGCACCTGCGTCACGTGCAACAGAATCGCGAAGGCCCCGGCCATGCCCTTGCCCGCCTCGCCGTACACCCCGACGATGGCCGGCGCGCAGGTGGTGAGCCCCAGGTAGCCGAACTGCTCGAAGATGCCCAAAAATCCCGGCGCCGAGGGGAAGACCACCCCCAGGCACACGTAGGCCAGCGTGAACGGCGCGGCGAACCACGGCGTCAGCTCCGCGAAGGGCATCGCCTGGATAATCGGCACGTAGGACAGCACCGCCGTGCCCCAGATGGCGAAGGACAGCCCCACGGCCGCCCACAGCCGACCCTTGTGGTTGAAGATGTGCAGCCCGTCGCCGAAGCCGATGAAGAAGCTCCGGACCTTCTCCCGCGTCTTTTTCCCGAAAAGGCGGGCCGGGAGCGACAGAATCCCCGCCACCCGGTCGCGCCGGTAGTACAGAAACACCAGCGCCAGGCACCCCGTCACGTACACCGCCCCCACCGCGATGGCCAGACCCGTCTTCACCATCCCGCCGAAGGGGAAGAGGAAAATCATCCAGATGAAAATCGCCATGATGACGAGGCCGTCGAGGATGCGCACGAAGATGACCGTGGCCAGCGCGCTGGAGTATTTGTACCCCGAGTTGCGGGCGACCACGTAGGGCCGGATGAGCTCCCCCGCCCGCAGCGGCAGCAGCCCGTTGGCCATGAAGCCTATCATCGTCCCGCTCGCCGCGTTCAGGAACTTCACCGGGTGGATGGAGTCCAGGAAGAGCTTCCAGCGCCAGATGCGCAGCATGTAGCTTACCGCCAGCGGGACGACCCACCAGACGAGTATAAAGTAATTGGCCTGGGCGAAGCCCCGCCCGAGCCCCTCCAGGTCCACGTCGTGGAAGAACCACCAGAGGAGTCCCCCGGAGATGACCACGCCCAGCCAGAAGCGCCAGTTCTTCAGCAAATCCCGGTCCCTCGGTCGCGCGGCGGTGTCGAGCGCAAGTATAACGGAAAAGCCGGTCCAAACCAACAGGAAGACCCCCGGCGGGGGGTCGTGGAGCCGCTGCTCGGACTTGAACCGAGGACCTGCTCATTACGAGTGAGCTGCTCTGCCAAACTGAGCTACAGCGGCGCGGGGGGAACTGTAACATCGCCGGCGAACGGGGTCAAGATGCCATCGGGGGACACATCGGCCGACGGACCGTGTATAATCGGATTTCCTCTTTCCCGCGACGGACATGGCGCAACACGCGAGCCTGACGCAATCCCAGGCGCGGCGGCTGGCACTCAAATGCCAGCTCCTGGACGGCGACGCCGGGCTGCCCCCCGGCAAGGCGGGGGCGCTGGCCTGCGTCGAGCGTCTGGGCTACGTGCAAATCGACACGGTCAACGTCATCGAGCGCGCGCACCACCACACGCTGTGGACCCGCGTCCCCGGTTACCGCCCGGAGCACCTGGACGAATTACTGGCCCGGGACCGGAAAATTTTCGAGTACTGGGGCCACGCGATGTGCTACCTGCCGCTGGCGGATTTCCGTTTCTACCTGCAGAAGATGCGCACCTTCCCCGCCTGGGCGAGCTGGCAGGGCCGCTTTCTGGAGAAGCACGCCGCGCTCATGGAGGAGGTGTACGCGCGCATCCGCGACGAGGGCCCGCTGGCGGCCCGGGACTTCGGCGGAACGGCCCGGAGCAAGGGCTGGTGGGAGTGGAAACCGGCGAAAATCGCCCTGGACCTCCTCTTCAGTCAGGGGCGGTTGATGGTGGACCGTCGGGAGAAGTTCCAGCGCTTCTACGACCTCGCCGAACGGGTGCTGCCCGACTGGGTGGACACCACGCTTCCCGACGAGGACGAGGCCGAGCTGTTCTTCACCCGCCGGGCGCTGGCCGCCCACGGGCTCGCCACGTTGAACGACGTCCGCCTCCACCTGCGGCGGTCGTCGAAGAAGCGGGAATATATAGACCGGCTCGTGGAGGAGGGCGAGGCGGTCGGAGTGCGGGTCGAGGGGCTCGACGGGGAGCTGTTCGCCCTGCGGGGGGTTCTCGACGGATTCGATGAAAGGCCGCTCGAAGGTCTTCATTTGTTGAGCCCCTTCGACAACCTGGTCATCCAGCGGGACCGGCTCAAGCGGCTGTTCGGCTTCGACTACGCCCTGGAGTGCTACAAGCCGCCGGCGCAGCGGACGATGGGCTACTTCGCGCTGCCGATTCTCTTCGGGGAGGAGTTCGTCGGCCGGGTGGACTTGAAGGCGGACCGGAAGGCGGGGAGGCTCCTGGTGCAGGGATTGTGGTGGGAGGACGGCGTGCGTTTGGGGAAGGAACTGAAGGGCGCATTACGGAAAAAGCTGGAGGAGATGGCCGCCTTCAACGGCTGCGGGGAGGTGGTCGGCCTGGAGATAAAGTAGAAGCCGTTGTACTTCGAGAAGGAGGAGGGGTGAAATACTTCATACTGGCTATCGTGTTGTTCGTCTCCGGGGCCTGCTTTCCCGATGAAGTCCCGGCGACGGCCGTGGCGGTGGAGCTTTACAAGCCGCCCTTCGAGGCGTGGCTGGCCGTCCACGGCGGGGCGCAGACCGACTTCGCCGGCTATTTCGGCGGGAGCGCCGGGGCCACGTTCAACTGGCTCCCGGGAGGAGGAGGGGTGTATCTGGGGGCCGGGTACACGTACACCGGCGGCCACGTCGGCGCCGAGGGCATTTCCGGAGAGCTATACCTCAATCAATTCATGGGGCTCATCGGCTACGGCACCATCGAGTCGAATATGGCAATGGCGGTGGGCTTTCACCTCGGTCTGGCTGCGCTTTCGGGGACGCTGACCTCGGAAGATGAAGATGAAACGGCCAGTGGCTCCGCTTCGGTGTTCTGCATGGGCGCCATCGGCGTGTTCGACGTTCTCTTGGGGGACACCGGCGGCATCCACTTCGAAATACGGACCTCGTACCTCATGAGCAAAGAATCCTACTCCAAGCTGTACTCCCTGCACGTGGGGTACGCCTTCGCCCTGTGAATCGGCGAATGCGGGAAGGGCGGTCGAGGGGCCGCCCTTTATTTGTAGTCCCGGAGGATGATTTTGGCGATGAGCCAGTCGCGGAGACGGACGGGGAGCTTTTCCACGAACGGGCCGCTGCGGAGGTTGGAGCCGACGAAGTAGCGGGGCCTGGGCCTTCGGCGTTCCAGGGCGCGGATGACCGTCCCGGCCACCCTCTCGGGCCGGATGGCCCCGGCCACGGTTTTCTCGGTGAACGCGAGGGCCCGCTCTATCATCGGACCGTACAGCGGAAGAATTTCAGCCTCCGCCTCGATGTCCGCGCTATGTTCCCGGGCCTTGTCCCAGATGGGCGTGTCGATGGGCCCCGGGTCCACCAAAATCACGAAAATCCCCCAGGGGCGCAGCTCCAGCCGCAGCGAGTCGTTCAGGGCGCGGAGGGCGAACTTCGAGGCGCAGTAAGGGCCGACGAGTGGCATGGCGCTCCAGCCCGAAACCGAGCCGATGTTGACCACCCGGCCCCGCGCCTTCCGCAGAAGCGGCAGGAGGGCCTGGGTCACGGCGAGCTGGCCGAACAGGTTCACCTCGAACTGGCAGCGCAGCTCGTCCAGCGGCAGGAACTCCAGCGGGCCGGTCACGTTGACCCCGGCGTTGTTGACCAGGCCGTGGAGCCCCGCTTCTCCTGATTCGCCTTCAATGAGGCGGGAGACTGCGGCAATCTGTTCCGGCCGGGTCACGTCGAGCATCACCGGCGTCAGCCTCCCACTTGCAGCGGTGAGGAGGCTCTCGGCATCTTCCTGGCGCCGGACGCCGGCGTAGACTTGGTATCCACGACGGGCCAGCTCCAGGGCCGACGCCCGCCCGATGCCCGTCGAGGTCCCGGTGACCAGGACTCTCCGAACGTCTTTATTATTCGGTTCCGATACCATTGGTTGCAGTTTCTCCATCCGGGTAGAGTACCGAAAGGTCATACACCACCGCCGGCCAACCGGGTGTGAACAGACGTTTATTCTCTTCGTCCCAATATGCCATCCCGTCGGCTCCGGTTCGGAAAATGCCCACCGGTCCAGAGTGAGGGTCGAAAACAAGCTTGTCCTCGTAGGTCAGGTCGAGGATACCCGTTCCGTGAAAGAGGCGCACACCGATGGGGTACATGTCCTCGGTGGTCATCCCGTACCCCGGCGCAGTTTCCTCGCAGTAGAGCTGACGCATGGAGAGTCGTTCCACTCCTGGAGGTTTCCCGTGATACCAAAGCTGTTTCAGCGTGGACGGGTCATAAGCGCTCAGAAGTCCCCGGTCTGAAGCGATGAGGACGCCATCTATCCAGTCGTAAACGACGGGGTCACCCCATTGTTCCAACCCGGCCTCCTTGAATGCCGGAGGACGGCCGACCAGGCAGTGGATATCGCCGTTCTCCAAATCAACGACGAGGAGCCTGGAGCGCTCGATGGAGGTTTCATCGATGCCTCCTATGGTCATCCTCGCGGTATCGCAATCCCAGAAGAAGGCCTTGCCGTCGGCGACACCCAGGATGCCGTCCTGCGGGTCGGTGTGACCGGCGACCGCCGTTACGGGGAGGCTTCCGAGGTATATCAACTGGCCGATAAGTCCGAAAAGAATCTGGATGATGATGCTGGTGCCCAGGGAATACCCCAGGATGCCGATTCGGACCGCTGCGAACTGGTCGGCCGGGGAGAACACCGACTGGCGATAGTTCCGGGCCCACCTGTCCGAACCGTCTAGATTGAAACAGGCCAGGCCGGTGTCGTCGCCGACCAACAGGAGCTCGTTCTCCAGGACGTAGAGCTTGGTGAAGCCGCGGAAGGAGTCGCCGGCCCAACCGCCTCCGCGGTACGTTTTCGTTTCCCACCTCTGTTCGAAGGTCGTCGGGTCGAGGCAAACGAGTTTTTCCGGACCGGCCATGTAAAGGGCATCGTCGGTGCGCTGAAAAATTTCCGCGTCGCCGAAACGGACCCTCGCCTCACCGGTCAAGCCGGATTCCGGCGTAATCCGAACCAACTCGTCCTCTGTGAATGCGTATAAGAAACCGTCACCGGGGAGTATTCTCTTTGTATGAGCCCACTCCGTGACGCGTTGTTGAGTGAAATCGAGCAGCTGCATTATGTAACCCTTTGAGGTGTAAATCCAGAGGATGCCCCTGCTCCCACCGGGGATGAATCCCGCGTCGCTGTATCCTTCCTCCAGGTTTTCGCAGCTTTGGTCAACCTTAACGTTATCCCCGACGAGAAGCGTTTCCCCCATCCAGTTCGAACCTTCGAGAAGCGGAAGGGCGATGAGCGTGCCGGAGGGCTCATGGTAGCCAATAAGAACGAGGGGTGAGGGCGAGGCGTAGTCGTTTAGCAGGCGGCCGTCTTCGGTGGAGAAACGCCGCAGGTGGCCGTCCTTGAAGTTGACATACACGGAACCGTCGAGCACGCTCAGTGTGCCGTTTTCCACGGTGCCGAAGGTGTGCAGGAATGGGTCGTCGTAATCCGGTGAGTAATGTTCGACACCGTATTCGTCCGGGAAACTGTTCCTCCACTTCTCCGCCAGGTCCGGACCGTAGAACACCACGCCATCGATGAACATCATCAAGGAGTACCCATGGTTGGAATCCAGCAAAAGGCAGTCCTGGAACGTGGCGGCGACGGGGAAGTCACCCGCAGGCTCGGCGTACACGGGCGGGTCGAGGTTTTCCCTCGAATACCAGTCATCGCCCACGAACGCCTCCTGGGCTTTCGCGGGCAGGATGTACCAGAGGAAAAGACCCGCCGTCAGCAGGGCGACTGTCCGATGCATGACCGCACTCCCCTCTTGATTTCTCATTCGATTATACAAAAAAGAAGGGCCGCCCGAGGGCGGCCCGCCGTTAGAAGCTGGCTTTTATCTCCCCCCAACTCGCGGATTGGACGCCTTCGCCCGACGGAACGCCCAGGATGGTGAAGAAGGTCGAGAGGTTGTATTCGTCGCCGTTGCAGTGCGCGTTACCGCCCATCTCGCACAGCCAGTAACCGTTGAGAAGCCCGTTCCAGTACAGCTCCAGCCAAAACGTCGTACCGGCCTCGATGAAGACGTAGTCCTCCTCGTCCAATCTCAACTCCGTGCGGTACACGTCATCACCGTATGAGTCATCCCCTGTGTCTATGTCGGTTACGTCGGTAATGTCGGCCATCCATCTCCTGCCGCTTGGATTTCCCCCGTAGTCGTAGAAAATAATGGCCGTAAAGGGCTTGGGGTGGTTGCCGTCGTAGCAGAACCAGCAATCAAAGCCCATTATCACGCCGGATTCCCCGAAGATGAAGTCGTCCTGTGTGTGATAACCGCCGTTGCTTCTAAGGCTGCCGGCTATAAGCTCGTAATCGTAGGTGTTTTCCCAGAGGACCTGCAGGTCGGGAGGAGGCGGGGCGGTCCGAGCTACTCCGCCGCCCCACGCGGCCGCGCCGATGACGATTAATGCAAGAACAAGCGCGCGCATATCGCACCTCCCGATTGGATTGAATAAGCTGAACGGCGCCCGGGCGCTAGTCCGAGAACCCCGCCTTGATTTCCCCCCAGCTCGCGGACTGGACACCGGTATCCAGGGGCGTGCCCAGGAGGCGGAAGAAGGCCGAGCAGTTGTATTGTTCCCATGTGAAGTAGAGGTTGCCCCCGTTCGTGATTCCCCATTTGAAGTTCTCTGTCTGTGAATATATTTCGAGCCAGAACGGCGTCCCGGCATCCACGCCGATGTCGTCTATCAAGTTCAACCGGTAGTGGTACACGGGCAGGTATCCCAGGTAATCGTCGCCCGTGTAAGTCTCTTCCGGATGGGGGGAATAACTGGCGATGTAGTACCCGCCGGGCATGCCGTAGTGGTCGTAGCGCAGGCCCACGTAGAAGGGCTGGGGGTGGTGGTCGCTGTCGTCGGGGTAGTAATACGCCCAGCATTCGACGGCCTCGAGCACCGCGTCGGTCTCCAGGGTGAAGTCGTCCTGGGTGTAGTGCGGCCCCCAGCTCGCAAAACCGCCGTTCAAATGTGAGAAGTCGTAGGGTTCCTCCCACAGGACCTGCAGGTCGTCGTCAGCCAGGCCGGGCACGGCCGAAAAAGCGAGTGTGCAGAGTAGCAGGATTGTAATCCTGGTCATGGTGCCATCTCCTTAATCCGTCAGGTCGAGGTAAACGGTAGTCCAGGCCCAGTAATATGTGCAGCCCGGGCTGTAAGGTTGGAAGTACTTCCAATTCACCCGGGGGATACCGTCCTCGTAATTTTTCGGGTTGTAGGACCATTCCTCGTCCGCCAGCACCAGATGGAAGCCCCCGCCGAACTCCACCCACCTGTACCCCTGGACCCAGGTGCGCCTGAAAGTCGGTGTGCCCTCGTCGGGGTGCGACCACCAATCAGCGGGGGGAATGAAGTAAACGTTCCAGGTGTCCCACTCGTAAGAATAATCACCATTTGTCTTGAAGTGCCAGCGCTTGGAGGTTTGCCCAGTCATGACCAAGTTGAAGGTACATCCTTGGGTAAATTCATACCAGGGCTCGGCCCCGCCTACCCAGATTTGTAACAGGTCGGAATCCTCCGTGGGGTCCCAGTCGAGCGGGGCGTCAATGACGCCTTCTATCCGCCAGTAACCATAGATTAGCGGTTCTACATCATTCTCACCCTGAAGTTCCCCATTCTGAGACGGTGAATTATCTAACGGTGTGAGTGCGTCCTCACAGGAAATTAGAAAGAACGCCACGAAAACGAAGAGAAGAGAAGAGA
>CAYTCV010000072.1:0-5319 GCA_964436465.1 uncultured bacterium
GGAAAAAGATATATATTATTATTGAGTAATATAACATTAACACAACATCTAATAAATACTGAAAACGATAATTTAATAATTAAAGCTCTTAGTAGAGATATAGTAATAAATAATAATGGTTATTATTTTAGAGTTGGAATTGACGCTTCTATTACATTTGAAAATTTATCTTTTACAAACTCTATAGATTCTTTTATATATAATAATAGAGGTGCTATATTTAGAGAATGTACAATAACCCATAATGGTGGAAATTATACCTTCTCATAATAGTTGAGTATGCCTTTAAATATTTCTCAATAATGTCTAGCTTTACCTCTGTCCAATTACCAATTTGATCGAGTTCCATAACTAATACTCATACCCCAGGGTGAAGTGGAAGACGGCGTCCTGGAAGTCGGTGCCGTCCCAGGGCCAGGCCCAGTCCAGCCGAATCGGCACCCCCAGCGACGCCCACCGGATTCCCACCCCGATGCTCGCCTTCAGGTCCCGGAACCGCAGGTCCGGGTCCGTATCCCACAGCTTCACGTCGTCGCCGGTGTTCCACGCCAGGCCCGCGTCGATGAACCCCACCCCGCGGATGTCGCCGATGAAGAACCCCGGCAGGAAGCCGAAGTTTATGGTGTCGATGACGGGGATTCTAAGCTCCAGATTGGCGAGGGCGATGTCGTTGCCGGAGAACTCGGAATAGCCGAAGCCGCGGAGGTCGAAGGCCCCGCCCAGGTAGTACGTCGGCTCGTAGGGGTCGCCGTCGAAGGTGAACAGTCCGTAGAGGCGGAGGGCGAGCCCGGCGTCGGCGTTCTTGAAGAACTGCAGGTAGCCGCGCAGGTCGGCGGAGACCTCGTTGAACTCCCAGTCGGAGCCGAGGAAGAAGCTGGGCCGGTCGTATGAGAGCTTGGCCCGGACGCCGGAGACGGGGTGCCAGTAGGACCACAGGGTGTCGTCGTAGACCAGGGAAACGGCGGGGCCGATGACGTTCTGGTAGTCGTTGAAGGTCGAGCCGTCGTAGAAGGTGAACTCGTGGGACCACTCGTAGCCGGTGAGGGCGGCCTCGGCGCGCAGGTGCTCGGTGAGGGGGTAGGAGAGGCTCACCTGGCCGCCGGAGATGCGCTCGCGCAGGTAGCCGTCGAGGACGAGGTAGTACTGGTTCCAGTTGAAGAAGCGGGCGCCGTAGATGGGCCGGTACTTCAGCCAGTAGTATCCCACGTCCAGGTCCAGGTCCGTCAGGTCGGAGATGCTGCCCAGGCCGAACTCGACGAAGAGGCGGTGGTCGCCCAGGGTGTCGGAGCCCTGCAGCAGGCCCAGGGCGCGGAACAGGCCGCCCGTGGTGTACTCGGCGGTGACCACCCCCGAGTCTATTTGCAGGTCGTACTCCCAGGGGTGGAGGTCGCCCAGCTTGGACAGGTCGCCGATTTCGGCGCCGGTGCGAATCGGCGGCATCCCGGACTCCTCCGGGGCGAGCTCGGCCAGCGTCGGCTCGTAGGGCCGTCCGAGCGCGTCGGCCAGCGGCATCACGTACACCTGGTACGTCATGTCCTTGTACGAGTTGAACGAGAGCTTCCGGCCGTCGGCCGACACGTCGGGGTTGAAGACGTCGCGCAGGGAGTCGGTGAGCTGGGTGACGGCCCCGGTCGCGGTGTCGCGGAGGAAGATGTTGGACGGCCCGACGCGGTCCGAGGAGAAGACGATTCCGCTCCCGTCGGGCAGGTAGCACGGGTAGCGGTCCTCCGCCACGCCGGTGGTCAGGACGGTGACCTCCCCCGAGGCGAGGTCGAGCTCGGCCAGGTGCGTGCCCTGCTCCTCTTCCAGGCAGAAGGCGAGGGTCTTTCCGTCGGGCGAGGCGGCGGGGTACAGCTCGACGTGGGGGGTGTCGGTGAGTTGCTCGAGGTGCCCGTCGGCGAGGCGCAGGTTGTAGAGGTCCACCTGGCCGCGGTCCTGCGCCGAGAGGTATAAAGATTGCGAGTCCGGGGCGAAGGCCAGGCCGGTGATGTTGTCGAACTCCAGGTCGGAGAACTTCCGGTAGGTGTACCCGGTGACGGCGTCCACGAGGAAGACGTTGAGCCAGCCCTCCTTTTTGGCCACGACGGCCACGGTGTCGCCGGAGGGCGAGAAGTCCAGGGTGGCGCCGCCGGCAGCCAGGTAATCGTAGTCCCCGGCATCGGTCAGGCGCTGGAAGACCTCGCCCTTATCCGCGTCCACGAGGTACACGTTGGCGTCGTAGTCCAGATTCGAAATCACCGCCAGGAGCTCGCCGGAGGGGGAGAACCGCGGGCCGACGTAGCTGGTGTATCGCTCGTCGATTTTGGTGACGCGGTGGGCGATGTCCTCGGGGCGGCGGCCCTCCACCAGCTCCACCCAGTACCGCCGCTTGAGGTCCAGGGTCCACTCCTCACCGAAATCGCGCAGGTCGACCCCCACGACTTTCTCCAGGGCCTGGGACACGTCGCGGTCCGGTTCGGCGGCGATGGCCTCCATGAGCTCGGGCAGCTTCTCGGCGCCGTAGTGCTCGACGAAGAAGTCCAGCGCGCTCTGGCCCTCCTTGTACGTCAGGTAGAGCGCCCAGCCCGGGATGTAGTCGCCGTAGCGCAACTGGTCGAGGGGGACCAGGTGCTCGCCGAGGATGGCGTCGCGCAGGACCATGCGCCCGTCGGTGTCCCAGTCGCGCGCCTCGTGCTCGGCTATGCCCTCCATGAACCAGAAATCGGGGGTGCCCACCTGGGAGTTCAACAGCTCGCCGGTCATGTCGCGGTAGAAGTAGTAGAAGCTGAAGACGTGGGTCAGCTCGTGGACGATGGTGTCCCACATGCGGGGCTGGGAGCCCTCGAAGGGGATGACGACGCGGTTGCGTCCGGCCTCGGAGAAGCCGCCCACCCCGTCGGGGAGGAATCCGAGGTAGATGTTGGTCTGGCGGAAGTCGCGCCCCGAGGCGTACAGGATGAAGGGGATGCGGTGGACCGGCGACCGGCCCAGCTCTCCCGTGAGCTTCTTCCAGGCGGCCTCGGCCATCTCCGCCACCCCGCCCACCACGTCGGCCGTGTCGGGGTAGAAGTAGATGTCGAAGTGCTCGGTGGAGAGGATTTGCCAGTCGAGCTCGCGGTCGCGGACCTTGTTCTGGCCGAAGTAGCCGTACTGGGCCGGGGCCGCGGTGGCGAGGAGCACGACGGCCAGCGCCGCCAGACGTAAAGTGTGGAGCGTGTTTTTCACGGGCCCTCAGCTTGGTTGATTATCCCATCGGGGGCTCAGGCCGTCACACCGGCGGCTCACGGCACGACGTAGCGGGTCTCGGCGCGCATGTGCGGCTCCAGGCCCAGGCGCAGGTCCTCGACCACCGGCTGCACCAGCGAGTTGAAGACGCCCATGAGCTCGGAGCGGGTCGGGGTGCGGTTCGTGTTCGTCGTCTCCACCCGCTCGGAGGATGTCCGGTGCCAGACGACGTCGCCGGTCCGGGCGTCGTAGGCGCGCACGGAGATTTCCAGGACGTACGCCGTCCCGGTGCGGCGCGTGTCGGCCTCCCAGGAGCGGCCCCAGGCCATGGACGGGCTCCGGTCCTCCTCCACGTCGTAGCTCTCGGCGAGGCGCTCGGCGTAGTCCTGGGCGTCGCGGCGGCTGAAGACGACCTTCCCGGTCACCAGCACCGCCGCCCCGGCCTCCCGCGTCCGCGCGAGCGCCTGTTCCAGGTCGTCCCCGGCGAGGTCGAAGAGCGGGGCCGACGGGTCGGGCTCCTGCAGGTCCCGCACGACGGAAAAACGCCCGCCGGCGCTGATTTTATCCCGCACGTGCTCCGCGGCCAGCGCGCCGAACTCGATTTCCCCCCCGTAGGCGAAGTCCTGCACCGCCAGGCTCGGGTAGGCCGTCGGGTCCAGCTCGCCCTCGGCCCGCAGGCTGATGACGAGCTCGTCGGTGGCGCGGCAGCCCGCCAGCGCCAGGACGGCGAGGGGGAAAATCAGCCTAATCCTCATCCTCGTCCTCCTGGGGGTAGAGTTCCGGGTGGGCCTGGCGGAAGGCGAGGAGGTTGTCGCGGAGCTCGTCCGAGTCGGGGTCCAGGGCCACGGCCCGCTCGTAAAGCGCCTGCGCCGCCAGGGTATCCCCCAGCGCCTCGTGGGCCACCGCCAGGTTGTTCAGGACGCCGGGGTCGTCGGGGGCCAGCTCGTCGGCGCGCTGCCAGCGGTCGAGCGCCTCGTTCCACAGCCCGGCCTGCGCCGCCCGGTGGGCGAAGCTCCGGTAATCGTCGAGCCCCGCCCGGTGCCCGCAGCCCGCCGCGAGTATCAACATCACGAAAACGACCGACACGGCCGCGGCTCTCTTCATCGTTTACCCCGCTCTATCTGATACCCGCCGGTTCTTCCGCCGAGCCCCATTTTAACCGGCCTCCCCGTCGTCCCCGGCCAGGCGGTCCGGGGTCAGCTCCTCGCGCGTGCCGTCGGCGCGCTCCACCGTCAGGGTGCCCTTCACCGCGTTCACCTGGCGCACGACGACCTCGGCGCCGTCGGCCAGCGTCACCCGGCTGCCGCTGCGGGGCAGCCGCTTCACGGCGTCCAGGTAGTACTCGTACTCGTAGGCCAGGCAGCACATGAGCCGCCCGCACAGGCCGGAGATGCGGTTGGGGTTGAGCACCAGGTTCTGCTGCTTGGCCATCTTGATGGTCACGGGGTCGAAGGTGCGCATCCAGTTGGAGCAGCACAGCTCCCGTCCGCAGGAGGCGTACCCGCCCAGGCGCCGGGCCTCGTCGCGGACGCCGATTTGGCGCATCTCGATGCGGGTTTCGAGGCGCCGGGCCAGAATCGCCACCAGCCGCCGGTAGTCCACCTTCTCCGGGGTGGTGAAGAAGAAGGTGACGGCGTCGCCGCCCACCGCGGCGGAGACGTCCACCAGCTTCAGCGGCAGCTCCTCCTTGAGCTCCTTGAACAGGCGCCCCGCGCGGCGCTCCAGCCTCGCCGCCTCCGCCATCCGCGCCACGTCGTCGGCGCCGATGGGGCCGATGACCCGGCACGGCAGGTGGTGCACCGTTTTCTCCACCAGCGGCACCCCGGTGCGGGTCACCTCGGCGAAGCGCTCCCGGCCGTCCACCACCACGCGCCAGCAGTCGCCGGCGGCGGGCTCTCCCTCGGCGCAGTGGCCCAAAAGCCGCAGGTGGTCCTCACGCAGGCGGAACTCGGTGTAGAGCCTCATGTCGTTGCGCCTTCATATACGCGGGTCGGGGCTATTCGATGCCCATTATAGCGGAAAAATTTGTCACCGCCAGCCGGAACCCGCTGACAGTTCTCGACCCTGGTTGCGATGGTGTAGGGGCGGGGCTCTGTCCCCGCCCGCGGGCCGACC
>CAYTCV010000072.1:5419-9868 GCA_964436465.1 uncultured bacterium
GACCCTGGTTGCGATGGTGTAGGGGCGGGGCTCTGTCCCCGCCCGCGGGCCGACCGGTCGGTCGGCCCCTACGAGGGCGATGTGGGATTCGCACCTCACCCGTAGGGGAGGGTTTCCAGACCCACACTTTTAAAGGTAGCCCTCACCCTTAATCCCTCTCCCACGGGGAGAGGGAGACCGCGGGCCGCCGTTTTTTTACGTTCCCAACCCCGACCCTCACCCCGGCCCTCTCCCTGAAAGGGAGAGGGGGCCGCTGCACCCCTCTTCCCGGGATTCAGTCCAGACGCAGGGCCAGGCCGCCCAGGACCGTCTCGGCCGCCAGGCGCAGGTTGGCGTTCCAGGCGGTTAACAGCGCGGCGCGCTCCAGCTCCCGCGCGGCGCGGGCGGCCCATTCGTCGTCGGGGTCCTCCCCGCAGCGCCTCCCGGCCAGCCGGGCCAGCCCCTCGAAGAGCGCCCGGGCGCCCTCCCGGTCGCCGAGCTCGGCGGCGACGGCGTACACGCCGGCCAGGTCGCCCTTGGTAATCTTCTCCCACACCCCCGCGGCGGCCTGCGTCAGGGTGTCGTCGGCCGCCAGGCCCCGGGCCAGGCCCACCGAGCCCTCGGCGGTTTCGGCCGCCCGCCGGGCCTCCTCCGGCTCGCGGCCCTCGCCTTCGAGAATTTCCGCGATGAGCCCCCGCGGCAGCCTCCCGCAGCGCAGGAGCTGGCAGCGGCTCACGATGGTCGTCAACAGCGCCTCCGGCGAGTCCGAGGTCAAGAGCAGGACCGCCCCCGCCGGCGGCGCCTCCAGCGTTTTCAACAGCGCGTTCTGCGCCTCGGGGGTCAGCCGCTCCGCCCGGGGGATGAGCGCCGACTTCCGTTTCCCCTCGACGGGGGCGCGGGCCAGGGCGTTCACCAGCGCGCGCACCTCCGCTATGCCCAGTGACGCTCCCGTCTCGGGGAGCGGGAGGAAGTCGCCGAAATTCCCGGACTCGAACCGGCGGCAGGGGGGGCATCCGCCGCAACCGGTCTGGTTTTCGCAGGCCAGCGCCCGGGCGAAGTCGCGCGCCAGGGTGGTCTTGCCCACGCCCGCCGGGCCGTGCAGAAGATACGCGTGCCCCAGCCGGCCGCTAGTCAGTGCCGAGGCGAGGACGCGCCTCGCCGCCTCCTGGCCCCGGACGCCCGTGCGGAAATCACCCATCCGTCCCGTCCTCGATGAGGCTTCTCACCCGGTTCCAGGTTTGCTCGGCCAGCTCGGTTATGCTCCGGGAGGCGTCGAGGACCAGCCAGCGGT
This sequence comes from uncultured bacterium, assembly GCA_964436465.1. GTDB lineage: Bacteria > RBG-13-66-14 > RBG-13-66-14 > RBG-13-66-14 > RBG-13-66-14 > RBG-13-66-14. The sequence continues at coordinate 6,690 of CAYTCV010000072.1, forward strand.
CCGGCTCGCGGCGGGCAATGTCCAGAAAACCCAGCCGCACCCGGTCCAGAAAGGCGGTCGAGCGCTCCTCGATGGCGTCGAAGACGGTCTGCAGCCGCCGCAGCCCCTTGGCGGGGTCCAGGTCCAGCAAGATAGTCAGCGACGGCGCCAGCCCCTCGGTGGCCAGATGAATCGCCGATTCCACCGTGTGCTCGGTCATGCCCAGGCCGTAGCCCTGGTAGGCGCGGGTGGAATCGGCGTAGCGGTCCAACAGGACGAGCCAGCCCTCTTCGATGGTGGGCAGGACGAGGCGGTGGACCAACTCGGCCCGGGCCGCGGCGAACAACAGCAGCTCCGCCGACGGGGTGCGCTGGAGCTTTTTGTCCAGGAGCATCTCGCGCACCCGTTCCCCCAGGGGCGTGCCGCCGGGCTCGCGCAGCCGCATATACGGAACGCCCGCCAGGTCGAGCCGCGCCGCTAAAAGCTCGAGCTGGGTGGTCTTGCCCGCCCCGTCCATCCCCTCGAAGGAGATGAGGTGACCCCGCCGCGCCACTTCCGCTCCCTTTTAGAAAAAGCCCGGAATCATTTTAGCACAGGGGACGGTCGGGCGCCCGCTTTACCCCCTCCGTCGGGCTCTGGTAGAATCAAGGGATGCTCGCACTCCGGTTCGCCGTTCTGGGTCTGTTGTTCCTCTTCTCCGCCTTCTTCTCGGGGTCGGAGACGGCGTTCTTCTCGCTGTCGGCCGCCCGGCTCGAGTCGCTTTCCCGCTCGTCGAGCCACCCGGAGCGCCGCGTCGCCCGGCTGATGCGGGAGCCCTCCGGCATACTGGTCACCCTCTTGTTCGGCAATATGCTGGTCAACGTCGGGGCCTCCTCCCTGGCCACCGACCTCTTTCTGGACCTCTTCGGCCGGGGGGGGCTGGAGCTGGCCGGGCTGGTGATAACGGTGGTTCTCTTGATTCTGGGCGAGGTGACCCCGAAGAGCCTGGCCGCGCACCGCCCGCTGGCCCAGGCCCGCCGCTCCTCCGGCCCGTTGAACCTCTTCCACCGCCTCGTCGCCCCGGTGCGGCTGCCGCTGGCCGCCCTCTCCCGCTCCCTGGTCCGCTCCCTGGAGGGGCGGGTCGGCCGCAGCGACACCCCCTCCGCCGAGGAGCTGCGCACCGCCCTCGAGATGGCCGGCCAGGAGGGGGAGCTGGACGACGAGGAGGAGACCATCATGGTGCGCCTGTTCGAGCTGGACTCGAAGCGGGTGCGGCGGATGATGACCCCGGCGGCGGACGTCGTCTCCCTGGCGGCGGATTCCACCCCGGCCGAGGCGCTGGCGGTCTTCCGCCGGTACCAGTTCAGCCGGCTGCCCTGCTACGAGGGCGACCCCGACAACTGGGTGGGGGTGGTGCGGGCCCAGGACGTCGGCCACGCGGTGCTCGCCGGCCCCCCGAAGGACCTGCGGCCCCTCCTGCGGGAGGTCCACTTCGTCCCCGAGGAGGCCACCGCCCTGACCCTTCTGGCGCACTTCCACCGCACCCGGACCCACCTGGCCCTGGTCTCCGACGAGTACGGGGTGCTCGTGGGCCTGGCGACCATTCAGGACATCTACGACGAGCTGGAGGAGTCCCCGCGCCACAATCCGCGGCTGCGGCTCCAGGGTCCGGGGCGCTTCGTCTGCGCGGGCTCGGTGGCGCTGGACGATTTCAACCGGGCCTCGGGCGCGAAAATCGCCTCCGACGACTACAGCTCGCTGGGCGGGTGGCTCACCGGCCTGGCGGACCGCATCCCGCCCGCCGGGGAGCGCATCAGCGCGGCGGGGTTCACCTTCACCATCCTGGAGGCCGAGCCGACCCGCGTCGTGCGCGTCCTGGCCCAGCGGACGGCGGACGAGGGGGGGGCGGAATGATGGCCCTCGCGCTCCTTCTGCTGCTCGCCGTCCTGCTGGTCGCCTTCTTCGCCGGGATGGAGACGGCCTGCATCTCGGCCAACCGGGTGCGGCTCACCACGGCCGCGCGCGCGGGCGACGGCCGGGCCCGCGTCGCCCTCAAGCTCCTGGCGACCCCGGACCACCTCATCACCACCTGCCTCGTGGGGACCAACATCGGGGTGGTCGGCGCCTCCATCATCGCCACCGCCATCGTGATGGAGCTCCTGCCCGCGGACGCCCGGGGCTGGGTGGTGCCGGTGACCAGTCTCGCCCTGACGCCGCTGTTGATGGTCGCGGGGGACCTCCTGCCCAAGGCCGTCGGGCGGGCCTTCGCCGACGATTTGACCCTGGCGGCCGCCTACCCCCTGCGCGTGCTGGACTGGGTGCTCAAGCCCATCTCTATCGTGGCCCTCGGGCTGTCGCGCCTGCTGTTGCGCCTGCAGGGAATCAAGCCCGGCACCCAGCAGCGCATCACGCGCGAGGAGCTCCGGGTGATGATGCACCAGGGGGCGCGGGGCGAGGCCATCGACGACCGGACGGCGCGCATGGTCGGCTCGGCCTTCACCTTCTCCTCCCGCGAGGTGCGCGAGGTGATGACGCCCCTGCGCGAGGTCCGGGCCCTGCCCGTGGAGGCCGACGTGCCCGAGGCCTTCGCCGCCGCCGTGGATTCCGACTCCGGCTTCATCGTCGTCTACCGGGACCGCGTGGACGCCATCGTGGGGGTGGTGCCGCTCATCGAGTTGGTGCGCGCCCCGCTCCAGGCCACCCTGGACCGCATCATGACCGAGCCGCTCTTCGTGCCGGAGAGCAAGAACCTGCGCGGGATGCTGGAAACCTTCCACCGGCGGCAGGTGAACCTGGCCGTGGTGGTGGACGAGTACGGCAGCACGCTGGGGGTGGTGACGCTGGACGACGTGGTGGGGACGATTACCGAGGCGACGCAGGAGGGGCTGGCCGCGCCGGGGCCCCTGGAACGCGGCGAGTCCGTCGCCCTGCCCGCCGACCTGCCGCTGGCCGAGCTGGCCGAGCGCTACGTGGTGGAGTTGCCCGTGGGCGATTACGCCACCCTGGGCGGGTTCATGATAGACCGGCTGGAGCGCATCCCCCGAGCGGGGGAGGAGGTCGTCGAGGGGGAGTACGCGCTGCGGGTGCTGGACGCCACGCCGCGGCGGGTGGTGACGGTGGTCGTCGAGCGGAGGCACTAGCCGGGTCGTTGCCGGGTTGGAGGTTGCCTTATACCCCTTCCCCCCTGTGGGGGGAAGGCCGGGAAGGGGGGTGTTGCTATC
>CAYTCV010000073.1:0-9822 GCA_964436465.1 uncultured bacterium
AGCGCTGGATGTGGCAGATGGCGGCGGCGAGGGCGTCCGAGGCGTCGTCGGGCTCCACCGGCGCGTCCAGCCCCAAAATCCGCTGGACCATGAACGCCACCTGCTCCTTGGCGGCCCCGCCCCGGCCGGTGACGGCTTTTTTTATGTCCCGGGGGGCGTACTCGAAGACGGGTACCCCGGCGCGTTTCGCGGCCAGAACCGCCACGCCCCGCGCGTGCCCCAGCAGAATCGCCACCTTGGGATTCTTGGCCGTGAAGACCGTCTCCACCCCCGCCGCCTCGGGCGCGAACCGGGCGCAGACCCCCTCCAGCTCGGAGTAGATTTTTTCCAGCCGGTCGGCCAGCGGTTCGCCGGACTTGGTGGGGATGCAGCCGTAGCCCAGGCAGTGGAAACCGGAGCCCCGGCTTTCCACCACGCCCCAGCCGGTGCGCACCAGCGACGGGTCGAGGCCGAGGACCCTCACTCTTCCAGCTCGAGGTCGTCGGGGATGTCGTAGTTGGTGAAGACCTTCTGGACGTCCTCGTGGTCCTCGAGGGCCTCGAGCAGGGAGATGACCTTCAGCCCCTCGTCGCGGGGGAGGTCCACGAGGGAGTTGGGGATGTAGGAGATGGAGCTTTCCAGAATCGGGAAGCCGCCCTTTTCGATGGCGTCGTGGACCCGGGAGAAGTCGGCGGTCCGGGTGAGGACCTCGAAGAGGTCGCCCTCATCGGTGATGTCCAGGACGCCGGCCTCGAGGCCGACCTCCATCAGCAGCTCCTCGTCGGCCTCGCGGTCCACGAGGATGAGCCCGCGCCGGTCGAAGGCGTAGCTGGCGGCGCCGGATTTGGCCAGACGGCCGCCGTGCTTCTCGAAGATGTGGCGGATTTCCGGGGTGGTGCGGTTGGCGTTGTCGGTGATGACCTCGACGATGACGGCCACGCCGCCGTGTCCGTAGCCCTCGTAGAGGTGCTCCTCGATGACGACGCCGGGGAGCTCGCCGGTGCCGCGCATGATGGCCCGCCCGATGTTCTCCTTGGGCATGTTCTCGGCGGTGGCGCCGGCGATGGCCGCGCGGAGGCGGGAGTTGGAGTCCGGGTCGCCGCCGCCCTCCCGGGCCGAGATGGTGATTTCCCGGATGAGCCGGGTGAAGATTTTCCCGCGCTTGGCGTCCTTGACGCCTTTCTTGCGCTTGATGGTGGACCATTTGGAGTGTCCGGACACCGCTATTCCTCCGAGGGTGGGGTTGCTTCGGCCCCGGTGAGGCGAGCCCTTTGAGTGTAATTTTCGCCGCCCCGGCTGTCAACGGCCTCCGGCGGGGGGCAGGTGAGCGTCAGCCGACTCCGGTACCACGGCTCTAGGATTTCCCGGTCGCCGATGCCGCCCTCCTCGCTCAACCGCTCCACCAGGACCAGCTCCCCCAGGACCGCCGCCAGGCCCTCCACCGTCCCCCGCCGCTCGCCCAGGGGCCGGACGTGGGGCCCGGCCAGGAGCGCCCACGCCTCGCCGGTCGGTCCCCAGGGCTTTCCCGAAATTCCCGGCCGGGGGCCGTAGCCGCCGCTGGAGATGATTACGACCGTCAGGTCGGGGTGCCGGGCCAGCAGCTCGCCGAGGAAGCGGTCCAGGGCGGTGACGAATCCTTCGGCCAGGGCGCCCGTCTCGGCGGCCCGAACCAGGTCCGCCTCCTCCAGTTGCAGCTCCGTCGAAAAATGCTCGCCGTAGCCCACGCTCCGGTAGCGCTGAACCAGGGGCCACAGGGCGTCGTAGAATTTCTTGAAAGTGTCCGAGCCCCAGAGGACCGCGGCGGCGCCTGCGTCTTCCAATGCCCCGGCCGCCCGGGAGCCCTCGACCGCCCCCCGCACCGACTCGTCCAGACCCGTCTCGCCGGCCAGGAGCCGGGGGTCCGGCGGGTCGTACTCCGGCCCGGCGTAAGCCTCCATGAGCGCGGCGAGGAACGGCGTGCAGGTCCCGTCCGCGTCGAGCGATTCGGCGTAGCCGTCGTCAGGGGGCAGCGGCGCGTGGACGAGGCCGGTGAGCCAGCCGCGGCGGGCGCGCCTTTCGACCCAGTTCCCGCCAAATCCGCCGGTGAGTATTTTTTCCCAGAACGGGCCCGGCTCGTCGGGGGCCGGGTTCTCGAAAAACACCGTGGTCCCCGCCCCGGAAAGTTTTTCCATCACCGGCAGGCGCCCGTCGGCCGCCAGGCGCTCCACGGTTTCGCGGTCCAGGTCGTCCAGGGCGAGAATCAATAGGCGCGGCGGTCGCACCGGCATCCTCTCCGCCCCGTCCCCCAGCGGGACCACGGCGACGAGGCGCAGGTCTTCCACGCCCGCGGCCGAGTCGCTCAGCGCCCCCGCGACCTCCTCCAGCACGTCGCGGGTCAATTCCGCCCGGCCCGGACCGTAGACGTCCTCAAACGCCGACTTTCCCCCGAGGCGGGCGACGGCGGAGGTCACCCACAGCCGGGGCCGCCGCAGGTCCCAGCCCGGCGGTCCCGGATTCGGCCCCCCCAGCCGCTCCGGGTCCAGGACGCGCGTCGCGGACCACCGGACGCGCACCGGCACCCCGTCGGCGGTGAGGAAAAGACTCTCCCCGTGAATCGGCTCCCGGAGGCGGTACCACTCGATTTCGCGGCCGGGCAGCTCCACCGTCCAGCCGCCGCGAACCACCTCCCGGTCGTCCCCGGTGACGAGCACCGCCGTCTCGCCGGACTCCACCGGGCGTGAGGCGGCCAGGAGGGCCACCAGGCCCGTCACGGTCCCGAGAAGCACGATTCCGACGACCCTCGCCCGTTCGAGCACTGCTCCTCCCTCGGCGTCCCCCATTTTACCCCAGCCGCGCCCATCGCGCACGTCCCGGCTTTTCTCGGCCCGGGGGCTTGAAATTCGCCGATTTATCGAGTATATTTGTTAATGCGTGATAAGTGGGGAGTTGATATGGAAAAGACGAGCATCTACCTTTCCGGTCTGAGCTGCGACGGCTGCGTCCGGACGGTCACCCGGGCCATAATGGCGCTAAAGGGTGTGGACTCGGCCGAGGTGAGTGCGGATTACTCGTGGGCGGAGGTCTTCTACGACCCCGAACGGACCAACCCCGAGGAGATTGCGAAGGCTGTCGAGGCCGCGGGTTACGGCGCCGAGCTCTAGGAGGTCCCGGTGTGTGCGCACCGCAGGGGCCCCGTTTTTTGAAAATTATCCGAGATTTTAGACCGGGAATATAGTTTATGGAGGTGCACGTGGACACCCCGGACGATAATTCGAAGACCATCCGGTTGGAATTGACCGGAATGCACTGCGCCAACTGCGCGGGCAACATCTCCCGGGAGCTGGAGCGGACCGCCGGGGTCCTGGCCGCGGAGGTCAACTTCGGCACCGAGACGGCCGAGGTGCGCTACGACCCGGCCCGCGTGACGCCCGCGGAGCTTTTAGGGGCGGTGCACCGCGCGGGTTACGGCGCCCGGCTTCCGCGGGACGCCTCGGCGCCGGAGGACGACGCCGACCGGGCGGACCGAAGCCGGGAACGGTGGCAGCTCGCCCGGGTGCTCACCGGCGTCGCCCTCTCCCTGCCGCTCCTGGCGGGGATGTTCTGGATGCCGCTGCACCTGCCGTACCTCCAGCTCGTCCTCTCGACGCTGGTGCTGGGCTTCACGGGCTGGCCCTTCTTCCGGGGCCTGGCGCGGGAGCTGAAGAACGGGCGTCCGGGGATGGACACGCTGGTCGCCCTGGGCGCCGGTGCGGCTTACATATTCGGCGCCGTCCGCCTGCTGGGCGGCTGGCCGGGACCGTACTACCTCGACGCGCCGGCCATGATTGTCACCCTCATCGGGGTGGGGAAGTACCTGGAGGCGCGGGCCAAGCGCCGGGCGGGGCGGGCGCTGCGCGAAATCCTCGGCCTGGCGGCCAGGAGCGCCCTGTTGTTGAACCCCGACGGCTCCACCGTCGAGGTGCCCCTGGATAAGCTCCGGGTGGGCGACCGGCTCCTGGTCCGCGCCGGGGCGAAGGTCCCCGCCGACGGCGTCGTTCTGCGCGGGAGCTCCAGCGTGGACGAGTCGCTGTTGACCGGCGAGCCGCTGCCGGTGTACAAGACCGTGGGGGACGCGGTGGTCGGCGGAACGGTGAACGGCGGCGGGCTCCTCGAACTGCGCGTCACCGAGGTCGGCGCCGGGTCGGTCCTGGCCCAAATCGCCGAGCTGGTCGGGCGGGTCCAGGCCTCCAAGGCCCCGTCCCAGCGGCTGGCGGACCGCGTGGCCGGGATATTCGTCCCGGTGGTCCTGGGGCTCGCGGCGCTCGTCTTCGGCCTGTGGTACGGGCTGGGCGGGTCGGCGGAGGCCGCCCTGGTGAACGCGGTCAGCCTCCTGGTCGTCGCCTGTCCCTGCGCCCTGGGGCTGGCGACCCCCATGGCGGTCATCGTGGGCTCGGGCCTGGCGGCGCGGCGGGGGGTGCTATTCCGCGACGCCGCCGTCCTGGAGACCGCCGCCTCCGTCGACACCGTGGTCTTCGACAAGACCGGGACGCTGACCGCGGGCCGTCCGCGCGTCACGGAAATCCAGACCTTCGGCGCGGAGGAGGGGGAGGCGCTGGCGCTGGCGGCGGGACTGGAGCGGGGCTCCAACCACCCCTTCGCCGCGGCGGTGGAGGCCGCGGCCGGTGAGCGCGAACTCGCCCCCGCGGACGTGGCGGACGTGGAGGAGTCGGCCGGGGCCGGCATCCGGGGCACCCTCGACGGCACCGAGGTTCTCTTCGGTCAACGCGCCATGCTGGAATCGGCCGGGGTTGACGTCTCCGCCGCCGACGGGTTCGAGGCGGAAAAAACGGCCGCCGGCTCCGGTCTGGCCTACCTGGCCCGGGGTGGCACCCTCCTCGCCGTGCTGGCGGTTTCCGACGAGGCGCGCCCCGAGGCCGCCGAGGCCCTGGCCGCGCTGATAAAACTCGGCGTCCGCCCCGTCCTGGCCACCGGGGACCGCGAGGCCCCGGCCCGGGCGGTCGCCCTCGCCCTGGGCATTGAAGAGGTCCACGCCGGTCTGGACCCGGCGGGCAAGGCGGAGCTGGTCCGGCGGCTCCAGGCCGAAGGCGCGCGGGTGGCCATGGTGGGCGACGGCATCAACGACGCCGTGGCGCTCACCGCGGCCGACGTGGGAATCGCCCTGGCCTCGGGCACCGACGTGGCGGTGGAGTCGGCCGACGTGACCCTGGTCCACGGGGGCATCGGGGCGGTGGCGCGTTCCATCGTCCTGGCGCGCAAAACCCGCGGCACCATCAAGGGCAACCTCTTCTGGGCCTTCGCCTACAACACGGGGATGCTGCCGGTGGCCGGCCTGGGGCTCCTGTCGCCGGTGCTGGCGGCGGGGGCCATGGCCCTGAGCTCGCTGTCGGTATCCGCCAACGCCCTGGCGCTTCGGTGGCGGGCCCGGTAGCCTCGGCGTTACTTTTTGCCCCGTCCGGGCGGCGGTCGGGGCCTTTTTTCACTGACTTACCTTCGGCCGGGACCCCCGAAAAGGGCCCGTTTTCGGCGCAGATTCGCTTCACGGGCCATTCCACGAAACTGTGGCACCTTTTTTGCGCTGATATGTGGCGGTCAGGCTTGACAATCCGCGGGGGCGCGGGGTATATTTCCACTTCAACTGATTGAACTTTAACGAGATGCGCAGTTTTTTGAAAAGAGTCCTGGACATCGTCGCCGCCGCCGCCGGTGCGGTCCTGTTCGCGCCGGTGATGGGCGTCATCGCCGTGGCCATCGTCCTGGGCTCGCCGGGTCCGGTGATTTTCCGCCAGGAGCGCGTCGGCCGCCGCGGCCGCATCTTCCGGATGTACAAGTTCCGCACCATGGAGGCGGACGCGGACGGACGCGGCATCACCTCGGCGGGCGACCCCCGGATTACACGCGTGGGCGCCTTCCTGCGCTCGTGGAAGCTGGACGAGCTGCCGAACCTGTTCAACGTGCTCAAGGGCGAGATGAGCCTGGTCGGTCCCCGGCCCGAACTCCCCTGCTACCTCTGCGGCCTTACCGACCATCAGCGGCGCATCCTGGAGCTCCGGCCCGGTATCACCGGCCTGGCCCAGCTCCGCTACATCAACGAATCGCTGGTCATCACCCCCGAGCAGGTGGACCACGACTACGAGTGGATTCTGGCGCGGAAAATCAGCCTCGACCTGGCCTACCTGGAGCGGGCCGGGGCCGCCTACGACCTGCGGCTCATCCTCGCCACCTGCTGGATGCTCCTGCGCGGCGATTCGGCGAGGGCCCGGCTGCCCCACGTGCCGAAGCTGGCCGGTTCGCCCGAGACGGCGAACTGAGCGCCGGTGGGGGCGGGTGGTTTGCGGGGGGCGGTTCTGCAATCGAGAAATTATGATGCGCCCGGGGGGGCGTTTTTGTATGGGCCCGCTCTCACCCATCAGGTTTGCTGCGATGGTGTAGGGGCGGGTGTCCACACCCGCCCGTTGCGATGCCGTAGGGCGGGGATTACCTTCGGTCGCAGTTATGCCTTCGGCCGCAGATTCCCATCCCCGCCGTTTTTAGGAACCCCCCTCCCGACCCGTAAGCGCGCTTCCCCCCAGAGGGGAGAGGGGACCATCGCACCCCGCCGCGTTACCCTTCCACAAATAACTCCACGCCCCTTTACATCCCCCCGCGCCCTTTGGTACAATACGCCTCCGCCAACGAGCAAAAGGGGTCGCCATGTACGCCGTCATCCGCACCGGCGGCAAACAGCACCGGGTCAGCGAGGGAGACCTCATCCGCGTGGACCGCCTGGCCGGCGAAGTCGGCGAGAAAGTGGTCTTCGACGAGGTCCTGTTCACCGGGGACGGGGATAATTTCCGCCACGGCGCGCCGCTCGTGGCCGGGGTGAAGGTTTTGGGTGAAATCGCCATCCAGGGCCGCGCCCGCAAGGTCAAAGGGACCAAGTTCAAAAAGCGGAAGCGCTACACCATCACCTTCGGCCACAAGCAGCCCTACACCTGGGTCCGCATCCAGGGCGTCAAGGTCGCCCCGCCGAAGGCTCCCAAGCCCGAACCGGCCGAGCCGACCGAGCCGGAAGCCGGATAAAATCGCCGAACGATTCGAGGCCCCCGAGGGGGCCTTTTTTTACGGGGAAAAATGGCGGAGATTCGGAGGCTCCCCGGGGCCTTTTTTATCGGGGGGGCCGGTGTGGAATCCCGCGCCTCGCCGGGCCCGCATCCCGCCGACCGTCTCGGGTACATTCCGCACTCACCCCTTGCCAAGCGCCCCCCGCTCAAGTACCATCGCCGGTGGAATAAACCAGGAGGATTACGGATGAACATCGGTTCCTACTTCGGCCCCGAGAACGTGATTCTGGACATGCAGGCCGACGACAAGAAGGACGCCATCGCCGAGCTGGTGGACAACCTGGTCCGGACCGGCCGTCTGTCGGAGCCCGGGGAGCTCATCGAGGCGGTCGTCGCCCGCGAGGAGCTCTGCACCACCGGCCTGGAGAACGGCGTCGCCATCCCCCATCCGCGCCACGGACAGCCCCACCTCATCGAGGGATTGGCCATCGTCTTCGGGCGCAAGAAGGCGGGGCTCGATTTCGAGAGCATGGACGGCAAGCCGACCCGGCTCTTTTTCCTGTTGTGCGCCGAGAGCGACACGGTTCATCTGCGTTCCCTGGCCCGCCTCTCCCGCCTCCTGAAAGACTCCGCCTTCCGCAAGCGCCTGCTGGACGCCTCCGACGCCGGGGCGGTCGTCGAGGCGATTGCGGAGTCCGAGGCCTCGCTGGAATAGGGACCGGCGTCCTCCAGGACCGTTCACGCGGGCAAGGGCGCCGACCCTTGCCCCGTCTTTTTAAAAAAATCCCCAACCCGGGAGCGGGGGACCATGGCGGTGAAGGTTCGTGACCTCTTCGAGGACAACCGGTCGAAGCTCGAGCTCACCCTCGTCACCGGCGACGAGACGCTGGAGCGGGAAATCACCCGGCCCGACCTCGAGCGTCCCGGCCTGGCGCTGGCCGGTTATTTCGACGTATTCCCCACCGCCCGCGTGCTTTTACTGGGGCACACCGAGAGCAGCTACCTGGCGACGCTGACCCCGGATACGCGCCGGGCGGTTTTCGACCGCCTGACCCAGGAGTGCGGCGTTCCGTGCTTCGTGGTCACCCGGGGGTACGACCCGCCCGGAGAGCTCGTCGAGAGCGCGTCCGGCGGCGGCATTCCGGTGTTGATGAGCCCGGAGCACACCCAGCAGGTGGTGACCGTCCTGGGGTACTACCTCCACGAGATGCTGGCGCCGGTGCAAAAGGTCCACGGCGTCCTGGTGGACATCAACGGCGTGGGGGTGCTGATTCTGGGCAAGGCGGGCATCGGCAAGAGCGAGTGCGCCCTGGACCTGGTGGCCCGGGGCCACCGCCTGGTGGCCGACGACGTGGTCGAGGTCCGGGCCCGCTTCGACACGGTGCTCATGGGCTCCAGCCCGGCGAATGTCCGCGAGTACATGGAAATCCGGGGCATAGGCATCATCAACGTCCGCCACCTGTTCGGCGTGAACGCGGTCCGCGACCAGAAGCGCATCGAGCTGGTGGTCCAAATCCGCCAGTGGGACGGCGGCTACAACTACGACCGCGTGGGCCTGGACACGGTCTACCGGGAGCTCCTCGGCATCAAGATTCCCCAAATCGTCATCCCGGCCATCCCCGGCAAAAACCTCGGCACCATCGTGGAGCTGGCGGCGGCGAGCCACCTGCTGCGGCGCCGCGGATACAACCCGGCCCGCGAGCTCGACTCCCGGCTCCTGGCCGAGATGGACGCCCGCTCCAAGGAGGCCCAGGAGCCCTACGTGGACCTCACCGACGACCTGCAGGACCTGGAGTGAAGTGGGGCCGGTTAATTCTGGGCGTCACGCTTATCGGCTGTGCGACGCTTTTTTGCGGGGAAGAGGCCGAGCCCTGGCGGGGGACTTTTCGCGGATTTCTCGACGCGGTGGAGGCGGGCGACCCGGACGGGGCGTCCGCTTTCTGCGACGGCGACCCGGCGGGACTGGCGCCCTACCTGGAGCCGGGCGCGCGGCCGGAAATCGTCGGCGAACCCGGGGGCGACGGCGGCCGGGTCGAGCTCGCCGTCCGCACGCCGGGAAAGCCGGGGCTGGTCCTGGTGCTCGTTGAAAAAGACGGCGATTGGCTCGTGGCCGTGGCCGACAGCCTGGAGGCCAGCCGGGCGGCGGCGCTCAACGCGGCCTTCGGCGGTGAGTGACGTGGATTCGCGGGCGGGGAGGCTGGGGGAGCGGGCGGAGACGCTGGCGGCCGAAATCTACGAGCGCCGGGGCTGGACCGTCGTTGCCCGGAACTGGCGCCCGAGCGGCCTGGACCTGCGCGGGGAATTGGATTTAGTCGCCCGCAAGGGCGAGATTCTGGCCGTGGTTGAGGTCAAGGCCCTGCGGCGGCGCGGGCCGGCCGGCGGTCCACGTGAGGCCGTGACGCCGGATAAAATCCGCCGCCTGGCCCGCCTGGCCGATGCGCTATTGGTGAGCCTGCCCGAGCTGCGGGGGCTCTACGTGCGCTTCGACGTGGTGGCCGTCCTGTGGCCGAAGGGCCGGGAGCCGGAGGTGGAGCTCCTCGAGGACGCCTTCCGGGTGTAGGTCCCCTCCCCCCTCTGGGGGGAAGCGCGCTTACGGGCTAGGGAGGGGGGTGCAGCGGCCCCCCTCTCCCTGTGGGAGAGGGGATGGGGGTGAGGGCTACCTTCTAACAAAACGGGCCGACCTAAAGGTCGGCCCCTATGTAAGTGCAATTCGCGGCGGGGATAGGTATCTGCGGCCGAAGGCATAACTGCGACCGAAGGTAAAACCCCGCCCCTACGTCGTCGCAATTCGCGGCGGCCCGCAGAGGGGCCGCCCTACGTCATC
>CAYTCV010000074.1:0-9548 GCA_964436465.1 uncultured bacterium
AAGCTCGATACCGAAACCAACAGCGCAACCCGGCGACTCGTCCTCGTTCGCTAAGGGTTGATGGCTCGACGACGAAAGGGGCCGGCGACGGTCCCTTTCTTCACGGTGTGGGCTAAAATCGTATAATCGCTGACGGCTGGAACACCGGAGGCTTTATGGAACCCAAGAAAATCTACGTCGCCGGGGAGTGGACGCCGGGGAAGGCGGAATCCATCGCCGTCACCAACCCCTACACGGGGGAGGAATTCGCACGCATCGGCGCGGCGTCGGCGGAGCAGGTTACGGCGGCCTGCCGGGCGGCCCGGAGTGCCTTCGCGGAGTACGGCCTCTGGCCGGCCCACCGGAGGGCCGATGTGGTGGCCGGTCTCCGCGACGCCATCCGCGAGAGAAAAGAAGAACTGGCGCAAATCCTCGTCGCCCAGTGCGGCAAGCCGGTCGTCCTGGCCCGGGGCGAGGTGGAGCGCTGCATCGAAACGCTCACCCTGGCCTCCGAGTGCCCCCGCTGGATGTCCGGCCACGAGGTCCCGCTGGATTCCTCGCCCGTGGGCCGGGGGATGCTCGGACTGGTCCGTCGGGTGCCCATCGGGCCCATCGCCGCCATCACTCCGTTCAACTTCCCCCTGAACCTCACCGCGCATAAATTGGGCCCCGCCCTGGCCGTGGGCTGCACGGTGGTGCACAAGCCGGCCTCGTCCACGCCGCTGGACGCCTTCGTGCTGGCGGAAATTCTGGACGGCCTGGACCTGCCGCCCGGCACGTACAACCTGGTTCCCGGCCGGGGCTCCGAAGTAGGGGAACCGCTCTGCGCCTCACCGGAGCTGCGGGCCATCACCTTCACCGGGTCCGGCGACGTGGGACGTTGGCTCACCACCCGGGCGGGAATGAAGAAGCTGACCATGGAGCTCGGCTCCACCGCCGCGACCATCGTCGCCGCCGACGCCGACCTGGACTTCGCCGTCCCGCGCCTGGTCCGGGGCGCCTTCGGTTTCGCCGGCCAGAGCTGCATCAGCCTCCAGCGCGCCTTCGTCGAGCGGACAATCTTCGACGAGTTCTGCGACCGCTTCGTGACGGAAACGGAGGCCCTGGGCGTGGGCGACCCAACGTCGGAGGATGTGCTGGTGGGGCCGATGATTTCCACGGCCGAGGCGGACCGCGCTTTTTCCTGGATTGAGGAGGCCCGGGCGGGCGGAGCGCTCGTGCTCACCGGCGGGACGCGCGAGGGGAACGTCATCCGGCCCACGGTCCTGACCGGCGTGAAACTGGAGGCCAAGGTCGTCGAGCGGGAGGTCTTCGCCCCCGTGGTGAGCCTGGTCCCCTACGACACGCTGGACGAGGCCGTCGCGTGGACCAACCGGAACGACTACGGCCTGAACCTGTCCATTTTCACGAAGAATCTGGACGCGGCGCTGCGGGCGGCGGAGGAGCTGGAGGCCGGCGCGGTGCTGGTCAACGAGTCGCCCACCTGGCGCGCCGACATCATGCCCTACGGCGGGGTCAAGGGCTCCGGGATGGGTCGGGAGGGGACGCGCTACGTCTTCGAGGAGCTCACCGAGCCCAAGCTCATCGCCTTCCGGCGATAACGACCCCCTCTCCCCTCTGGGGAGAGGGTTGGGGTGAGGGGCAAAAAGCGGCGGGGAAGGGATTCCCCGCCCTACGGAATGCACCGCGAACCTTAATCGTAGGGGCGACCCTCTACGGTCGCCCGCGGGCGGGGACAGAGGACTCGTCCTACGCCCCGCCCCTACGTCATCGCAGGCCGTAGTACGGGGCGAAGCGGCGGGGATGGGTATCTGCGACCGAAGGTAATCCCCGCCCTACATTAGCTTAATAACGCTACCCCGGTTCGTTCAACAGCCGCTCCACCAGCGCATTGACCAGCTTCGGGTCCGCCTTGCCCCGCGTGGCCTGCATCACCTGCCCCACGAAAAATTTCGCCAACTGCGCCTTGCCCGCCCGGTACGCCTCGCGCTCGGCGGGGTGCTCCGCGATGACCCGCCGGACCTCCTCCTCGATGCCGGCCTCGTCGGAAATCCGCCCCAGACCGTGCTTCTCCACCAGCTCTGCCGGCGAGCCCTCACCCCTGTACGCCCGCTCTAAAACCTCTTTGGCCGCCTTCCCGCCCAGCTTCCCGCCCTCGACCAGCCCGATTAATTCCGCCAGTTGAGCGGAAGGCAGGGGGCAGTCGCCGAAGCCGCGGTTCTCATTCTTCAAGATTGCCGCCAGGTCGCCGTTGACCCAGTTGGCGGCCGGTTTTGCCAGGGCATTACCCGCTTCGCTTCGTTTCGCGGGAGCTCCGGCCGCGACGACCGCCTCGTAGTAGCGCAACCTCTCCCGCTCCGCCACCAGCACCCAGGCGTCGTAGCCCGAGAGCCCGGCGGCGTGCAGACGCTCGCGGGCCCGCTGCGGCAGCTCCGGCAGTTTTCGGCGAATCTGTTCCACCCACTCCCGGGGAATCGCCAGCGGCGGGATGTCCGGCTCGGGGAAGTAACGATAATCCATCGCCTCTTCCTTTACCCGACCGGGCAGGGTCACGCCCTCGCGGTCGTCCCAGTGCCGCGTCTCCTGAACCACCTTCCCCCCCGAGGCCAGAATCCCCGTCTGGCGCTCGAACTCGTGCTCCAGCGCCGCCCTGACCGCCTTGAACGAGTTGAGGTTCTTCACCTCCACCTTGGTCCCCAGCTGTATTGAATCCGCCGGGGCCACGGAGATGTTCGTGTCCACCCGCAGCGAGCCCTCCTCCATGCTGCACGTGGAGACGTCCAGGTACTCCAGGGTTTCCTTGAGCGCGGTGAGGTAGGCGTAGGCTACGTCTGGATTTGGAATGCAGGGCTCGGTGACGATTTCCATGAGCGGCACCCCGGCGCGGTTGAAGTCGATGAGGGTGTCGCCCTTTTCGTCGTGGACCGCCTTGGCGGTGTCCTCTTCGATGTGCACGCGGCTGATTTTGACGACCGCGTCGGCCGCCTCGCCGTAGCGCTCCGCGGGGAAGCGGAATTCGCCCGCGCGACCCACGGGCACCGGGTGCTGGCTGATTTGATAGCCCTTGGGCAGGTCGGGGTAGAAGTAGTTCTTCCGGTCGAAGTGGGTCTTTTCGGCGATTTCGCAGCCCAGGGCCGCCGCCACGCGGACGGCCTTTTCGAAGACGCCGCGGTTGGGGACGGGGAGCGCGCCGGGCTGGCCGGTACACACCGGGCAGACGACCGTGTTGGGCTCCGCGCCGAAAACCACAGCGCAGCCGCAGTAGGCCTTCGACGCGGTGTCGAGCTGCAGGTGGACCTCGAAGGCGATGGTGGGGCGGTAATCGGTCACGCCAAGCCTTTCAGGGGAGGATGGCCAGCTTGCCCACGGCGTCACCCTTCGGACCCTGAGCATAGTAAATATAGACGCCGCCCGCCAGGGGCGCGCCGCTGGAATTCGTCGCGTCCCAGGTGTGGCGCCAGGTGGCCAGACCGTCCTCGACGAAGGGCCCCTCGTCGGCGGTCCCCTCGTATACCTGCGCGCCCGTGACGTCGAACACCCGAATCAGCCCGCCGGCGGGCATCCCGGCGAAAGTGATGGTCGCGTGCCCCCGTCCGGGCCGGAATGGGTTGGGGAAGACGTAGGGGTCGCGCGGCTCCAGGGCCACCTCGTCGGCGAAGAGCGCCTCGGCGGCGGCGAAGGCCGTGGCCAGCCGGGCGGCGTGGAGGACTTGGCCCGGGGCGAGCGTGTCGCGGGTGTCGTGGACGGTGCCGATGTTGAAGTTCCGCTCGTCGTCCGCCGGGTAGTATTCTTCGAGAAGGACGGCCGGGAAGCCGGCGTCCCAGAAAGCGCCCTGGTCGTGGCCGAAATCGAAGCCGTTGGTCGTCCGGTACAGGGGGAGGTCGGAGACGTAGTCGCGGGCGTAACCGTAAACGGCGTCGGTCAGCTCCTCCCCCGGAACGTTGCCGGTCAGGAGAAGGTCCAGGTTGGCGTCGTTGGCGTAGCCCACCGCCTCCAGGTCGAGAATCGAGCGGAAGTCGAAGCCGGGATTTTTAGCCAGGAAGCGGCGGGCTCCCGACTGGCCTAAATCCCCGCCCGAGTAGCGGGTGGCGGTAAAGAGAAATCCCAGGTCGCGCTCGGTATCCAACGCGCCCAGCGCCTTCGCGGCCACCAGCGCCGCCGCCGTCCCCGAGCCGTTGGCGTCGGCCCCCGGCGCGTCGAACCACGGATTCTCCGAGACGCAGTCGTAGGGGGCGATGACGAGCGGCCCCGGCTCCAGAGCGGCGCCGGTTTTGTGGGCGTAGACGTTCACCGCCGGCGGCAGGCCCAACCCGGCGATTAGGTTGTTCCAGCCGATGCCGCCGTCCTCGGTCAGCTCGAAAGCGCCGTAGCCCGTGGCGAACCAGCGCCCGGAGTCCACGGCGGCCAGGGCGGTCCGGTGCCCGTAGTCGGGGTCGTCGGACGGCTCGCGCAGATAATCCCAGATATCGCCGCCGTCGGTCGTCGCGAGAACGCAGCCGCCGTAGCCCACCGCCACGGCGTCCGTGACCGACAGCGCCTCGATGTCGCCCAGGTACTCGTAATCCGGCCCGTCGAGGCGGTGGACCATTTCCCAGCTCGCACCGCCGTCGGTCGTCCTGAAAATCGTCTCGTAGTCGTTCCCCGCGGCGAAGCCGGTATCGGCATCGGCGAAGGACAGGTTGACGACGAGCGGGCCGTCGGCCGACCAGAGACCCCAACTTTCCCCGCCGTCGGTGGTCCGGGAGATGCAAGCCCGGTATGGCGAGCCGGTCGTCCCGCCGCAGAGCCAGCCCGTGTCCTCGTCGAGAAAGCACATCCCGAAGCAGATGGCGCCGGCGGGAAAGCCGTGATTCAGGTAATCCCAGTGTTTTCCGCCGTCCGTGCTCTTCAGGGTCGCCATCCCGTCGGGGGTGTATCCGGCGAGGTAAATCACGTCGGTCGCCGGCCGCGCCAGCGCGGTGACCGTGAGGGAGCCCTCGCCGGGGAGCTCGCGGGCCGTCCAGGTCACCCCGCCGTCGTCGCTCGTGAGAAACGTCCCCGAGGAGCCGGCCGCGCAGACCTGCGTCGGGTCGTCGGCGGCGAAGGCCGTCTCGTAGAGGCTCGCGGGAACGGTGCCGTCGTCCCGGCGCGTCCAGAGAACGCCGCCGTCGGAGGAGGTGTAGATGAGCCCGGCCTGCCCCACGGCGCACAGATTTTCACCGGCCGCGTCCACGCCGGAGAAGACCAGCGTGGTGTAGAAGGGGTCCTCGTCCACCGCATAGCCCCAGGCGCGCAGGGAGTCGGCCAGCGAGGCGCCGGTGTCGAAGCAGCCCGCGGTGGGAGTGAAGCGGGTGTCCGCGGCGAGGACCATGTCGAGGGCGTCCCCGACGTCCCCGACGTCGATGAGGTCCACCAGCGCCGCCACCTCGTCGGAGTAGGGCGCCGGCGAGTAATCCTGGACGGCGGGTGACGGGGGACCCGAAACCGGTTGGATGAGCTCGCCCTGGGGCGTGACGGTCGTCTGACCGACGGCGAGATGGGCGAGAGCCACGGAAAGAAGCGTCAATCCACGCAAGAAAGACCGTCCTAGCCGACGGTGCTGTAGATGTTCAACAGGAGCTGGAGGAGCTCCCGGCCCTCGAGCTCCATCTGCTGGCGGAAGAAGCGGCGCCCCTCGGCCCCGAAACGCACCAGGCGCTGATAGGTGAAGCTCTTGGAGAGGTCCCGCCGGTCCTGCACCGACACAACCTCGTAACTGCCGTTCCGCCGGGTCAGAAGCCCCAGGTCCAGAAAGATGCTCAAGGCCAGCCGGGCCTCCCCCCGGGTCAGCCACCGACCGCACAACTGGACGATGATGTCGTCGTTGAACGGCTCGTCCTTGGGCAGGTCGCGGTAGATTTCCGCCAGGCGCACGCGGTCCAGCGCCTTGCGGTGCAGCTCCTTGAGGTCCTGCCGCTCGTAGAGGAGTACCAGGTGCAGGTTCCGGGTAATCCGTCCCAGCTCCCGCAACAGAATCGCGTCGTAGGGATTGTCGAAGGGGTCGCAGACGCAGGCCCACACCTCGGGAAGGTCCTTGAACCCGCCGATGGTCAGGGTCTCCCAAAAGAGGTAGTGCTTTTCGTCGAGGTCGGTAGGAACGGTGGCGGGCAGATACCCGCTCAGGGCGAGGAAGCGCTGGATGTCCCGGCGGCGTTCGGGTCCGGCGTAGACGACCGTCGGTCCCGCGGACACAATCTCCAGGACGGCTCGCCGTCGGTCGTCCAGAGCCGCCGAATCGCGGCGGTCGTCCACGGACACGCTGGAGGGCCCGCTTTCCACCCGCTCCACCAGGTCGAAATCCAGCACCCGGAGCTGGATGTTGGACCCGGCGTGGAAGGTGTTGCGCTCCAGATGGAAGGCGACGTCGAAGGGACGGGCGCGGGGCAGGTAACTGGCCAGGTCGGCGCGGCCGAAGGCGATGGCCTCCAACGAGGCGCCGTCCTGGGTCAGGACGAGCTTGAGATGGTTCTTACCCACGACCCGCGGCTCGTCGGCCAGCATGACCCCGCCGGCGTGGAACACCGGCTCGGGATTGCCTATTCCGTACGGGTCGAGCCGCTCGATTTCCCACAGGAGATGCTCATTGATGGCGGTCAGGCGGAGCTCGGCGTCGATTTCGAGGAGCGGGTGGGGAGCGATAGGCTTGCGCCGGGCAATTTTGTTGATTCGCCGCCGCAGCTCCGGGAGGTTGGGGAACTTGATGCGGACACCGGCTGCGTGGAGGTGGCCGCCGTAATCCTCGAGGACGTCGGCGCATTCGTCCAGGGCGCCGATAACGTCGAAATCGCCGTACCCCCTTGCCGAGCCGCGCCCCATCTCACCAAAGACCATCGCCGGGCGGGCGAAACGGTCGGCCAGCCGGGCGGCCACGATTCCCACCACCCCCGGGTGCCAGTCGTTGCTCCCCACGACGATGACCGGCACTTCCTCGAAGGCGATGTCGTCCTCGGCCAGGGCCATGGCCTCCCTAGTCGTCTCGGACTCGATTAACCGCCGCTGACGGTTGAGCGACTCCACGCGCATCGCCAGCCGGTAGGCCTCGTCGGCGTCCTCGCAGAGCAGGAGTTCCACTCCGACCTCGGCGGTGGCGATTCGACCGGCGGCGTTCAGGCGGGGGGCCAGAACGTAGGACAGCTGCTTCGCGCCTATTCGCCTCCCCCCCAGTCCGGCCGAGTCTATGAGCGCGGCCAGGCCCAGGCGGGGGATGTTGTTCATCCGGGCCAGACCGGCCACCACCAGGGCGCGGTTCTCGTCCACCAGCGGCGAGACGTCGGCCACCGTACCCAGCGCGACGAGGTCCAGGTACTCCTCGGGGTCCGGCCCCCGACCGAGTCTCGCGGACAGGGCGCTGATGACCTTGAACACGGTCCCTACCCCGGCCAGGCCGGAGAAGGGGTAGCCGGACCCGCCCACGTTGCCGTTGATGATGGCCAGCGCGTCGGGCAACTTCTCGTCGGGAAGGTGGTGGTCGGTGATGATGAGGTCCAACCCCAGTTCCCTGGCCTGCCGGGAGGCTTCGTGGGCCGTTACTCCGCAGTCGTTGGTCACGAGGAGACCGTACCCGGCGGCCTTCGTATCGGCCACGACTTTGGGGGAAAGGTCATACCCCTGGGTCAGCCGGTTGGGGACCATGTGGCCGACGCGGGCGCCTATTCGGGTGAGGAAGTCCACCAGCGCCACCGTGCCCGTGATGCCGTCCACGTCGTAGTCGCCGAAAACGAAGATGCTCTCGCCGTCTTCCACCGCCCGGGTGATTCTGTCAACCACCGTCTCCATCTGAAGGAACTTGAACGGGTCGTGGTGGACGGCGCCGTACAGGAAGGAGAAAGCCTCGGCGGGGTTGCCTATGCCGCGGTTGAGGAGCACCTGGGCCGTGACCGGGTGGATGAGGAGCTCGCGGCATATACGGTGCCGACCCCGCCAGTCGGGGGGCGACGCCCGCCACTCGAACCGCTTCGCTCCACCCATGCCCATCATGTTCGACTCTTTCCGGTCCCGCTCCGACGGGGAACGGGGGAAATCAACCCAGAATGTCCCGGTGGTCCATCGGGGGACGGTAGGGCTTCACGTACCGTCTGATGAAGGCCAGCACCCGGTCCCGGTTGGTGCCTTTCGGATTTTTATCGTCATCGGCCCCGAACCACAGGTTCATGCCGCGCCAGGGGTCCAGCCGGCTCGGCCGGATGCCCGGGGTCAGCATCACCCCGAAGCGGTCGGCGTAGTAACAGCGGAAGTGACTCCAGGGCCGCTTGAACCGGAAGAACAGCCGCCGCCAGACCACCCCCTCCCCGTCGAGGGTGTAGCTCGAGGGGAGGAAGAATCCGTTGAGGACGAAGAAGATGACGCCCCCGCCGATGATGCCCACCGCCGGGCCGCCGGCGTAGTAGATGAGGAAAATCACCACCAGGCTCAAGACCGCCACCCCGGCCAGGGCCCGCCAGGGGTAGAGCGCGGGGGGGTATACCCACCAGGAAAGCTCGTTATCCGTGTCGGGCATCGGTCATCCCTGCAGGACCTTGCGCTGGAGCGCCACCAGCTCGTTGATTCCCTTGGTGGCCAGGTCCAAAAGCCGGTCGAGGCAGGCGCGGTCGAAGGGCTTTCCCTCGGCGGTGGCCTGGACCTCGATGACGTTCCCGGCGCCGGTCATCACCACGTTGGCGTCCACGTCGGCCGCCACGTCCTCGCGGTAGCACAGGTCCAGAAGCTCGTCCCCGGCCACGACCCCCACGCTCACCGCGGCCACGTGGTCGGCGATTGGCAGGGCGCCCGTCTCCTCGCCGCCGCCGAGCCAGACCAGCGCGTCGTGCAGGGCCAACCAGCTACCGGTAATCGCCGCGGTGCGGGTGCCGCCGTCGGCGGTGAGCACGTCGCAGTCGAGGGTGACGGTGCGCTCGCCGAGCTTCTCCAGCCTGGTCACCGACCGGAGGCTGCGCCCGATGAGGCGGCCGATTTCCAGGGAGCGCCCGCTGGGGCGGCCGTAGCTCTCCCGCTTACTCCGCTGGCCCGTGGAGCGGGGGAGCATGGCGTACTCGGCGGTTATCCAGCCCTTGCCCGCGCCCTTGAGCCAGGCCGGGACGCCCTGCTCCACCGTGGCGGTGCAGACGACGCGGGTGCCGCCGAACTCGACGAGGACCGAGCCCTCGGCGTGCTCGATGTAGTTGCGGGTGAATTTCACCGGCCGCATCTCGTCGGCCTTGCGGTTATCATAACGTGCGGCCACTTTACTCCTTGTTCTCCCTCCCCACCTTGGGGGGAGGGCCGGGGAGGGGGGCTTATTCCGCCGGGCACCAGGCAAAAGGTTGAGTATATATACCTACGGAACAAGGTCCGCCAGGCGCTCCTTGGCCTTGAACACCCACTGGTTGGTCTCACCGCGTTCCTCGGCTATGCGGATAATGGACTCGTAAACCGTAATCGCCTTGTCGAGACCCTCCTCCTCCGCCCGGGCGTTCATGCTCGCGCGGAACTCGGCCAGCTGCGCCATGCCTATCTATTCTATCTCGGCGGCATGCTCGGGGTTATTCTCCATCAGCTCATCCAGGGTGGCGATG
>CAYTCV010000075.1:0-9475 GCA_964436465.1 uncultured bacterium
CCGGTGGGGGCGGCCTCCGCCCCCCCCCCCGGGGGGGGGTGGGGGTGGGGGGGGGGGTTCCTAAACGCGGCGGGGATAGGAATCCCCGCCCTACGGCATCGCAACGGGCGGGGACGGAGCCCCGCCCCTACGGCATCGCAATTCGCGGCGGCCCGCGGAGGGGCCGCCCTACGGCATCGCAACGGGCGGGGACGGAGGCCCGCCCCTACGGAATCGCAATCTGCGTACCGGTGCGCCGCTAGTTCCCCTCGCCGCGCCAGAGCTGCTGGTTGCCGAACTCCCACGCCCGCCCGGTCCAATCCCCACCCGCCGGGTCCTCATCCACGCGCCGCCGGAAGATGCCCAGCTTGGCGTCGATGTTGTCTATGTGGTACAGGACCACCGCCTCGCGCGTCTTGGGCAGGACGGCCGCCCCGTACTCCCGTTCGCCGTGGTGGGCCAGAATCAGGTGCTCCAGCAGGAGCAGCGTCCGCCCGTCGAGGCCGGCCATTTCGCCCGCCTTCCGCGCCATCTGCGCCCCGAGGACCACGTGGCCCACCAGCCGCCCCTCGTCGGTGTACTCGCAGGTCGGCTCCCCGTCGAGCTCCACCAGCTTGCCCACGTCGTGGAGAATCGCCCCGGCCATCAACAGGTCGGCGTCCAGCTCGGGGTATTTTTGGGAAAAATACTGCGCGTCGCGCGCGACGAAGAGGGTGTGCTCGAGCCAGCCGCCGCGGTAGGCCTGGTGTACGCGCTGGGCGGCGGGCCATCTCCGCGCCGCCTCCTCGTTGTCCTTCAGCAGAAGCTGCACCGTCTCCCGCAGCTTCTCGTGGGCCACCTCCCCGGCCAGCCCCGAAAGCTCGTCCCACATCGCGTCCACGTCGTAGGGGGTGGAGGGGGTGAGGAGGGCCTCGTCGAAGCCGAGCTCCCGGTCGTCCTCGCGCACCGGGCGGATGTCGGCGATGGTGAGTTGGAGGCCGTACTTGGGGCTCCGCTCCAGGTTCCCCCGCACGGCGACATAGACCGTGGAGGGGTCGGCGGCCTTCTCGAAGTTGGGGTTGTCGGAGAACAGGACCGCGTCCACGGAGCCGCTCGTGTCCGCCAGCCGCAGGGTGAGGTAGGGGTCTCCGCCGCGCGTCAGTCGGCGCTGGCGCTCGGCGACCAGCAGAAATCCGCGCCAGGGGTGGGCCTTGTCCCCCACCTGGCGAATCGCCTCGACCAGGGTTTCCTGCTCTATCATTCGGTTTCCTCTTTCCCGTCGCCGGTGAGGCGGTTGCGCCACTGGGCCAGAAGGTTCAGGGCGGCCAGGGGGGACAAGGTTTCCAATTCGACTCCGCGGAGCTCCGCCGCCAGCCAGCCGTAGTCGGGCTCGTCGTCGCCGGGCTCGGGGGTAGTCAGGGCCATCTGGGCGGTGGGGGCGCCGACGCGGCCGTCCTCCAGTTCCTTCAAGAGCGCCCGCGCCCGCCGGATGACCCCCCGCGGCAGACCGGCCAGCCGCGCCACGTGCACCCCGTAGCTGGAGCGCGCCGCGCCCTCCTCCACCCGGTGCAGGAACCGCACCTCGCCGCCCGACTCCGACACCGCCATCTGCATGTTGAACGCCCGCGGCAGCACCTCTACCAGCCGCGTCAGCTCGTGGTAGTGGGTGGCGAAGACGGTCCGCGCCGCGAGTCCCGGTGAGTCGTGCAGGTGCTCGGCCACGGCCCAGGCGATGGCCACGCCGTCGGTGGTGCTCGTCCCCCGGCCCACCTCGTCCAACAGCAACAGGCTTTTCGGCGTGGCGCAGTTGACTATGCGGGCGGTCTCGGTCATCTCGACCATGAAGGTGGAGAGGCCGCGGGCGATGTCGTCGGCGGCGCCCACCCGCGTGAAGACCGCGTCCACCAGCCCCAGGCGCATCTCCCGCGCCGGGACGAAGGAGCCCATCTGCGCCAGAATCACCGCCAGCCCCACCTGCCGCAGGTAGGTGGACTTGCCGGCCATGTTCGGGCCGGTGAGAATCATTATCTGCCGGTCCCCGGCGGACAGGCGGCAGTCGTTGGGCACGAAGGGGCCCTTGCCGTGGCGCTCGACCAGCGGGTGCCGGGCGTCGAGGAGCTCCAGGTCGCGCGACTCGTCGAGCGCGGGCCGGCACCATCCGCCCCGGGCGGCCGTCTCCGCCAGGGAGGCGACGACGTCCAGCCGCGCCAGCGCCCCGGAGAGCGCCGCCAGCTCCGCCTTCCAGCCGTCCAGCTCCTCCAGCAGCCGGCGGAAGAGCCGGGCCTCCAGACCGGCCAGGCGCTCCCGGCCCCGGACGACCACCGCCTCCTTCTCCTTGAGCTCCGGGGTGATGTAGCGCTCGGCGGCGACCAGGGTCTGCTTGCGGAGGTAGTCTTCGGGGACGCGGTCCGCCTTGGAGCGCGGCACTTCTATGAAATATCCGAAGACCTTGTTGAAGCCGACCTTGAGATTGGAGATGCCGGTGCGCCCTCGTTCCTTCTCCTGGAGCCCGCGAATCCAGTCCTCCGCCTCGGCGAGCTCGGAGTTGGCCCGGTCGAAGTCGGGGTCCCAGCCGCGGGCGATGACACCGCCGGAGCCGACCTGCCCCGGCTCCTCGACCAGCGCCCTCGTTAAAAGTTCTCCGGCCCCGGAGAGCTCCTCCAGCCCCGCCCCGATATTTTTCCAGGCGTCCGCCTGCCTCCCCCGCAGCCATGCGACGAGCGCGGGGGCGCGGCCGAGGGCGTCGCGGATTAAGACGAGGTCCCGGGGCGCGGCCTTCCGCAGCGTCACCCGTCCCGCGGCCCGCTCCAGGTCGCCGATGCCGGAGAGCGGTTCTCGCACCAGGGCGCGCGCGTCGGCGTCGGTCACCAGGTCGCTCACGGCGGCCTGGCGCTCCAGAATCGGTCCCAGGCGCGCCAGCGGCGCCACCAGCCAGCCCCGCAGCAGCCGCCGGCCCATGGGGGTCCGCGTCAGGTCCAGCTGCTCCAGCAGGCTCCGGCGGCTGCTCGTCCGGTCGGCGGACGAGGTGACCAGCTCCAGGGTGTCCACCGTGGGCCGGTCCAGGCGGAGGAATTCGCCCCGCTCGAGGGGCCTCGGCGGGCGGAGGCCCAGCGGCCCGCCGAGCTGGGTTTCCCCGAGGTAGGCGACGAGGGCGGCGGCGGCCCGCTGCGCCAGCTTGCACTCCCCCACCCCGAATCCGTCCAGGGTGTCCACCCCGAAATGCTCCCGCAGGCGGCGCACGGCGTCCGGGGTGAAATCGGTGTCCGGCCGCCGGGTGACCCCGGCCTCGGGGGGGAGCTCGGCCGCCAGGTGGACGGCGGATTCGGGGAGCAGAATCTCTTTCGGCGCGCGGCGGGAAATCTCCGCCAGGGCCGGCTCCCGCGCGTTGGGACCGGCGAACTCGGCCAGCAGGAATTCCCCCGTGGAGAGCTCGGCCAGGGCCACGCCGTACCCGCCCCGCCCCTCGGCCAGGGCGGCGAGGTAGCTGGACCGGGCGCCGCCCAGAAGCTCGTCCTCGTAGAGCGTGCCCGGGGAGTAGAGGCGGACGACCTCGCGCTCGACCAGCCCCGTGTCGCCTTCGCCCCGTTTTTTGGTCTGCGCGCCCGACGAACGCGCGGGCGAGGAGGTGGCGTCCAGCGGGTCCCCCTCGACGAGCTGCTCCGCCAGCGCCACGTGGTGCCCCGCCGCCAGAAGTTTCGGCAGGTACGACCCCAGCGCGTGGTGCGGGATTCCGGCCAGGGGGACGGCGTCCGGCTGCCCCTTGTCCCGGGTGGTGAGGGCGATGTCCAGCGCCTCGGCCACCCGCCGGGCGTCCTCCCCGAAGCTCTCGTAGAAGTCGCCCATGCGCATCAGGAGCAGGTGGTCGGGGTACCGCTCCTTGAAGGCGAGGTACTGGCGCATCATCGGGGTTTTTTTCGGATTCTGCCGGGCCACGCTCACCCCCGCCGGAGGATTTGGGCCGAGTCGCCCGCCAGGAGTCGGCTGCGGAGTCGTTTGTCCGGGAGTCCGGCCGCCAGGCGCTCCAACATCCCGAGCGCCTGCCGGAAATGGGCGCGCCGGGCCTCGGCGTCCCCCGCCCGCCCGGCCAGGAGTCCCGCCAGGAGGCGGAGTTGCCAGGTGATGGCCGGAACCTCGGGGTAACCCAGGGCCTCGTCGAGCGTCGCCCGGGCCCGCTCCGTGTCGCCGGCGAGGGAGTCCACGTCCGCCGCGAGCCGGGCCGCCCGGAGCCGGTGGCGCAGGTCGCCGGAGGCCTCCGCCCTCTCCCGGTAGTCGCGGCAGGCCTCGGCCGCCTTCCGCCCCAGCCCCTTTTCGTGGAGCGCCCGGGCCCACAGGCGGTTCAGGGTGAGCTCGTGGTCCGGGCGCTTGGGCCACTCGACGCCCTCCACGACCTTCCGCCCCCCGGCGGTGTCCCCCGAGGTCAGGCGGTCCAGGGACAGGGCCAGCCGCAGCCGCGGGTCCTCCCCGTCGCCCCGGGCGAGGGCCCGCTCGTGGAGGGCGGCCGCCTCGGAGAAGAGGTGAAGCGAGCGGTAGAACTCCGCCGTCCGGTGCTCGGTCTCCTCCTCGTCCCCCGCCTCGCGCAGCGTCTCGAACCCCTCCGCCGTTTCCCCCCGGCCGAGGAGGGCGTCGGCGTAGGCCAGGCGGGCCTTTTTTAAAAGCTCGGCGTCCCCCAGCTCCTTGGCCCCCACCAGAGCCGAGTCGAGGTGGCGGGAGGCGGCGGCCCAGTCGCCCAGGTAATCGGCCAGCCGTCCGAGCTCGCAGGACAACCGGGCCGTGCCGAAGCGGTCCCGCTTACCCTGACGGGCGCGCAGGAGCTCCTCGGTGACCTCGCGGGCCTCGGCCAGTCGCCCCAGATTCGTCAGCACCAACGCCCGCTCCTGCCGGACCGCCGCCCGGCGGGGCTCGTTGCCCAGGCGCTCGAAGGTCCGCTCCGCCTCGTGGAGGGCGGCCTCCGCCTCCGGGCCGCGTCCGTGCTCGGTGTACAGCTCGCCCAGGCGGGCCAGGGTCTCGGCCACCTGCCCGGCCTGCAGCAGGGAGCGCTCCCGGGCCAGGGCGGCCTCCAGCGCTTCGAGGGCCTGGGTCGTCTCGCGGCGGTTCTGGTAGATTTCGGCCAGCCCCTGCTGCGCCTCGGCGGCCAGGGAGAGGTGGCCGGTCGCCTCCGCCCACTCCAGCGCGGAGGCCAGCGGCCCGTAGGCCTCGTCGGGGCGGTCCAGGGCCAGGAGCGTCTTCCCCAGAAGCGCCCGGGCCCGCGCGCCGTCGTGTCCGGCGTCCTCCCCCGCCCGCTCGAGGTGGACGAGCGCATCCTCCCGCTTGTTGATTCGCAGCGCCGTCTCGCCCAGCAGAAGCTCGCGCCGCGCGTCCCAGCGGCCCTCGGGGTCGCAGGCCGCCGACCGGCCGGTCCAGAACGCGACCTCGTCCGGCTCCCCCGTGGCGCAGTGGATGGCGGCGTTCTGGAGGGCCAGCTCGGCCCGCTCGGCCTCCTCCCCCTCCTCCGCCTGGTCGTGGAGCTCCACCAGGATAGCGCCGGCGTCGATGAAGCGGCGCTCCGAGGCGAGAATCCCCGCCAGCCCGGCGCGGAGCCTCCGGACGGCCCGGCGGTCCGGGGCGGCCTCCACCGCGTCGGCGTAGTAGGAGATGGCCGCGTCGAAGGAGCCCACCTCGGCGGCCAGTTGCCCGGCCAGCTCCAGGGCGGTCACCCGCTCCGCCGGGTCGCCGCAGTTCATGAAATGGTTCACCGCCTGGGCCACCACCCCGCCGTGCTGGCGCTGGTAGAAGCGGGCGGCGTTGAAGTGCAGCTCGCGGCGGCGTCCGGGGTCCACCGCGGCGTAGGCGGCCCGCCAGGCGGACTGCCCGGCGAAGGTGTACTCTCCGCCCTCCCGGCTCACCAGGGAGCACTCGGCCAGCCGGGCCCGCAGCGGGGAGACGTCGTCGGTGACGGCGGCCAGGTCCCCGGCCGAAAAGCGCGGCCCGAGGACCGACACCGTCTCCAGCGCCCCGGGGTCGGACTCCAGCGCGAAGAGCTCCGCCGCCAGCCGGTCCAACGGCAGGCGGGCGTGGAGGGTCGTCAGCCGGTCGCGCACCGCCAGGAGCGCCAGATAGGTCAGGCGCCCCGGCAGGAGCTCCCTCTCCGTCACGGGACCCAGCGCCCCGGCGTCCCGGCCGGAGAGGGTCTTGAACAGCCCCTCCGCCTCGGCGGGCGGCAGCGGCTCGATGGCGACGGCGGGCGTCGTCATCCCCTTGGGGGCCTTATCGCCGCAGAGGATGACGGCCAGCGGCGGTCCGGCCCCGGTCAGCGAGCGGATGAGCGACACGGAGCCGGGGTCGAGGCACTCGGCGTCGTCCACGACCACGGTGAGCGGCCGCCCGCCCCGGGCCTCGATGGCGGCCAGCAGAAGCTCCCCGGCCATTTCACCCTTCTCGCCCGGCGTCAGGCCCCACAGCGGCTCCGAGAGCTTTCCGCCGGTGAACAGGGCGATGAACTCGGCCAGCCGGGGGGCCGCTTCGCCCAGGGCCCGCCGCTGCGCCTCGGCCGCCGCGGAGCTGGAGACCGGCCCCCACACCGCCAAAAGCATCCGCCGCCACAGGCCGTAAGGGTCGTAGCTCCACCAGGGCTGGGCGCGGAAGAGATGGGCGTCGCCCAGCTCGGCGAACAGGTCGCACAGCTCCGACGCCAGGCGGCTCTTCCCGCTGCCCGGCTCGCCGGTGACCACCCCGACCACGGGGCGGCCCTGGCGGAGCTCCTCCAGCCACACGTCGGCGCGGGCCAGGATTTTTTCCAGGCCCAACAGCGGCTGCCCCGCCTCCTCCCGGGCGTGGGAGGGGACGAGGAGACAGAGCCGCCGGTCGGCGACGGCGATTTCGCGCTCCTCCTCGAAATCCGGCTCCGCCGCCGGGGCGTCCCCGGGGTCGCAGACCAGCGTTCCCGCCGGGGCGAGGACGGCCGAGCGGACCGCCCGCAGAAGCGGCTCCCCGGCCGGGACGACCACCGAGGAATGGGCCCCGCGCAGGTAGTAATCGCTCAAGGGGCCGGCGGCCAGACCGCCGGAGCGGTCGCCGAACTCCGACAGGACGGCGTGGCCCGCCCCGGCCGCCGCCGAGGGCTCGGCGAAGACGTAGAGCGTGGCCAATCCGCCCTCACGGGGCACGGCGCCCCAGAGCTCGCCGCCCCAGTTGGCGCAGATTTCCGCCTCCACGCGCAGGCGGCCCTGGGCCTCGTCGCGGCCCTCCTCCACCAGCTCCCGGGGGCCGGGCCAGCCCAGGGCCAGGACCCCCTCCACCGCCAGGCGCCGCTCGCCCTGGTGGTGCGAGCCGAGGGGGATGAGCTGCCACGGGGCGAGCCAGGGCCGGGCGCGCTCCATGCCCGCCGCCGCCCGGCTCAACCGGTCCAGGAGCCTCTCCGGCGGCTCCGGGATGGGGTCGTCCACCTGGGCCGACATCACCCGCTTCCCCCGCTCCATGGACCCCAGGGAGAAGTACCCCTCCTCCGGGCGGACCTGGAACCGCTCGCTGACGACCTCCGCCAGCTCCCCGGAGAGGTAGGCCCGTCCCGCGGGGGTGTGGGTCAGGAGCCCCAACGCCTCCTCCACCGCCCGGCCCGCCGGCAGCGCCAGATACCGCCCCAGCGCCTCCAAAATAAAGAGCCCGCCCTTCCCCCCGGCGATGGCTACCCGGGGCGCGCGGTCCAGCTCCTCGAAGAGCTGCTCGGTGGTCAGGCAGGCGCGGAAGAGGTGGGCGACGCTGCCGGTCTCCGGGAAGAAGGCGACCAGCACCCCGCCGCCCCAGGCCAACAGGCGGCCCGAGTACTCCTCCAGGGCGGCCAGGAGTAGCTCGGCCACCGCGGCGTCGGTCTCGTAGGCGTCATCGGCCGGGGCGCAGACCAGCGCCGTTCCGGGCTCCAGGAGCACCGGCCCCTCGTCCCCGGCGGTGAGGGTCCAGCGCAGCGGCCAGGCCCGCGCCAGGGTGTGGTACCGGCGCTCCAGGGTCCCCAGCTCGCCGAGGAGGTCGTCTATGCGGGCGGCCTCGGACAGGGCGTAGCGGGCCAGTCCGGGGGTGATGAAGCGCTCGAGCTCGCGGCGGAGGTCTTCCATGGTTTTCAAGATAAGCCGGGGGCGTTCGGTTTTTCAAGATAGCGCGGTGCGTTTCGGGCCGGCGCCGTCACGGTTTTTGCGGAACCCTCTCCCCCTGGAGCGCAAGGGTGCCGCCCGGCGGCAAAAACGCGTGCCGGCGCCTCCCCCGACGCTCCCCGCGTCACAGCAGCTTCTTATCTCCCAGGCCGGGGTCCAGGTGCGGCCCGGCGTAGCCCTCGCCGTCCACGGCGGGCGGCGTGCGGTCGGAGTCCTCGACGCCCGGGAGGCGGGGCGCGCGCGGCGGCCGGCCCGAATCCGCCGGCCGTTTCCCCTCCAGCAGCACCCGCCTGTATAGCTCCACGTAGCCCTCGGTCATCGCCTCCAGGCTGTGGCGCTCGCGGATGAAGCGCGAGGCGGCGTCGGTCATGGAACGGGTCCGCTCCGGGTCGCCCAGGAGTTCTTCGATTTTTTCACGGAGTGGCCCGTCCGAGTACTCGAAAATCAACAGCCCCCGCGCCTCGGGCGGCAGGAGCTCCAGGCAGCCGCCCTGGGCCAGACCAATCGCAGCGACGCCCAGCGCCAGCGGCTCGGCCATCCCCCGGTTGAAGCTCTCGCCGCGTCCGACGGCCACCGCCAGGTCGCAGGCGGCGTACACCGGCCGAGGGTCGGGCACCGTCCCCAGGAACCGCACGCGGTCGCCCAGGCCCAATTCGGCGGCGAGTTCTCGCAGGTGCCCCTCGTGGTAGCCCGCCCCGGCCAGGAGCACTATTGCGTCGGGGAGCTCAGCCGCGGCGCGCAGCAGGTGGTCCAGTCCCTTGCGGTGCCCCAGGCGGCCCACGTAGCCCAGCACCGGACCCCCCGGTCCGAGGCCCAGCCCCCGGCGGCATTCGTCACGGTCGAACAGCCCCGGCCGGAACCGCTCCGTGTCCAGGCCGTTGGGCACCAGCGCCACGCGGCTGGGGTGGACGCGGTCATAGTCCAGGACGTAGTCGCGCACCCGGCGCGAGACGCAGGCGTAGCCGCCCATGAAGGGCGAGGTGAGCTTCGTCAGCCGTTTCTCTAAGAACGAGTCGAAGCCGTAACGGTGGAAGGTGGCGAAGGCCGGCCGCCCGGACACGAGACCCGCGACCCAGGTGGGCAGGCGGTTGGGGTGGCCGTGGAGGGCGGTGGCGCCTATTCGTTTCGCCAGGCGGGCCAGTTTCAGCCCCAGCGCCAGGCCCGAGTCCCCCGGTCCGCCGACCAGGTGCAGCTCCACGCCGCGCTCGTCGAAGTACGCCCGGCCGGGGCCGTCGCCGGTGAGGCTGGCCGCGGCGCACGGGAAACCGCGCTCGTTCAGCCGGGCGCACACCTCCGCCGTGCCCCGGTGGGGGCCGGAGAGCAGCAGGTCCTCGAGGTAGTGCAGGATGAGCATGGGCGTGCGGGCCGGTGGATTACGGGGTCAAGTATAAACAAAA
>CAYTCV010000076.1:0-9455 GCA_964436465.1 uncultured bacterium
CAACCCTCCCCCCAAAGGGGGGAGGGGACAGAAGGTAGCCCTCACCCCGGCCCGTCGGCGCGCCGCTCCCCGGAAGGGAGAGGGGGGACGCCCCTGTGCTATAATCGCCTCTGACTGAAACGACTCAAGGAGAGCGGATGAACCGGTCGAAACTCATCGCCGCGGGGGCCTACCTTGCCCTGGTCATCCTGTTGGGGTGCGCCGGGGGGGAGGGTGAATCCACCACCGACGGGACGCAGACCGCGACCGTCGCCCTGCCGGACGTCTCGCCCGGCGAGGTGTACATGGCCTACGTGCGCTCGGTGCGCCGCGGGGAGTTCGACCGCCTCACCTCCTACTATTCGAGACAGGCGCTGGCGGAGCTGGACTCCCTCGCCGCGGACATGAACCGGGAGGCGCCGGAGCTTGCGATGTCCGCGGAGAAGATGGTGATGGACGCCGCCCGCCAGGCGGAGCCCGGTTTCGCCGACGAGGTGGAAATCGTGAGCGAAGTCATGGACGCCGAGCGCGGGACGGCCGAGGTCTCCTGGCGCACCGCCCAGACGCCCGCCGGCGGCGAGGGGTTCGTCTTCTTCGTCCTGGAGGACGGGGCGTGGAAAATCGGGCTGGAGAGCCCCGCGCCCGTCGAAGAGGGTAACGCGGCTCCGGTGCTGCCCTCGGGCTCCGGCGCGACCGGGACGGCGCAGTGATGGAGAAAGGGAAGCGCTTCGCCTGGATGGTGGCCCCGTGGAGCGCCTACGGCTGGGGGAACATCGCCGTGGAGGCCATCGGCGACGCCCTGACGCGCATCGGCCTGTTGAACGGCTGGTACACGCCTCCGCCGGGGTTGAAGCCGCAGCCCGACGACCCGCTGCTGGCCGCGGCCATCGAAGAGATTTACGCCTACCTGAACGGAACCCGGCGCAGCTTCGACCTGCCGCTGAAACTGGACGGGACGGAATTTCAGCGGAAGGTCTGGCGGGAGATTTCGGCGATTCCCTACGGGGGGACGCTGACGTACGGCGAAATCGCGCGGAAAATCGGCCGTCCCCGCGCGGCGCGCGCCGTGGGCGGGGCGGTGGGGGCCAATCCGCTGCCTCCGATAATCCCCTGCCACCGGGTGCTGCGCGCCGGGGGGAAGCTGGGCGGGTACGGGGGTCATACCGACCGGGATTTCAAGCTGAAGTGCTTTTTCCTGGCGCTCGAGGGGGCCGAGCGGCCGCTCGACTGCGACCGGTATTCCATCCGCTGAACGGCCTCTCTACCGGGCGGGTCGGCTCCGGCGGGGGCCTCCCGCCTTTTCTTTAGGGACCGATGATGAACGGCAGGTCGCCGGCTTTGGGTGAGGTCACGGCGCGAATCCGCGGGGCCGGTGGCCGCGTTTGGCTCGTGGGCGGCGCCCTGCGCGACGAGCTGCTCGGGCGTCCGGTCGGCGAGCTGGACCTGGCCACGAATCTCCACCCGGACCGCGTGCTGGCGCTCTTCCCCGGCAGCCTGGACGTGGGGGCGCGCTTCGGCACGGTGATGGTGCGCCTCGGCGGGGAGAGTTTCGAGGTGACGACGCTGCGCGGCGAGGGGACGTATTCCGACGGCCGCCGTCCCGACGAGGTGCGCTTCGGGCTGGACATCGAGGAGGACCTGGCCCGCCGGGACTTCACCGTGAACGCCCTGGCCCGCGAACTGCCCGACGGGGAGCTCATCGACCCCTTCGGCGGCCGCGCCGATTTGGCGAAGGGGATTCTGCGGACGGTGGGCAATCCCGACGAGCGGCTGGCCGAGGACGGCCTGCGGGCCTACCGCGCCTGCCGCTTCGCCGCGACGTTGGGGTTCGAGGTCGAGCCGAAGCTGCTGCGGGCCATCCGGCGTAACGCCGCCGTCGCCCGGGGGGTGGCCTGGGAGCGCATCGGCGCTGAGCTCATCAAGGCGATGACGGCCCCGCGGCCGAGCGTCACCTTCGAGCTCCTGCGCGGGACCGGCCTGCTGGAGCACTGCCTGCCCGAGCTGGCCGCCTGCTACGGCGTGACGCAGAACCGCTATCACGAGCTCGACGTCTTCGACCACAGCCTGCGCGCCTGCGACCTGGCCCCGGCGGAAAAGCCGGTGGTGCGCTGGGCGGCTCTACTGCACGACGTGGCCAAGCCGGAGACCAAGCAGGCCAAGGGCCGCGACTTCGTGTTCTACGGCCACGACGAGCGGTCGGCGGAGACGGCCGACCGGGCCATGCGGCGGCTGACCCTGCCCCGGGAGCTGCGCGAGCGGGCGTGCCTGTTGATAAAAAACCACATGTTCCTCTACTCGCCGGAATGGACCGACGCGGCGGTGCGGCGCTTCGTGCGGCGGGTGGGGCCGGGGAACGTGGCCGACTTCTTCGACCTGGTCATCGCCGACCGGCTGGCCCACCGGCGGGAAGAGACGTTCCAGCTCCCCGCGGACATATCCGAGCTGATGGAGCGCATCGAGGGGCTGGGCGCGGCGGGGGCGGCCCTGACCGTGGCCGACCTGGCGGTAACGGGCGGCGACATCCTGGCGCTGTCGGACCGGGGACCCGGCCGGTGGGTGGGCGAAATTTTAGACCGCCTGGTGGAGGAGGTGCTGGAACGCCCGGAGCTCAACGAGCGGGAGGCGCTGCTGGCGCGGGCGCGGGAGTTTTTGTCGGATGGCCGGTGAGCCTATCCACCGGTTGTCCATCGTTGACGTGGCCGGCCGCGACGGCGTGGCCCGGCTCGAGGGCCGGGTCGTTTTCGTGCCCTTCACCGTACCCGGCGACGAGGTCCTCGTCCGGATTGTGCGTCGGATGCGAGACTACTCCCACGGCCGGGTCGTGGAGCTCTTGGAAAGCGGCGCGGGGCGAGTCGAGCCCCCCTGTCCCCATTTCGGCCGCTGCGGCGGCTGCGACTGGCTGCACATCGCCCACCCCCTTCAGCTCCGGCTCAAGGGCAGGCTCATCGCCGACCTGGCGCGCAAGAACGCCCGGTTGTCAATCGAGCCGCCGTCGGTGGAGCCCGCGGAGCCGTTCGGTCACCGCGTCGTCGCCCGGCTCCAGGTCGCACTCGCGGACGGAAAGCCGGAGCTCGGGTATTACGCCCGCGGCAGTCACGCGCTGGTCGCCTGGGACGCCTGTCCGCTGTTGGCGGAACCGCTCAACGCCGCGATGGAAGCGGTCCGCGGGATTTTACGAACCGGTGGGGATTGGTCGCGCCTGTCCGAGGTGACCGTCGAGGCGGCCGCCGGGGGCTGGGCGCTCACCCTGGGCTTCGACGGGGGCGCGCCGCCCGATTTCGACTGGCCCGTTCTGGCCGGTGAGCTTTCGGGGCTGGTCGCCCTCCGGGTGAAGGGTGAATCCTCCTCGTCGACGGCGTGGGGCCCCGAGCGCTTCGATACCGGCTCCATCGATTCACCGCTGGAAAAGACGCCGGGGGTCTTCCGCCAGCCCAACGACGCGGGTGCGCGGTGGCTGCGCGCGTGGGTGACGCGGCTCGTCGGAGAATTGAAACCGGCGGTGGTGTGGGACCTGTACGGCGGGGGCGGTCTGCTGGGCGCGGCGGCCCCGGCGGCGGGGGCGCGGCTGTGGCTCGTCGAGGCTGACCCCCGCGGCGCGGCCGACGCGGAGGTGAACCTGTCCCGGTCGGGGGACGGTTATAACGTTACGGCGGGAACGGTGGAGCGGGCGCTGGCCGAGGGGCCGGTCGCTCCGTTAGAGAAGCCCGATTTAATCATTCTGGACCCACCCCGGACGGGGCTTTCCCGGGAGGTCGCCGAGGCGCTGACCACGCTCCACCCGCCGACCGTCGCCTACGTGTCCTGCAACCCGGCGCGCTTCTGGCGCGACGCCGCGCTGTTCATCCGTGGCGGATACGCCCTGGAGGGGCTCGCCGCCTTCGACATGCTCCCCCAGACGCCGAATCTGGAGCTCGTTGGTATATTCCGATAATAGAACGGGGCCGGTCTGGGGGGGCAGACCGACCCCGTATCTGGGCGGGAGGCTTTGGCTCGCCTCCCCCCGTGGGACCGGTTGGGGGAGGAATTGCCGGTCCCGTTCGTTCCCGGAGGTCGGGGAGGGGATTCCGACCTCCTCGGCGGATATTCTCGTCCGCCTCCGAGGATACGCGGGGAAGTCCCGGCGGGTTCCGAAATTATCTCAGGTCCCGGACCCGCCCCTCGATGTGCCCGATGACGGCCCCGGCCACGTCCGCGCCGGTGACCTCCTCCGCCCCCCGGAAGCCCGGCACCGAATTCACCTCCAGAATCTGCGGCCCGTCGTCGGTGGGCAGAAGGTCCACCCCGGCGAAGTCCAGCCCCAACGCCCCCGCGGCGGCCAGAGCCGATTCACGCTCTCCGTCCGCGGGCTCGTGCGGGACGCCGGACCCGCCCCGGTGCAGGTTCGAGCGGAAATCGTCCGCGGGCGCCCGCCGCTCGTAACACGCGATGACCTTCCCGCCCAGGACCAGCACGCGCCGGTCCCTCCCTCCGGCCTCGGGATGGTAGCGCTCCAGGAAGGCATTCTGCTCCAGGACCGCCGAGAGCTGCCACTGGCCGCGCAGCGCCGCTAATGACTCCACCAGCGCCGTCCCCACCCCCCGCGTCCCCCGCGTCCACTTGAGCACCAGGGGAAAACCGCCCACCGCCTCGGCCGCGCTCTCCAGTTGGGATTCGTCGGTGACGAGCGCCGCGTCCACCGTGGGAACTCCCGCCGCCCGCAGGAGCTGGTGCGTGTAAAACTTGTCCGAGCAACGGAGCACGGCGTCGCTGGAATTGAGCGTCGGCACGCCCATCGCCTCTAACTGCCGCCAGAGCGCCAGGTCCCAGCCGAAATCCAGCCGCCTGTACCCGGAGCGGAAAACGGCGAAGTCCGGCGGGTCCGGCGTCTCGCCGTCCGAGAGCAGCCGGAGACCCTCCCCGGTGACGAGGGCGGCCAGGCGCGTCGTGTCCAGCTCGCGCAGCTCGTGCCCGCGCGCCCGGGCGGCCTCGGCCAGGCGCCGGGACGAGTGGAGCTCGAAATTGCGCGACAGGCTCCAGATGAGCATGGGATTCACCGGTGTATCGGGCTTTGGCCCGTGTCTACGGCGCTTTCCTCCACCGGAAGGCCACGGCGACCGAGGTCAGGGCGTACGCGGCGAATCCCGCCATCAGCCCGACCGAGTAGCCCAGGCTGACGGCGATGATAGTCGCCAGCACCGAGGCCATGACGCTCATGACGCTGTTAATCCCCCAGACGTAGGGTATCATGCCGCCGCTTTCGGCTTCGTTCAGACGCGAAACACCCAGGGGGAAGGCCATCCCCATGACGAACCCCAGGGGCGCCAGCAGCAGACCGGCGATGATGAAACGCCAGATGAGGAAGGCCGGCATGGCCAGGTTCAAGACCCAGGGCACCCCGAAGGCCTGGACGAGAATCAGGCCGCCGATGGCGGCGAATACGACCAGGCTCAATCCGCGCAGCGGGAAGCGTTTCTTGAGGCGGTTCGAAATCGCGCTGCCCAGCCCGGCGAACAACAGGAGGGAGAAGATGACGATGGAGGTCGCGTACGCCGGATGACCCAGGAAAAGCACGTAGCGCTGGATGAGGGAGAGCTCGACCAGCATGAAACCCAGCCCGATGCCCGCGAAGTACAGCCACTTCTGCGGGTGGGCCAGCACTTTCTTCAAGCCGTACCCATTTTTTCGTCTGAGGGCCAACGGCAGGACGATGAATAGGAGGGCTGCGGCGACGAGCGAATAGAACAGGTACCTCAGCATCATGGTCGCGGTGGAAAAAGTCGTATCTCCTGAAGTTTCCTGGTCATCCAGCACCGAGCTCTGGAACAGAAAGAAGAAGGGCCGGTCGTCTACGGGGGGCCGGATGTCTATGGATAGGGAATCCGCGTAGGAGTCCCTCTCCGTTGAGAAGAGCGCATTGATGCCGACGTCCGAACCGCCCTGCCCGGGAATCCAAACGGCGTCGAACTGCAGACGCTCGACGGCATTCCGCAGCCGGCTCAGCTCTTCCTCGGTGAAGGGGATTTTCGACGTCAGCACCGTGGCGATGCGGTTCCCCGCGACAACAGCGATGTGGCGGGCCGGCTCCCGAACCCCCCGCCTTTCGAGGGCCTCGATGCAGAGGTTGACCAGACGCAGAGTCTCGTCTTTGCGGCCTCCCCACTTGTACCAGCGCGAGACGGTCAGGACGCCGTCCGGGTGGAGGTGGTCGAGGTAGAGCTCGAATGCTTCTACGGTGTAGAGGTTGTTCTCGGACAGGGCGAAGGCCCCCGCCATGGAGGCGGCCCAGGAGTCGATGAGTGAAATCATGATGAGGTCGTATTCGGCGTCGCTTCGCGCGATATAGCTACGCGCCTCGTCCACGACCGCCGTGACCCCGGGCAGCTCGTAGGGGCGACCGGAAAAATCGCCGTACAGGTCCTCGACCACCTCGAGCATGTCGGGGTTTATCTCCACGGCGGTAACCTTCTCCACCCCGAAGTACTTGGCCGCTAAAACGTCGCGCCCCCCGCCGGGTCCGATTATCAGGACGTTGTCGTAGTCCCGGTAGAGATACGCGATGTT
Source organism: uncultured bacterium (assembly GCA_964436465.1). Taxonomy (GTDB): domain Bacteria; phylum RBG-13-66-14; class RBG-13-66-14; order RBG-13-66-14; family RBG-13-66-14; genus RBG-13-66-14. The sequence goes on from CAYTCV010000076.1 coordinate 6,520, forward strand.
GGTAACGTCGTAGCCGAGGAAGTCGAGCTTTCCGAGGTCGCCGTCGAAGTTGGTGATGGGCGTGCCGGCGCAGTCGTCCTGGTCTATCCAGTACTGGGCGATGTCGCCGCCCGGATACTCGGGGCTCATCCCCCAGCCGAAGGGCTTGTCCGGGTCCCGCCAGAAGATGTTGTCGTAGACCGTCAGGCTGGCGAGGGCGTTCCAGGACGTGTACACGGGCTTTTCGTCGGCGTGGACGACCTTCGTGTAACGCACCGTATAGGGGTTGTCGGAGAGGAAGAGCGACAGGGCCAGGACCGCGACCAGCAGTCCGGACGCCGCGGCCGGGACGACGAATCTTCCCCTCGATTTCCGGGAGCCGTCCGCCGGGGTTTGGTCCTCCATGCCCCGGTGCAGGAGGAAGGCGGCCGCGACGGGGAGCACTCCGGCCCAGGCCAGGAGGTTGGGCGCCGGGATGAAGTTCAGAAGCGGGATGACGACCAGGCATCCCAGGCTCGCCCCGGAGAGGTCCGCCCAGTACAGGGTGCCGATGCGCTCCGAGTAGATGGAGAACACGCCGGCAATGACGACCCCCGCGAAGAAGAAGGGCAGGAAGAACAGGACGAGTGTCAGCGCCAAGTTGAAAAAGCCCGTGGAATCCAGCACGAGCCTAAGGTTCAGGTTCAGGTAAACCAGGGGGCTGACGGCGGCGAATAGCCCGCAGAGAACCGCGGCCAGGGGGATGACGCTCCTCGCATGTCGGCGGAACCAGTCGCCGAGAACGAAGATGAGGGACGACGCGGCCCCGTAGCCCAGAAGGGCCAGCGAGATGACGAAGAAGGCGAAGTAGTACCAGGCCGTCACCGAGAAGACCCGCATCAGCGACAGCTCATAGACGAGGGTCGTGACGGAGACCAGGGCGATGGCCGCGAGCAGGCGGAAACGTTTCATCGGCAGGTCCCGGTTTCGGTTCGGTATGGGCTCATCGGATGACGTTCTCCAGCAACTGGCGCAGGTCCGCCTGCGCCTCTTTCACGAAGGTCCGCTCCAGGACGCCGAAGGCCGTCTCCAGGCGCGCCGTCCCCCGCAGGGTGTAGCGAAGGTTCTCCACGTCACCGGCGAGGATGAGGTTGAGGAGCGCGCGGTGGTCCAGCACAAAGGGAAGCCGGACCCGCACGGTGTCCGCCGGAGGGATGGCGTAGGTCGAATCCAGGCTCCCGGAGCCCATCGCGACGCCGTTTATCTCGAGGTCGTAGACGGCCCCGACCAGGTTCCCGCCGAAGTCGTTCGGGTTGGTGACTTCGGCGGCGAAGACGAGGGTGGATTGCTCGTCCTCGAACCCCCAGCTTTCCAGGCCCGTAATCGCGACGGTGGGCTCGACGACCTTCGGGGCGCACGCGGTCACGCAGAGGACCGCGATTAATGCGGCGCCGAGTTTTCGCGCGGACGGCGGTTTAAAGGAGCCCATCGCGACGGCCTCCGAGTCGAATCGTAGGTATCATACCAGCGGGCGGTTCCGCAGGGCAAGGACCCGCTTGACCGTCCGCCCCGCTCGGGTTAATATAACGCCGATGTCTTGGCTGCTGCGAGATTTCAAAGGCGACCCGCTGCCAATCGTCCTGGAGACCCTGCGTCGTCCGGGGGCGGTGGCCGTGCTGTTGACCGACACGGTCTACGGCCTCGTGGCGCGGGCCTCCGACGCCGCGGCGGTGGACCGCATCTACCGCCTGAAGGAGCGAGACCCCGCCAAGCCGCTCCCCTACCTCTTCGGCGCGTCGTACTGGGTGGAGCGGTACTGCCGGGTGACCGACCCGCGCGCCCGGGCCTATGTGAAAATAGCCTGGCCGGGACCGCTCGCCGCCGACGTCTGGGAGGACGACTACACCCCCGGCGTGGACACGCGCTGGCTGCCGCTGGCCAATCACTTCTGGCCCGGTCCCCTGACCCTCGTACTGCCCGCCGGTGAGAATCTGCCCTCCACCGGCCTGGCCGGAGGGGAGACCGTCGCCTGCCGGGTGCCGGGAAACGATTTCCTCCTGCGCGTCTTCACCGTTCTCAACGAGCCGCTGGTCGCGCCGAGCGCCAACCTCTCCGGCGCCATGCCCCTCGCCAACGCCGACGAGGTCGTCGAGGTGTTCGAGAAGGACGTGGACCTCATCGTGGATTCGGGGAAGGTGCGCAACCCGCTGGCCTCGACCGTTCTGGATTTAACGGGTCCCAAGCCGCGGATTCTGCGCGAGGGGCGCATCCCCATCGCGAAGATTTCCGCCGTCATCGGCCCCGTGGACCGATGAACCGGGAGGAAGCGTGAAGGTTGCCCTCGGCTGCGACCACGGCGGCATCGCCCTGAAAAACGCCGTCCGCGACTGGTGCCGCGCAAGGGGGTACGAGGTCGCCGACTTCGGCACCGACTCCCCCGACTCGGTGGACTATCCCGACTACGCAAAACTCGTCGGCGGGGCGGTGGCCTCCGGAGATGCGGACCGCGGCGTGCTGGTCTGCACCAACGGCGTCGGGATGTGCATGGCGGCGAACAAGGTGCACGGCGTCCGGGCGGCGCTGGTGCGCATACCGGAGAACGCCGTCCGCTCGCGGGCCCACAACGACGCCAACGTGCTGTGCCTGGCCGGGCAAATCGATTCGCCGCCGGACCTGCCCGCGCTTTTGGCCGCGTGGTTCGATACGCCCTTCGAGGGCGGGCGCCACGCGCGCCGCGTGGCCAAAATCATGGCCCTGGAAAAGTAAATCCCCTCTCCCCTTTGGGAGCGGCGCGCCGACGGGCCGGGGTGAGGGGTGCGATGTCCCCTCTCCCTCTCAGGGAGAGGCTCGCCTACGGGTTAGGGTGAGGGTCGAGGCCGGGAACGTGTAAGCGGCGGTCGCCCCTTTGGGGAGAAGCGCGCTTACGGGTTAGGGTGAGGGGTGCGGCGTCCCCTCCCCCCTTTGGGGGGAGGGTTAGG
>CAYTCV010000077.1:0-9447 GCA_964436465.1 uncultured bacterium
GCGTGGACGCGGTGGCCGGGACGCACGACTGGACCGGCTACCAGGGCTCCTGGACCCCGACCACCGCCAACGGTGACTACCTGCTCCGCTGCTACTGGGATGACACTGACGCCGTCGAGTCGACCACCTGGGGCGCAGTGAAGGCGCTGTACTAGTGGAAGCGGCGGGACGTAGAAGCCCCGCCCTACATTTCGGCGCAAGGCGGTAAATAATCCAACAGGCGGGTGTGGCCACCCGCCTCTACGTTACATTCTCGCACATCGGAATAAACCTCGCAGGGGCCGACATGCGGTCGGCCCGTGGGCGACCGCAGAAGACTCGTCCTACGGGTCGCCCCTATGTCATCGCAGATAGATGCCGGCCCGCCCTTGGCGCGACCTATGATTTGTGCTATCTTTAAATGTGGTATTAGTAGAAAAAGGAGGTAAACGTGAAAAGATTGATGTTGCTCGTTCTCGTCGTCGCGGCCTTCGCCGCCAACAGCGTCATGACCAGCGGCGTCAGCGTCAACACTCATCCTCAGGCCCCCGATATGCGTGAGTTCTACTGGGATGACGGAATCATGGCCAGCGGCTGGATTTGGTACACCGGCGGCAACTACTGGGCGGTGCAGTTCGACGACGTGAAGACCGGCGGCGACCTCGGCGCGGTCATAACCTACGGTGCCGTGACCTATCCGGGTTGGCCGGACGGCTCGTTCCAGGGCGCCTATCTCCACACCTTCTCGGACCTGGGCGGCTACCCCGGCTCCGACCTGGGATATGAGATGTTCATGCCCGCTACGGGCGGCGTCTTCGAGTGGGTGGATTCCGACCCCGAAATCGCGCTGACCAGTGGCGTCTTCTACATCGCCTGGCAGCAGATCGGGAACTACCCGAGTGCTGACGCCATCGGCGTGGACGCGGTGGCCGGGACGCACGACTGGACCGGCTACCAGGGCTCCTGGACTCCGACCACCGCCAACGGTGACTACCTGCTCCGCTGCTACTGGTATTGCACTGGTCCTGGTCCCGCCGTCGCTGAGACCACCTGGGGCGCGGTGAAGGCGCTGTACTAGTTGGTACACCGAGACACAACGGAAAAGGGCCCTGTGGGGCCCTTTTCACGAGCGGTGAACGCGGACGCGGCTCGAACCTCAGGGTTTATCCGCCCTCAGGCCGGCCGGTTCGTGGCGGGCGAGGAAGCCGTCCCGCGCGCCCCGCGGGAGGCGGTGCACCATCCAGCGCAGCAGCCGCTGGGCCTCCTTGAGCAGCCTGGAGCGGGAGTCGGCGTCGCCCTGACGTCCGGCCAGCCGCGCGGCCAGGTGCAGGCCGCGGCGCAACTGGTCCACGAGACCGCCCCGACCGCCGGCCTTCACGGCGCCCCGCAGGAGTTCCACCGCGTACTCCGTCTCGTTCTGGAGAAAGTAGAACTCGACCAGGGCGAGCCGCCCCTCGAGCTGGCCCAGGCCGGTCGGTGTGCCCTCGTCCACCGGCTCCAGCAGCTCCTCGGCGGGACCCAGGTTGCCCGCCTCCATCTCCACCCGGGCCAGGTAGCCCCTGGCGGTGTCCCATTCGGGCAGCGCCTCCGGCAGCGGCGACCCGCCCAGGGCCTTTAAAAACTCGGACCGCGCCGGGCCGAAATCCCCCCGCTCCCAGGCGAGACGTCCCCCCAGAAGGGCGCCTAGGTGCTCCGGGGCGCCTTCCAGACGCCCGAGCATCTCCTCCACCCCGTCCCAGTCCCCCAGCTCGAGCCGGGCCATTCCCAGGGTGAAAGAGGCCGACCAGCGCAGCCGAACCGACTCGGAATCCTCGGCAAGCTCCGCAGCCCGGCCCGCGTAATGGGCGGCGCGGCCCAGGTCCCCCCGGTAACGGTAGGCGGAGGAGAAACCGATATAGAGCTCGACCTGCAACGGCGGGAGCGGCCGGTGCTCGATTTCGTCACGGCCCAGCTTCAACGCCGCGATGGCCCGGCGGGGTCGAAGATTCACCAGATACCCCACCGCCAGGGGCACGGCGCTCTGGACGATGCCGAGGGCGTCGGCGCGCTGGAGCGCCAGCCAGCAGGAGTTGCGCAGCAGCGCCAGCCCGCGCCGCTCGCGGCCGAGGGAGAGCTGGGTCAGTCCCCGCCCGCGCCCCGCGCTCCACAGGCCGGGAACGTCCCCCGCTCCCATGGCCTGACGGTAGAGGGCCCGGTAGGCGTGCTCCGCCTCGGCCAGCCTCCCGGCGAGGAACAGGGTCCTCGCGTGGACCTCGCGGACGAACCAGCTCTCGGTGTACCCGAGGCTCCCAGTACGTTTCGCGAGCTCCCCGCCGAGCTTCAGGGCCTCGCCGAACCGCCCCAGCTCCAGGAGAACCTTCACCCGCTCGGCGCCGGTGCCCAGGGTGAACGGGGGGTCGTCCGAACAGCTCAGCGCCGCATCGAAGTACCCCAGGGCCTGCTCGTACCGCCCCTGGTGCGCCGTGGCCCGTCCCAGCTCGAGGTACGCCTCGCCCCGCTCCAGCCCCCGGCTCCCCTCGAGGGCGTGAAACGCCGCAGCCGCAGCCCGTCCGGTCTCCCCCAGCCGGCGATGCACCTTCGACGACAACAGCTCCACCCGTACCAGGTCGGCGCCCCGGGCGACTGTATGCAGACGGGCCAGCGCCCCCCGGGCCTCGGTAAAGCCGCCCAGCTCCACCAGGCGGGTGATGTAATCCAGGCCCCCCCGCACCGCCTTTACACGGTCGCTGCCGTAGAGACGGTGGTAGCCGTAGGGGACGTACATCCGGCCCTCGGACTCCAGGAAATCGGCGAGGCGGTCGTTCAGCACCGTGGAGCGGTCGCAGTTATCGCGCAGCGTCCGGGCCATCGAGGTGGTCACGAGGGCGGGGCGGTTCCCCGACCGCATCTGCAACAGGCCCTTCGAGCCGAGCTCGCGGAGCGCGCCGGCCAGTTGCTCCGGGTCGTCCACCAAGGCCCCCAGCTCATCGAGGGACGGCCTCCACGCGGCCAGGGCCAGAATTTCCGCGGTCGTCCGCGCCGCCGGGCTCAGACCCCGCAGACGCCGGAAAATCAGCCCCCGGATTTCCCCGGGCACACCGGCCGCCGCGGCTCCGAGCAGGTCCACGTCCCAGGACCCGTGCCACCGGCGGAGCTCCCCCGAGTCTATGAGCTGGCGAAGGGTTTCGGCGATGAACAGCGGATTGCCGCCGGCCGTCTGGTGGATGAAATCCACGAGCCCGCGCGACGGCGTCTCACCGAGCATGGATTCGACCAGCTCCGCGACCTGCGCCCCGTCCAGGGTGGCCAGGCGGTACACCCGGCCCGGGGGATTTTCCTCCTCGGTGGAGACGATGACCGGGACCCGCTGGCAGAGCTGCCCGAGCCTCCTCGCCGTCTCCAGGGCGCTCCCGGTGTCGCCGTCGAAGACCACGGGCCGACCGAGACGGTCCAGCAGGACCGCGGTCGTACGCAGAAGCCGCTCGACCTCGCCGTCGGGACCCAGGGCGGGGACGGGCTCCACCCCCCACAGCTCGGCCAGCGGCGGCCAGCTCCGCGCCAGCACCGGCCCGTACTCCCGGCGTATATCCGGCTCCACGGCGGTGGAGTGGGCGATTCGGCGGATGAGCTCGCCCAGGGGGTCGCTCGAAGCCCCCAGCTCGACGAACCAGACGTCGGCGCCGGTCAGTTGACAGCGATAGCGCAGCTCGCGCAGCAGCCTGCTCTTGCCGGACCCGGCCTCCCCCTGGATGACGACGAGCCCACCCAACGGCTCGGTCACCTCGCGGAGCACCTCTTCGAACAGGGCATCGCGACCGATAATCCGCGGCGCCAGGAGGAAGCTCTCGGCGGTGGAGGGGGTCTGGTACTCGAAGGACCGCCCGGCCCAAGCGTTTATGGCCCGAATGACCGTGTTGGCGTCCCGGAAGCGCTTGTCCGGCCTCTTCGCCAGCAGGCGGAGTATGAGGTGCTCCAGCGGCTCCGGCAGGGTGGGGACGAGCTCGCCGGGCGGCGGAGGGGCGAGGGTCAGGTGGCGGTGGATGACCTCACGGTAATCGGGGGCGTCGAAGGGGTAGGCGCCGGTGGCCGCGAAATAGAGGCTCACCCCAAGGGCGTAGAGGTCCACGCGGTGGTCGTAGGCGGCACCCGAAAGGATTTCCGGCGCCAGGCAGTTGACCGTCCCCGGCGCCGTGCGGCGGAGCTCCGGCTCGTCCGACTCCTCGCGGTCCGCCAACCCGAAATCGGTGAGCACCACGCCCTGGGGTCCATCGACATCCCGGCGCAGCATGATGTTTTCGGGCTTCAGGTCGTGGTGAATGTACCCCCGGGTGTGGATGTAGTCCAGCGCTCGCAGGACGCCGACGGCGAGCTCGTAGATGCGGTCCGGGGCGAGCCTGCCGCCGGTCTCGAACAGGTCGGTTCCCTCGACGAGCTCCATGGTGAAGAACGCCCGGCCGTCGGAGTCCACCCCGAACTCGTACACCCGGCAGAGGTTGGGGTGACGCAGGTGGGACAGGGCGGCGAACTCGCCGCGCAGGCTCGACCGAAGGCGGGCGTTCCCGACGACCTTGTCGGCGCGCAGGAGCTTGAGGGCCCGGGGCTGTCCGTTCTCCACGAGGTCGAGAACCGCGAAGACGCTGCCCATGCCCCCCCGGCCGAGCTCGCGCTGGACCTGGTACCGGTGGGCGATGACCCAGGGTGTCGGGTCGGTCATGGCTCGGGGGGTAGAGGGGCGCGGTTAAGGTAGCAGAGAATTCGGCCTTATTCAAGCCGTCACGCCGCCGTCGGTCCGGGAACCGACCGGGACGGGCGGAGAGGATATCCTTGCCGGTCCCGAATCGTTCTGCTATCATTTTCGGGCTGTGCCGCGCATCCGGGCCCGTCAATGCGCCCCGCCGCCCACCAGCTCGACCGACCGGGGTAAATCCGACCGACGTACGCCCACGAGAGCGATGACAATAAAAGCGCCGCAAGCGAAGACCGTTCTCTCCGAGGGTTTCCACTCCGCCCTCCCGGGCGCCCTCGCCTGCATCGTCAACCTGCGCCACGAGCTGACACACGCGCCGTTCATCGTCTGCCGGCCCGGCGTTCTCGAAGGGGGGCGCAGGGTGCCGGAGCCGGTCTCCCTCTGCAACGTCCGACCCAGGATTACCCGGTTCTGACGGGCGAGCTGGAGGTGTGACACGCCCGGAACCTCGGGCTCGCCGAGCTGTACGGGACCCCGGCGGCGAGTGTAACCGCCGACCCGGCGCTTATGGAGAACCTGCGAGGAATCGGATATCTTCAGTAACGAAAACAGCCGCATAACGCAGCCTGCATCCGTTCCGGAGACCCGGGTCTTTTTCCGGGAGGCCCTGCGGCTGGCGCTCCTCGGCACTCTGGCCGCCTACGCCCACCTCGCCTTCTTCTACGTCGCGAATTTGGTCTCCACCGGTTCCACCGCCGGCTGGGCGCCAATCGTGGGCGGTTTTTGGGGCGTCCTGCGCAACCTGTCGGCCGCGCTCTTCTTCCACCCCGCCGTAGGATTCGGGACGGGCCTCGTCGTAGGCGCCCTGTCCACACTCGTAACCGGCAAGCTGCATCTGGACGGGAACCGCCGGAGGACGGTCGGGGTCGTCGCCGTGTCGGTCACCGCCTTCGCCGTGCTGGGCCTCCCCTGGCCCCTGTCGGATATATTCACCCGCGACCTCTTCGCCGTGGTCTACGCGGTGAATCTCTTACTGGGCGCCGCCTTCGTCTGGGCCGCCCTCCGCGCGGAACGCGTCGTCGGTGTTATTTCCCGCGTCGCCGGGTACGTGCTCTCCGGAGCCGCCCTTCTGTGGGTGCTCTTCGCCCTCGTCTTCCAGGTTCTCTTCGTCCCCGACGACCCTCCGGGTCCCGTCCCGCCCGGCCCCAACGTGGTCGTCTTCCTCTCCGACGCGCTGCGCGCCGACGTCACCTCGCTCTACGACGGCCAGGTGCCGATGCCGAACCTGGAGCGGCTGGCCGCGCACGGGGTGACCTTTGAGCGATGCTTCTCGTGCTCGAGCTGGACCATCCCCAGTGTCGTCGCGCTCTTTACCGGCCTGGCGCCCGAGGTGAGCGGGATGGATTCCGTCAGAGCGATTCCCCTCCCTCTGCCCTACCTGCCCGAGCAGCTCTCCCGCCGCGGTTACCGCACGTGGTGCATGATGGCAAATCCCCTGCTGACGCCGGGCTTGGGCTTCAGCCGGGGTTTCGACCACTACAGCCTCCAAACCTGGCGCTTTTACGGGCAGGGTTTCCTGGAGCGCCCTCGGTCTCTCTACGATGTAGTCGCCTTAGGATTGAACCGTCTTTTGTTTGCGCTCGACTTCGAACACCTGACCGACCTGGGTTTCGAGGCCTCCACCGACATGCTCCGCTCCCTCAATCCCGACGGCGGGGATTTCGTCTACATCCACCTCTACGACCCCCATGCGCCCTACACCCCCCCGAGGCGCTTCCTGCCCCGGGACGATTACGCGGGCCCGTACGCCGAGTCGAGCGGGGACTTCCTCGCTCACCCCGACGAGCTGACCGACGAGGACGTGGCGCGACTCAAGGAGCTGTACGAGGCCGAAGTGCGTATGGTGGACCAGACGCTCGGTCGGGCGCTGGACGTTCTCGATGACCGTGGCCTGTGGAAAAACACGGTTTTCATCTTCCTGGCCGACCACGGGGAGGAATTCCGCGAGCACGGCCTCGTCGAGCACTTCCACGTCAACCTGCAGCCCGAGCTCACCCATGTGCCCCTGGTCATTTATTGGCCCGGCAGGCTCGAAGGCGGCGGGAAGTTCATCCAACCCGTAGCTTTAGCCGATGTCTATGCCACGATTCTCGACGGTCTCGGAATCTTTTACGACGAAAAGATGCTCAACGGCCGGTCGCTGCTGAAACCGCTGCCCGCGGCGAGACCGGTATTCGCCCAGCGATGCATGGGCTCGGATGGCACCAGTGCCCACTCCGACTTCGTCGTGCGCGATAAAACCGCCCTCTTCGTGAACTACGATAACGACGTCGATGAGCTCTACGTGGACTACTACTCGAACCCGGAGAATGTGGCCGGGGATAACCCGGAGACGGTGGCCGAGCTGAAGGCGCTCCTCGCCGGTTGGCACGAGCGCAACGCGGAATTGATGGAGCACTACGGGACGGGGGGCGACGCGGGGCCGATGGACGCGGAACACCTGGAGCAGTTGCGGGCGGTGGGGTACATCCAATGAGGGACTCATTCCGGGGTGCTGCCCGGAGCGCCGTCGGAAACGTATAGGTCATCGTGGTTCGCCAGCCAGCGCGGGGTGTGGCCGTTGCCGCCCTCGCGCGTGTGCATCTCTATGCGGGGCATGGCGAGGCGCTGCTGCAGAAAGGTCGGGTCGGCGGGGCTGGGCGCCGGATTGTCCCAGGTTACGAAGGCGAGGTCCATGCGGTAGTCCACCCCGTCGAAGCGGCCGGCCTCGACGGCCTTGAAGCTCTCGGGGTCCTTGGGCGTCCGGCCGTAGGGGTAGGCGAAGAAGCGGACGCGCCCCTCGAGCTCGGGGCACAGGTCGTAGAGCGCCGCCTGGCAGAGGCCGATTTGCCGCCGCACCTGGTACGGGTCGCAGTTGCGCAGATTCACGTGGTCCGCGGTGTGGTTGCCGACCTCGTAGCCGTTCTCCACCAGCCACCGGAGCTTTTCCCCCGCCGTGGCCGCGTCGCGGAAGGGGACGACCCACACGCCGGCGTTGAGGAAGAAGACCGCCGTGTGTCCGAAGTCGGGGTGCTCCCGGGCGAAGGCCTCGAGCAAGCCCACGGCGCAGTCCGGGTCCACCGAGCCGTCCGGGAGGAGACGGAAGTTGTCGGCGTAGCCGTCGTCGAAGGTGAGCACCAGCGGCTTGCGACCGGCGGGGACGATGAACGTGTCCTCGTAGTAATCCCGGAGAGATATTAAGACGAATCCGGCCTCGTAGAGCTGGAGGAGCTGATTTTCGAAGACCGCCGGCGGCACGTTGTAGACCGTGTCCAGTGTGGCGGAAATGTGATGGTACATGAGGATGGGGACGCCCCCGGACTCGTCGGGCTCGGCGGTCAGCGGGGCCTCCGCGGCCGGCGCGGCGGCGGCGAGAATTAAAAAAAGAGCGAGGAGCGCGAGGGGCATCGTCCACCGGGGCTCGGGTGCGACTCAAGTATAGCCCGCCGAGACGGTCCGCGACAAACCGGCGGTCCCTTTACCTCGGGACCGCGGTCCGCTATAATTTCACCCCCCAAATGGAACGGTGAGCGATGTTGGCGGCGATTATCATCTTCTGGACGGCCTTCGGGGCGCTGGGGCTCATCTACTTCGCCTACCCCGCTTTTCTGGCGGTCCTGGCGAAAATCATCCGACGCCCTCCCGAAACCGACCCGGATTACCGGCCCACCTTCACCGTCTTCATCCCCTGCTACAACGAGACGGACAACATCCGGGCGAAAATCGAAAACGCCCTCGCCCTGGATTATCCGGCGGACAGGCTCGAAATTGTAATCGCCGACGACGGCTCCACCGACGGGACCGCGGAGGCCGCCCGCGCCTGCCTGGAGGAGAAGGGCCTCCTGGAGCCGGGACCGGGACACCCCCAATTTCGCATCGAGGTCTTCCCCGAGAATAAAGGCAAAACCCGGATGATGAACGAGCTCACGCCGACGTGCCGGGGCGAGGTCATCGTCTACACCGACGCCAACGTGTTCTTCGAGCCCGACGCGCTCAAAGGATTCGCCGAGCTCTTCGCCGACCCCGAGGTGGGGTGCCTTACCGGCAACCTGACCCAACTGCCGCCGAAGGGTGAGGAGACCGGCACCGCCTACGGCAACACCTTCCTGCGGCGCTACGAGGACCGGCTGAAAATCTGGGAGGGGACGGTCGCCACCTGCCTCTTCGTCCAGGGCGGGCACATGGCCCTCCGCCGAGAGCTCTACCGCCCATCGCCGCCCGAGGTCTCGCCCGACACGCTCCTGGGGGCCGCGGCCTGGGCCGAGGGAAAGCGGACCCTCCTGGCCCCGGAGGCGCGGGCCTGGGAGCACACGCAGACGCGCATCGAGGGCGGGTTCAGGCGTGAATCCCGGATGACCCTCCTGCGGATGAGCGTCTTCCGGCACATCTCCCGCATCCTGCCGTGGCACAAACACTTCATCTACAACCTGCATTTCTTCCTGCGCAAGACGCTGCGCGAGTTCTCGTCCTTCTTCATGCTGGCCATGCTGGGGGCGGGCGTCGCGGCGGCCTTCGCCGGGGGGTTCTACTTCTGGCTCGCGATGGGGCAGGCGTTCTTTTACTTCCTGGCCCTGGTGGGCTGGGTGGGGCACGACCGGCTCCCCGGCGCCCTGTGCGCCCCATTCTTCATGGTGAGCCTCTTCGCGGCGCAGTTCGTCGGCGTGCTGCGGTACTGGTCCGGCCGCCGGGCGGTCACCTGGAAGCCGCGCGGCGACTAGGGTTGCCTTGGGAGCGGATTTGGCGGTATAATGCCGCCTTGCCGG
>CAYTCV010000078.1:0-9307 GCA_964436465.1 uncultured bacterium
CGGCTCGTAGAAGAGCCGCCCTACACCGCTTCGCGGTGAAAATGTAGGGCGGGGACTTTAGTCCCCGCCGTTTTTTTTATAAGGTGGCCCTCACCCCTAACCCCTCTCCCGGAGGGAGAGGGGGACCGCTGCAATCCGCATCCCGGCGTCAGGCGCTATGGTTCAGCAGGTGCACCGAGCACGAGATGCACGGGTCGTACGCCCGGACGATTATCTCCGCGTGGAAGTGTATCTCCTCGTCGGAGAAGCCCGGATTGGCCTCGACCATGACCCGGATGTCCCGCTCCATGGCGTTCAGGTTCTGGCAGGTGGGGGTGATGATGTCCGCGTCGGTGCAGCGTCCGTCGGCGTCGAAGGCGTAGGAGTGGTAGAGTGTTCCGCGGGGGGCCTCTATGCCCGCCGCGCCCCAACCCGCACGGGGCCGGATTTCCGGCGTCGGCTCCGACGGCGCGTAATTCTCCAGAATGGCGTTGATGTTCTGGATGGAGTCCTCGACGGAATCCACCAGCTCGATGAACTGGGCCGTGGTGTTGTGGAAGATGTTGTGCTCCGGCGTGGTGAATCCCAGGCGCTTGGCCACCGTCTTGGCCCCGGTGTGCAGAAGCTTGCCGAAGAGGTTGACCCGGGCCAGCGCCCCCACGACGTACGGCTTTCCCTCGTACGCGGAGAACTTCGCGTGGCTGTGCGGGACGACGTACTCGTTGGTCACGGCCTTGTACTCGTGGACGTCGGTGACGAAACCGTCGCTGACGGCGATGTGGTCCCCCATGTAGCCGTAGGTGTCGCCGTAGGGCTTCAGGCCGATGTAGGTGCCGGGGGCGTTGATGTAGCCGGGGAGCTCCAGGCCGCCGACTACGGGCACGAGGGCCCGGGCGTTCTCCAGGGTGGCCTCGAGCCGGTCGCGCAGGTACCTGAAGACGTCTTTGGCGGGGATGCGGCCGAAGCCGCCGAGCTTGGTGTTGCAGGCGTGGATTTCGCGCCCGCCGATGAGGTCCTGGATTTCATTGCCGCACTTCTTGATGTCCAGGGCGATGCGCGCCGCGTCGGGCAGGTCGGAGGCCAGCTCGAGCACGGAGTTGTAGCGCGGCCGCGTGAGGTCCGGCAGGGCCAAAAGAAAGATGTGCAGGGCGTGGGACTCGATGTTGCCGCCGTGGACGAAGAGCCGCCGCAGGAGGCGGACCTGCTCGCTGACCCGCACCCCGAAGGCGTCCTCGATGGCCTGCGAGGCCACCACGTTGTGCACCCCGGAGCAGATGGCGCAGATGCGGCAGGCCACCTCGGGAATCTGGTCCCAGGGCACGCGCTTCAAGAAGCTCTCGAAGAAGCGCATCCCCTCGTAGATGTCCATGTGCACGCTCTTGACGGCGCCGTCCTCCAGCTCGACGGTGACGCCGCCGTGTCCCTCGACGCGGCAGAGGTGCTCGACGGTTATGGTCCGGCTCATGCTTTAGTCCCCTTACGGCAGCTCGGTGCCCTTGAATTTGGTGGCCTTGAGCGCCTCGTCGGAGGGCGGGCCGCCGAAGTGGCTCATGGCCTGGCGGATTTGTTCAATCGTGTAGCCCTTGTCCAGGAGCACGTTCACCTCGGAGGCGTAGTTGGCCTCGAAGACCGGGCCCCGGCAGCCCGTGCACGGGAGGTGGTTGGTAGGGCAACGCGCCCCGCAGCCGGCCTTGGTCACCGGCCCCAGGCACATCTCCCCCCGCTCGATTAAGAGGCACTCGTTCTCCCGGAACTTGCAGTCGGTGCACACGGAGTAGGTGGGCAACAGCGGCTTGTCCCGGTGCAGGAACGAGGCCACCGCCTGGAGGAACTGGCTCCGCTCGATGGGGCAGCCCACGATTTCGTAGTCCACCGTAACGAAGTCGCGCAGGGGCTTCGGCTCGAAGCACTCGAAGAAGGGGTTTTCCAGGGCCTCGCCGCCGTAGACCTCGGCGATGAGCTCCTCCCGCAGGGTGTCGTTGGCCATGGCCTGGACGCAGCCCCAGCAGGCGCCGGTGCCGAGGGCGACCAGTAGCCCGGCGCGCTCGCGGATGTCCTTGATTTGCTTCACGTTGCGCTCGCTGGCCACCGCGCCCTCGACGAAGGCGATGTCCACCTCGCACTCCTCGTTGCCGGTCTGGGCCATGATGAAGCTCTTGATGTCCACCGCCGCGGCCAGGTCCAGAATCTCGTCCTCGCAGTTGAGGATGTTGAGCTGGCATCCGGCGCAGCAGGTGAGGCCGTAGACGGCGATTGTCGGTTTCGGCTTATCCATCGGTCTGGCTTCCGTCCCGTTAGAGTTCGGCGACCGCTTTTTTATACGCAGGGTAGCGGGTTATGGCCAGGAACCCCTCACCCCCACCCTCTCCCCAGAGGGGAGAGGGGGTAGGGCCCCTCACATGGGCTTAGATGCTCTCCCGCAGGTTGATGGCGTCCCAATAGGTGAATATCGGCCCGTCCAGGCAGGTGTACTTGTGCCCGATGCTGCAGTGCAGGCACTTGCCCACCCCGCACTTCATCATCCGCTCCAGGCTCATCAGGATGCGGCCCTTGGAGAAATTGAGCTCCAGGAGCTTCTCCACGACGAACTTGTACACCACCGGCGGTCCGCAGATGGCGGCGTAGGTCGTCTCCGGGTTCAGCCCCTCCACCTGGTTGAAGAGCGTGGTGACGACGCCGACGTTGTAGGGCCAGGTCTTGTTGGGGTCGGTGTCCACGGTGAGGTGGCACTCGAGGTCGGCCCGGGATACGAGGCCGGCCATCTCGTCGCGGAACAGGACCTCGCGCGGCTCGCGGCAGCCGTAGAATAAAATCACGCGGTTGAAGTCGGAGCGGTTGTCCAGGGCGTACCACAACAGGCTCCGCAGCGGGGCCATCCCCAGGCCGCCGGCCACCAAGAGCAGGTCGCCCCCCTGCATCTTCTCCACGGGGTAGCCGTTGCCGTAGGGGCCGCGCAGGCCGAGGAGGGAGTTGGTGGGCAGCCGGAAAAGGGCGGCGGTCACCCGGCCCGTCCGCCGGACGCAGAGCTCCACGATTCCCCTGCGCGTCGGCGAGCTGGATATGGAGATGGGGCACTCGCCGGTCCCGATGACCGAGAGCTCGACGAACTGGCCCGGGCGCGAGCGGAAGCCGTCCGCGATGGAGTGGTCCTCGAAGCGAATCTGGAACAGCTTGTGGTCGCGGTCCTGGGGCCTGACGGCCACGATTCGGGCCAGGTTCGGCTGGTACGGATTCTTCGCCAGCCGGTAGGAGAGCCGTTGGTCTCTAAGCATGGGCCTCATCCCCCCGAAGCATCTTCAGGCACTCGACGTAATCGATTTTCGCCGGGCAGCTCACGATGCACCGCCCGCAGCCGACGCAGGCCGCGCGGCCGAAATCGCCCAAGAATGCCTGCTGCTTGTGCAGGTAGCGGTGCTTGAGCCTTTGGCCGCGCTCCTCGCGGAAGTTGTGACCGCCGGCCACCAGCGCGTGCTCCCGGAAGAGGCAGCAGTCCCATTCGCGCCAGCGCGCGCCTTCGCCGGAAAGCTCCAGCGTGTCGTGGACGTCGTAGCAGTAGCAGGTCGGGCAGACCATGGAGCAGGCGCCGCAGGAGTAGCAGCGCTCGGCCAGCGTGTCCCAAATCGGGCTCTCGTACTCCAGGTCCAGAATCGTGGGCAGGTCGCTGATTTCCAGCGTCAGGCAGTAGGCCTGCTCCCTACGCCGGCGGAACTCCAGGTAGCGCTGGGTGAATTCCTCGTCCACCTCGGTGAAGAGCTCGGGCCGGCTGGAGACCACGTCGTCGCCGCGCGAGGTGCCCACCCCCACCAGGAAGGCGTCGTCCAGGTCGGTGAGGAAAAGGTCGAAGCCCTCGTCGATGGAGTCGGTGCCCATGGACTTGCAGAAGCAGTGCTCGTCGGGGATGCAGCTCGTGGCGACGATGAGGATGTTCTCGCGCCGGGTGAAGTAGTAGTTGTCCGCGTAGCGGCCGGCGAAGATGTTGTCCAGGGTTTCCAGGGCGTGCAGCCCGCAGGCGTGGATGCCGAAGAGGACGAGGCGCTCGGTGAGGCCGGTGGTTTCCGGCGTGTAGCCCTTCCGCGTGTCGAAGCGGAACATGGTCTCCCGGGGTTTGTAGAAGTACTTCTTCGCCGGGATGACGGTGCGCAGGGCTTCGTAGGCCATCTTCTCCAGCGTGGTGTACGGCTCCCAGCGGTAGGAGTTCACCCCGTGCTTCACCGGGACGTGGACCTCACCCCACTCCTGGAGGATTTCCAGGAGTTTCCCCAGGTGCCGTTTATCCATGCGCAGGACCTTCATGGGCGTGCCTTTCACCGGTTTTCGGCGGGTGATTATACCAGAAGAGAGAGCCGTTCCAAGGGTGTTTCTCCAGCAAATTTCCCGACTGGTATGCTAGATTATGCGATGGTAAAAGTCAAGGATAAACCGCCGGAAAATCGCCCCGAGGGACGGGAAAAATAGCCCCCGCGGGTTGGGGTGAGTTTCGGGGTGAGGGTTGCAGCTATCCGCTCCCCCCTTTGGGGGGAGGGTTAGGGAGAGGGGCGGGCGGGTGTGGACACCCGCTCCTACGTAATCGCAATACGCGGCGGCCCGTAGAAGGGCCGCCCTACATCATCGCAAGCGGCGGGGTTAAGAAACCCCGCCCTACATCATCGCAATTACGGGGTGACGGCAGCCCCCCCGCTGGCGTTCGCGCCCCGTCCCTGCTACACTCGCCGCGACCGCAAAACCATCGCCGACCGATGACGAAAAAAACCGCCCGCGCCGTGGGCCTCTTCTCCGGCGGCCTGGACTCCATCCTGGCCCTGCGCCTCGTCGCGGACCAGGGCCTCGCCGTCACCGCCCTCCACATGCGCCTGCCCTTCGAAGAGGACGCCGGGGTGGAAGGCCTGGAGGCGCTGGCAAAAAACCTCGGGGCCGACGCGTTCCGCCTCTACCGGCCGGAGGAGGAGTTCTGCCGTATGCTCGCCCGTCCCCGCCACGGCTACGGCAAGAACGCCAACCCCTGCCTGGACTGCAAGCTGATGCTCCTCGTACGCGCGGGGGCGTTGATGGAAGAAATCGGCGCCGCCTTCGTCTTCACCGGCGAGGTTCAGGGCGAGCGCCCCATGAGCCAGCGCCGCCGGGCCATGGACCTGCTGGAGCGCGAGAGCGGCCTCGCCGGGCGTCTCCTGCGGCCCCTGTCGGCGAGGCTCCTTCCGCCCACCGAGGCGGAGATATCCGGCCTCGTGGACCGGGAGAAGCTCAAGGGTTTCAGCGGACGCGGCCGCCGGCCCCAGATGGCCCTCGCCGCCGAGCTGGGAATAAATGACTATCCCAGCCCCGCCGGGGGGTGCCTCTTGACCGAGCCGGTGTTCGGGCGCCGGGTGTTCGAGCTTCTCGCCCACGAGGGCTGCACCGTGGAGGGCCTGCGCCTGCTGGCCCACGGGCGGCACTTCCGCCTGCCGGGGGGGAGCCGGCTGGCCCTGGGCCGCGACGCCGACGACAACGACGCCCTGGTCCGCGCCGCCGCGCCGGGCGACCTTCTCCTCGACGCCCGCGTCTCCTCCCCCGTGGGCGTGCTGCGGCACCCGGCGGGCGGGGTCCCGGACACCGACCTGGCCCTGGCCGCCTCGCTGGTGGCCGGATACGCCAAGCCCCGCGAGGGGTCCACGGTCAATGTCCAGGTCGCCCGGCTGACCGCGGAGGGCGGGGAATTTTGGCGCGAAATCGAGGCGGCGCCCGCCGACCGCTTCGACCCCGCGCTGCGCCGGCTGATGGTCTGACCCCGGTTGACACACCGCGCGCCCCAACTTATGATACCAACGTAGCTTACGCATACCTGGGACCGGCCCATGCCCCGCTTCACCTACCGCGGACGGGCGGCCGACGGCCGCAGCGTTCAGGGCGAGCTCGAGGCCCCCGACGAGGACACCGTCCTGTCCACCCTGCGCCGCCAGGGGCTCCTCGTCACCGCCATCGAGCCGGTGGCCGTCCGGGACGTCAAGGTCAAGCGCCGGGAGCTGGTGGTATTCACGCGCCAGTTCTCCACCATGCTCGGCGCCGGGCTGCCCCTGGTCCAGACCCTGGCCACCCTGGCCGAGCAGTCGCCCGAGGGTTTAGGCGAAATCGCCGTGGACGTGCGGCGGCAGGTGGAGGCGGGCCAGTCGCTCTCCTCCGCCCTGGAGCGCTTTCCGAAGACCTTCAACCGCCTGTACGTCGCCCTGGTGCGCGCCGGTGAGGTTTCCGGCAACCTCGAGGTCATCCTGGACCGCCTGGCCGTGTACCTCGAGCGCGCCGACTCCCTCCGGCGCCGTGTCACCAACGCCCTCACCTACCCCGCCGTGATTCTCTCCATGGTCATCCTTTTAGGCATGGGGTTCCTGGTCTTCATCATCCCGCTCTTCCAGGGCATCTACGACAACTTCGGCGCCCAGCTCCCCCTCCCCACCCAGGTCGTCGTCGCGCTCTCCACCTTCTTCCGCGACTACTGGTGGATTCTGGCGCTGGTCATCGCCGCCGTGGCCTTCTTCGTGAAATTCTACGGCGACACCGCCGAGGGCCGCCTGCGCCTGGACCGCTGGAAACTCGGGGCGCCCGTCTTCGGCAAGCTCTTCATCCGCGTGGCCGTGGCCCGCTTCACCCGCACCCTGGGGACCCTCGTGCGCTCCGGCGTGCCCATCATGGACGGCCTGGCCATCACCGCCGCCACCGTGGGCAACCGGGTCCTGGAGCGGGCCGTGCTGGAGACGCGCCGCGCCATCGGCGAGGGCCGCACCTTCGCCGAGCCGCTCGCCGCCACCGAGGTCTTCCCGCCCATGGTCGTCGCCATGATTGCCGTGGGCGAGCGCACCGGCCGCCTCGAGGAGATGCTCAGCCGCGTCGCGGAGTTCTACGACGACGAGGTGGAGGTCGCCGTCGCAAACCTCTCCGCGCTCCTGGAGCCGCTGTTGATGATAATTCTCGGCCTCGTCGTGGGCGGGCTGGTCGTCTCGATGTACCTGCCGATTTTCCAGATGCCGGGCCTGGTGGGGGGCTAGTAGCCCTTCCTGTTCCGCGGGGAGAGTTTTCAGCATTCGGTAATTCGGCGCCGCGAGCGAACCCATTTTTCCAGATGCCGGGATTAGTGGGGGGGCTAGTAGCCCTTCCTGTTCCGCGGGGAGAGTTTTCAGCATTCGGTAATTCGGCGCCGCGAGCGAACCCATTTTTCCAGATGCCGGGATTAGTGGGGGGATAGTCGGGGTGAGGGTTGCGCTGGTCCCCTCGCCCCTCTGGGGGGAGGGTCAGGGAGGGGGGTTCCGAAAAAACGGCGGTGATAGGAACCGAGCGAAGCGAGCTATGCCCCGGCAAATCCCCGCCCTACGTTTGGAACCGCGCAATTCCCCCGTAGGGGCGACCGTCCACGGTCGCCCACGGCCCCCCTCTCCCCGTGGGAGCGGCGCGCCGACGGGTCTGGGTGAGGGCTGCCTTTAAAAACGGGCCGACCTAAAGGTCGGCCCCTACATCATCGCAATACGCGGCGGCCCGCGGGGGATTCATCCCACGGGGCCGCCCTACGTCATCGCAAACCGCAAGGCACGATTTTGGATGAATCCCCGGCGGCCCGCGGAAGGGGGCTGCATTTTTGCCCCGTTTTTATTTATAATGGCCCCACCTGTCAGGGCCCCTCGGCCTGCCCCTTTCGACCCCTCGCCGGCCCAGGCGTCGGCACCCGCGGGAGGCTTCCGTGCAGCGCGGCTTCACTCTCGTTGACCTGATGATTGTCATCGCCGTGGTCACCATCATCGCCTCCATCGCCATACCCAGCATCGAGAACAACCGGCGCGATGAGAACACCATGGTGTGCCTCCAGCACCAGGAGGCGATTTCCCGCTGGATAGCCGACTTCGTCACACACAAGCAGGACGAGCTCACCACCCAGCGCGATAAAATCCAGGCCGTCATCGAGGAGTACATCTCCACCACGCTCGCCGCGAAACCGAAATTCGTCCCCGTCGGCGGCGGGCTGGAAGACCCGGCCGCGGTGCCCAACGCCGCCACGCTCATCGCGGCGGGTTACCCCATCTCGCTCTTCGTCAACCACTACGCCGGGGAGGGCGCCCTGCCCGGGACCGGCTTCACCTTCGACGTGACGCGTAAGGTCACCGACGGCCGGACGGGCTACGACGTGCGGGTGAACTCGACGGCGAACTACAAAATCGGCCCGTCGGGCGGGTACCTCTCCTCCGACGACACCCGGCCCAACGTCGACGAGCTCATCGCCTTCGGCGCCCCTCAGGACATCTTCGTCTGCCCCGAGCGCGCCGATAAAGACGAACCGCTCGGATACCACTACGCCCTCAAAGGGGTGACCGGCGACGTCGAGTGCACCACCGATTCAAAAGGCGAGCACCGCGACCCCAACGCACAGTACGTCCATTCCCTGGACTAACCCTTCCGGAGTTACGAGATGGCCGAGAAAAAGCGCATCCCCTGGGTCGAAATCCTGGTCTTCCTCGCCCTGGGCGCCATCATCTTCAGCGTCGTCCAACCCAACTTCGCCGACTACCGGACCGGGACCAAGACCGCCGTCTGCAAGGAGAACCAGCGCAACATCGAGCAGGCGGTCCTCCTCTGGCTCACGCTCAAGGGCAAGGTCCGGGTCGAGCGCGGCTTCGGCGCCGAGGGCGACCTGAAAATCACCGATGCCTTCGGCGACGTCGTGGAGGGGATGCTCCACTACTCCGACACCCACCCCAACGCCCGGGAACTGGTGGACGACCTCGGCCTCGACCCGAACCTGTTCTACTGCCCCGAGGTCGGCCGGGACGACAACCCGCTCGGGCGGCACTACTGCTACAAAAACACCCAGGGGACGCTGGAGTGCGCCATGGACGCCGAGGGCAAGGCCCGCCTCCTGGCCGCCGAGCCCGAGCCGGGCACCGACGAGCGCAAGCCCATCGTGGACTACTTCCACGACTAAGGGGCCGGTTAATCCCCTCGCCCCTTTGGGGAGAGGGTTAGGGTGAGGGGTGTGATGACGTAGGGGCGGACCTTCAGGTCCGCCCTTTTTACTATATCTGTAAATTGCGATGCCGTCGGTCGGCCCCTCTGCGGGCCGCCGCGAATTGCGATGACGTAGGGCGGCCCCTCTGCGGGCCGCCGCGAATTGCGATGGCGTAGGGCGGCCCCTCTGCGGGCCGCCGCGAATTGCGATGACGTAGGGGCGGGGCTCTGTCCCCGCCCGGGGGAGACCGTGGACGATTACCCCTAACGCCCGTTGTGATGACGTAGGGCGGCCCCTCTGCGGGCCGCCGCGAATTGCGATGCCGTAGGGCGGCCCCTCTGCGGGCCGCCG
This sequence comes from uncultured bacterium, assembly GCA_964436465.1. Taxonomy (GTDB): domain Bacteria; phylum RBG-13-66-14; class RBG-13-66-14; order RBG-13-66-14; family RBG-13-66-14; genus RBG-13-66-14. The sequence goes on from CAYTCV010000078.1 coordinate 9,290, forward strand.
CGAATTGCGATGCCGTAG
>CAYTCV010000079.1:0-8908 GCA_964436465.1 uncultured bacterium
TCGCGCCGGTCCTGGCCGACGGGGCCGGGACGCCGGGGGAGGAATTCATGGCCGATAAACCGCGGGTCAGCGTCAACTTCATCTACAACTTCACCAACTCCCTGGAGGACACCCGGCACTTCTACACCGACCTGTTGGGGATGGAGGAGATGGCGTACAAGCCGGATTGGAACTACCTGTGCTACAAGTTCGGTGACCTGGAGTTCATGTTCTTCGGGGCGCAGGGGGAGCTCGCGCACCCGACGGAGTACGCCGACCAGCCGGGCTGGCAGGGCGGCACCCTGGAAACGACGAGCTGGTCGGTGGAGGTTCCCGAGGCGGACTTCGCTAAAACTGTGGAGCGCCTCAAGGCCGCGGGCGTCCCGACCCTGAGCGCGAAGCCCGGCTGGCGCGTGGACAGCTACTGGGGCTTCACCGTGCTGGACCCCAACGGCTTCACCGTCGAGGTGTACACCATCCCCAAGGACAAGCCGGCCTCGAAGGAGTGGACCGACTAGACCCCCGGCGCGTTCTCATTTTCGCAAGCAAGGAGTCGGGTTGTCGCCGAGACGCAAGTTCAAGAAGGTGCTGCTGTGCGGGGCGGGCGAGGCCGGGCGGATGATAGCCCGGGAAATCCTGCACAACGCGTCGTACCGCTTCGTCTGTGTCGGTTTTCTGGACGACGACGAGGAGAAGGTCGGCTGGGAAATAGAGGGCGTGCCGATTCTCGGCCTCATCGACGAGTTGCCGCGCTTCGTCGCCGAGACCGGGGCCGAGGAGGTCTTCATCACCGTGCCGAGCGCCTCGGGCACGCTGGTGCGCCGGGTTTCCCGGCTGTGCGACGAGGCCGACGTCCCGTTCCGCATCCTGCCGAGCCTGTTCCAGGTCATCCACGGCGAGGCCGCCCTGACCCAGGTCCGCGAGGTGCGCCTGGAGGACCTGCTGCGCCGGGCGCCCATCGAGCTCGACCTGGACCTGGTGAGCCGGTTCATCACCGGCAAGACGGTCCTGGTTACCGGGGCCGGCGGCTCCATCGGCGAGGAAATCTGCTGCCAGGTCGCCACCTTCAACCCTACCAAATTAATTCTCCTGGGCCACGGCGAAAATTCCATCTTCGACACGTTTCACAACCTGTACCGTTGCAGCCTCACCTGCGAGAAGGTGAACGCCATCGTGGACCTGCGGGACAAGGCGCGACTGGCCAGGGTTCTCGCGACGCACACCCCGGAAATCATCTTCCACGCCGCCGCCCACAAGCACGTTCCGCTCATGGAGGAGAATCCCTGCGAGGCCTTCGCCAACAACGTGGGCTCCATGCTGGCGCTGGCGGAGCTGGCCCCGGCGCACGGCGTCAGGCAGGTCGTCCTCATCTCCACGGATAAGGCGGTGGAGCCGTGCAACGCCATGGGCGCGTCCAAGGCGGTCTGCGAGGTGGTGGCCTACCTGGCCAACCGGGACAATCCCGACACGAGCTTCATCTCGGTCCGGTTCGGCAACGTGCTGGGGAGCCGGGGGAGCGTGCTGGAGCTGTTCCGGCGGCAAATCGAGCGGGGCGGCCCGGTCACCGTCACCGACGAGCGGATGGAGCGCTTCTTCATGACCATCCCCGAGGCGGTGGAGCTGGTGCTGCAGGCGGCCGCCGTGGGCCGCGGCGGCGAGATTTTCGTCCTCGACATGGGCCAGCCCCTGCGCATCAAGGACCTGGCGAAGATGCTCATCGAGCTCTCCGGCTACACCGTGGAAGAGATTCCCATCATGTACACGGGGTTGCGTCCCGGCGAGCGGCTCACCGAGCGCCTGTTCTCCGCCGCCGAGGAGCGCCTGCCCAGCCCCCACCCCCAGGTGCTGCTCGCCCGCCACAACGGCATCTACCCCGAGCTGTGGGACGTCATCCGCCGGCTGCACGAGGCCGCCGTAGGGTTGAGGACCGAAGAACTGGCCGCCCTCGTGAAGCGCATCGTCCCCGATTCCACCTGGGAGCCCGCCGACGAAGCCTTCTGACCCCGGCCCTCCAACCTTCGGGCGGACGCCGTTTTCAGGTCAGATTGACCGGTTCTCCCTCAGTCTGGTACTTCAATCTGGGGGAAAATACAACGGCGGCCGCTTTCGTTGGAGGAAGATTGCGGCCCGGAGCCGATTTTGGAGGTTCGAATGGCCCAAACCGAGGTGCCCGTTCCCGAGCGCAAGCGCATCGCCCTCATCGCCCACGACAACCGCAAGGCCGACCTGGTCGCCTGGGCCCGGTATAACCGGAGCGTTCTGGCCCATCACGCGCTCTTCGGGACCGGAACCACGGGGCGCGTCATCGCGGAGGAGCTCGACCTGACGGTGACCCGGTTCAAGAGCGGTCCCCTGGGCGGCGACCAGCAGGTCGGGGCCCTCATCGCCGAGGGCGGCCTGGACTTCGTCATCTTCTTCTGGGACCCCCTCGAGCCGCACCCCCACGACGTGGACGTCAAGGCGCTTTTACGCATCGCCGTGGTGTACAATGTGCCCATCGCCTGCAACCGCTCCAGCGCCGACTTCATAATCTCCTCCCCGCTGATGGACATGGAGTACCGCCGGCTGGTCATCGATTACGGCGAGCGTATAACCGAGGTCTGAGGGACGCTCCCCTGCCCGCAAAACCGCTCACCGGGCGGTTTTTTGCGTGACGAAGACGACGGGTACGGTATTTGCTTCACTAAGCTGTACCGGATTCTAAGAACGCGCATCGCACTGGAAGAAAGGTCAACGTGGTTCTCCTCCTGGTTCACGACGATTGGGAAACGAGCGGTCGGATGTGGCGCCTCCCGCCGTGGCCGACCTTCGCGGTGGGGGGAGAGGGCCTGTGGCCCGAGGAACCGGTGTGGATTACTGCGGACGTGGGCGGTTTTCTCCGTAGCTGGCGGGAGGAACGGGACCCGCGGAAGGTCGAGCTGTGGGTCAGCGGAAGCGCCCCCGGTGATGGAGTGTGCTACTTCAGCTCGGAGGAGCCGCAGAGTCTGCGAACCCTGACCGAGGTGGAGGAGCCTGAAACCTGGTGTGTAATGCGGGCCGTATGGTAACCGCGGATGCAAGTCGGTCCCGGAACGGATTCGCTCCGGGCGACCGATAAAAGTAATGTTCCGGTACTTCTACTGCGGGGGATAAAATGAGAAAGTTAACCATCCTAAACATTTCGGCTGTAATCGTCTGCCTGGCGGCCTTGAGCGCTGCTGCGGGCGGCGCCGGACTATTGAACCAGCTCGGAAAGCCGGGGTCGTGGACCACGACCTGCATTGATTTCGGTTCGGATGAAGACTGCTGGATAGCCGACGATTTCACCCCCGATTTCGACTGCACTGTGGAAAGGTTCAGCTGCCAGTTCACCAGCGACTGGGGCGGTTCTCCACCGTCCGCCGACTTCGAGCTCCGCATCTACACCGACAGCCTCACGGACAAACCGGTCTGGACGGTTTCCGTGCCGGCGGAGGACCTGGATGTCACCGCCACCGGGGACCTGTTGAGCGCCCGGCGGGTGTACCAGGTCGACGTGGAGTTCGACCCCTCAGACCTGTTCAGCGCCCATTCGGGGACCACGTACTGGTTCGCCTGGCGGATGCAGGACGAGCGAGGCTGCCGCAACCTGACGGTCAACACCGGTTATACCGGTGACTCGTGGGCTTGGCAGCACGCGGGGGATGCGTGGTGCGAAATCGGCACCGATGCCGACGCCGCGTTCTACCTGGGGGGCACACAGCCCACCGAGGTGTACGCGACCTCGTTCGGGTACATCAAGGCCATGTATCAGTAGGCCGTCGACAAGCGAAAGACCGGCCCCGGCCGGTCTTTTTTTGTAATGCAGCTATCCCCTCTCCCCTCTGGGGAGAGGGTTAGGGTGAGGGGTAAAGCGGCGGGGCGTAGAAGCCCCGCCCTACATTTCGTGCTACGCGATTCCCCGTAGGGGCGACCTGTAGAACGAGTCCTCCACGGTCGGCCCGCGGGCGGGGACGGAGCCCCGCCCCTACGGCATCGCAAACGGCGGGGACTAAAGTCCCCGCCCTACATTTTGTCATCGAGCGCGTTACTCTGTCAGGCAGGCGGCGGCGGCTTCGAAGCCCTGGACGATGGACTGGTCCATGTGGAGGTACTCCCAGCGGGCGTAGCGCCCGGCCAGGTGCACGCCACGGCGGGCCAGCTCCCCCCGCAGGGCCAGGCGGAGCCGCTCGGCGGCGGTGGTCTGGAAGGAGTAGGTGTAGCGGAAGGCGCGGGCGTCCCGGGAGACTATTTCATCCTCCCCGGCGATGCGCCCGATTTTTATTAAATCGGCGACGACCCGGTCGGCCAGGGCGTCGAGGTCCGGCCGCTCGGTGTGGATGTACGACACCTCGGCCACGACGGAGCCCCTGCCCGCCGGCACCATGTCCGGCGAGTAGTTCTCCGGGACGTGCAGCCGGTGGAAGGCGAGGGACGGGTCGGGGAAGTACTCCCAGTGCGAGTCGTCGTCGGGCCTGGATTTTTTCAGACCCAGGTGGACGAAGGCGGTGCCGACGCAGGGGAGGTCCGTCGCATCCTCGACCAACTCCGCGGGCAGGTCCAGGGAGATTTTCGCCAGCCGCGGCAGGGGCAGGGTGGACACCAGGGCGTGGTAGGGGTGGCGCTCGCCGTCGCCGGTCTCGACCCAGCGCTCGCCGGTGTGGACGCGTTTTACGACGGAGCGCAGCCGGAGCTCGCCGGGGATGGTCTCGGCCATGCGGCGGGCCAGGGTGCCTATTCCGCCCGCGCGGGGGTAGTGGAATCCGGCGTTGGGGCCGCGCTTCGGCGTGAGGCCCAGCGAAACGAGCCACAGGCCGCGGCGGGGGAATTTCGGCAGGAATCTGCGGGCCCAGTCCGGGTCCATCCCGTCCAGCGGGTAGCGCCAGAGCTTGGCGTTGTAATCGGTGAAGAACTCCCGGGCCAGGGCCTCGCCGTACTGGGCGCGGGCGATTTCGGTGAAGGTCGGCGCGGCGGGCTCTCTCCTCCCCGCGTGGCGCAGGCCCGGCAGGTAGCGCCTCTTCAGGACCTTCGACCGGACGAAGCCCTCCTGGATGGGGTAACAGATGAGCTCGTCGCCTATGCGGATACGGGCGCGGCGGGGCTGATGGGTCCACTCCCCGCCGAGGATGCGCTCGCAGAACTCCCGGCTGGCGGCCGAGCGGAAGAACAGGACGTGGGGTCCCAGGTCGTAGCTGAAGCCGTCGTGGGTGACGGTCTGGGATATTCCGCCCACGCGGTCCGTGGCCTCGAATACGACGGCGCGACCGCCCAGGTGGTGAGCGGCGCCCAGTCCGGCCAGTCCGGCCCCGATGACGATGACGGGTTTCATATCTTGTTGCGAAAAAGGCCGCCCCGGTCAGTAGTTTTACCGGTGACGGGGCGGGCCTACTTGGTGATGGCGGGAACTTTAATCAGGGAGAGCCGCCAGAACGCCACGCCGTAGAAGACGACGAGCACCGCGGCGAAAATCCAGGAGTAGAGCGCAGGCAGCCACAACAGGCCCACCGACGCGGCCAGGACGGCGCACACGGCGAGGCTCGTCACCAGCACCCGGGGGACCTTCCACCCGGCGCGCACCAGGCGCAGGGCGAAGTGGTCCGGCGAGCCCTGGAATATGGACCAGCCGCGCTTGGAGCGGTGGAAGGAGACCAGGAGCACCTCGAAAATCACCGGGCTGATTACCGCCCCGGCGACGACTATTTCCCGCACGTCCCAGGGGTAGGCGTCGAAAATCCAGAGGGCGAGGAAGACGCTGACCACGAACCCCAGCGGCAGGCTTCCGCCGTCGCCGAGGTAGATGGATGCCGGCGGCCGGTTGAAGGCCAGGAACCCGCCCAGGAGCCCGGCCAGAATCAGCGGCGCCACCGCGATGGCCTCCAGGGTCGGCGAGGCGGAGGGCGACTGGTACATCACGAACAGCGCCAGGCAGATGAAGAAGCTCACCCCCGAGGCCAGGCCGTCCAGCACGTCCACCTGGTTGAAGCCGTTGCCCAGGACGACTATTCCGACGGCACCCAGGATGATGAGCAGCAGGTCCGTGCGCAGGCCGAGCACGTATACGAAGAGGGGGTAAAAGACGGCGATGAGCGCTACTTCGAGCAGGAACTTCACCATCACCTTCACCGGGTGCAGGTCGTCGAAGGTGCCCAGGAAGGTCAGCGTCCCGGCGACCGCGGCCAGTAGAATCACCCACCAGGGCGCGCCGAAGAAGGCGAAGAGAAGGACGAGGAAGGGGACGAAAACGCCGACGCCCCCGAGGTAGGGCACCGGCTGGGTGTGGGTCTCTACGATGGGATTGGGCTCGTTGTGGATTTTCCAGCGGCGGGCGACCGTCCGCGCGGCGAGGACGCCCAGAAGCCCGGCGGCGAAGGAGATGGCGAATGTGAGTGCCGGATGCAGGGTCGGGCTCTCCTTGACGGGCTCCCCGGTCCGGAAGAGCCCGGCAACTATACCTCAACGGCCGGGCCGTTTCAAGGTCCCCGTCGCCCGGCGACGGTCCGCTAGTGGAGCTCCGCCAGGGCGAAGTCGTCGGTGTGGGGAATGCCGTCCACCTCGTACCCCACCGTGTAGATTCCGTCCTTGATTGACTGAATCACGCCCGGGTAGGCGACGAAGCAGGTGTCCGGCGGCTCGACGACCACGGTCGCGCCGACGACGGCCTTCTCGGGTTTCCAGGCCTCCACGTAGGGGTAGAGCCACTCGACGGTGCGGGTCGCCTGCTCGCCCTCGTTCAAAAAGCCCTGGAATTCCACGGTGACGGTGTCGCCCTCTACGGCGACCACGGTGGTCTTTTCCCAGGTCAGCGCCGTCACGTACTCGGGGTCGTAGTAGGTGGCCCAGACGGTGTCTCCGACGGCGTAGGCCGGGGCGGGCGTCTCCTCGACGGCGGTTTCCTCCCCGGGGGTTTCACCCTCGGGTTTCTCCTCTTCACCGCAGGCGGCGAAGGCCAGGCACAGACCGAGGATGACCAGAAGCACGATGCGGATGTTCACCAAAATCCCCTCCAAGAAAAAGGGCGGATGCACCGCCCGTCAGCGCTAAACTATTCGACCACGGCTCGCCTTTGCCACGGCCTCTGTGACGCTCCGTCCACGCGAAGAACGATTACAGGCCCGGTGTTCAGACTTCCCAGCTCGGCTCGGCGCTCAGCACGCGGAAGAGGAGGCGGTGGGACACGGGGTAGTCGCCGAAATACTGGTTGACGAACTCCTGCATCTCGTGGTACTCGTCGCCCTCGGTGAAGTCGGCGAGGAGCTCGAGGTGGACGCGGGCGCCGTAAATGTGGCGCGGGTCCTTGGCCGGCCCCAGAACGACCAGCAGGCCCTTCTTGGTCTTCAACAGGTTCTCGTAGGTGTGCGGGGCCGCGACGAGGGCGCAGGTGATGGTGTCGTCGGCGTGCATCCGCGCCGAGTTCATGATGCAGACCTCGAGACGGGCGTCCTGGGGGTCCCCGGTGGCCAGGAAGGCCGTGGCGTCATCCCGGTTGACCAGGTAGCGGATTTTATCGATTAATTCCATGCCCGGCGCCCTCCAAGTTTCCATCTATTACTATCAAACCTGGACCCGGAGTGCAAGGAAAAAATTTCGCGGGACCCTCGAGGAAATGTGCCTTTATCGCGTGGATGCCGGTGGTGGGGAGTCGGCGGAATAATTCACCCCTTTTAAACTCTTCCCCCTTGACAAAGGGGGGAACATGGTGTAACTTACTCGGCGCTGCGGGGGGGACCCTTCAGCGCGAGGGCGCGAATAGCACGCGGTAGCGCATCGGCGCTCACCGAAAGCCCGAAGAAGGTGCTATGTTCTTTGAAAGTTGGTAGGTGGGCGAGGGGTCTTTGACCCCGAGCCCGAGTACCACTCGATCGTTCCGATGGTTTCGGTTTGGTGATACGCCAGGTGGGCCTTCGGGCCCAACATGATGATGACCCGAAAGAAGATAAGACGCTATGCGTCTTGTTTTTTCACTTCGGAGAGTTTGATCCTGGCTCAGGACAAACGCTGGCGGCGTGCTTAAGCTTATGCAAGTCGAACGCGAACGGTTCCTTCGGGAACCTAGTAGAGTGGCGAACGGGTGAGTAACGCGTGGGTAACCTGCCCCGGTCCTGGGGATAACTCCCGGAAACGGGAGCTAATACCGAATGTGGCCGCTCTTCGGATGGAGAGCGTCTAAAGGTGGCCTCTGCTTGCATGCTGCCGGGTCGGGAGGGGCCCGCGTCCCATTAGCTTGTTGGTGGGGTAACGGCTCACCAAGGCTGCGATGGGTAGCCGGCCTGAGAGGGTGTACGGCCACACTGGCACTGAGACAAGGGCCAGTCCCCTATGGGAGGCGCAGGCGGGAATAGTTCCCAATGGACGAAAGTCTGAGGACGCGACGCCGCGTGAGCGAAGAAGGCCTTCGGGTTGTAAAGCTCTGTCAGGAGGGAAGAAGGGGCGACGGGCCAATACCCCGGCGCACTGACGGTACCTCCAGAGGAAGCCCCGGCTAAATACGTGCCAGCAGCCGCGGTAATACGTATGGGGCGAGCGTTGTCCGGAATCACTGGGCGTAAAGGGCGCGCAGGCGGTTAGGTAAGTCGGAGGTGAAATCCCCAGGCTCAACTTGGGACCTGCCTTCGATACTGCCTGGCTAGAGTGGCGGAGAGGAAAGCGGAACTCCTGGTGTAACGGTGGAATGTGTAGATATCAGGAGGAACACCGGTGGCGAAGGCGGCTTTCTGGACGCACACTGACGCTCAGGCGCGAAAGCGTGGGGAGCAAACAGGATTAGATACCCTGGTAGTCCACGCTGTAAACGATGGGCACTAGGTGTCGGGGGTATCGACCCCCTCGGTGCCGCAGTTAACGCATTAAGTGCCCCGCCTGGGGAGTACGGTCGCAAGACTGAAACTCAAAGGAATTGACGGGGACCCGCACAAGCGGTGGAGCATGTGGTTTA
>CAYTCV010000080.1:0-8791 GCA_964436465.1 uncultured bacterium
CCGGAAGGACGAGCCCCCCGGAACTGGAAGCCGTGGCCTGCCTGGAGTTGGGCGTGGACGATGGTTAAAATCCCGGCATTATCGTTCATCCTCGCCGCGTCCGCGCTCGGCGCGACCTACACCGCGGTGTACGACGGGCCGGAGGCCGATTCCGCCGCCGCGCGGGAGGCCATCCTCGGCCGGATTGCAGTCCTGGACGGCTCCGTCACCGAACAGACCGCCGACCCCGACGAGTTCACCGTCTCCTTCGAGGCCGAGGCCGATTTCTCCCCGGTGGAGGACGTGCTCTCCCTGGCGGGCGAGCTGGTCGTGATGCCGGTGATTCCGCCCGCGGAGAGCGTGCTGGATTTCATAACCCCGGTCGGCGTGGAGCTCGTCGCCGATGACGAGCGCGGCGCGTGGGTCGTGACGGGCGGCACCCGGGAGGACGTTTCCCTCGGGACGGGCTCGTACTGGTCCGCCACGCCCGACGACGACGGGCACGACTACTTCTACCTCCTGAACGAGGGCGACCGCCTCGACCTCACCGGGCGAATAGCGGAGGCCTCGGTGGTCGAGGGACCCTTCGGGCCGTCGGTGTCGCTGACCCTGACCGCCGACGCGGGGGCGGAGCTCGCCGCCTTCACCGGCGCGCACATCGGCGCGCGGACGGCCGTCTGCCTGGACGGCGAGGTCATCGTCGCCCCGGTGGTCCGGGAGCGCATAGCCGAGGGCAAAATTCTGTTGACGGGAATGTTCACGGTGGACCAGGCGACGTACCTGGCGCGCGCCCTGGCTCTCGAACCCCTGCCGCCGGACGTGCGCCTGTTGGAATTGCGGTAACCCAAGGTCGCCACTCACCCGCGAGGAGCGCAAATGGCGAGAAAGCGCCGTTTTTACGGACTCATCGGCTGGCTGGTCTTCGTCTTCGCCCTGGTCTTCGCCCTGCCGACCACCGGCCTGCTGGATAACCTGTCCCCCGGGCTGGCCCAGTGGCTGCCCTCGGACAAGGTCAAGCTGGGCCTGGACCTCTCGGGCGGCATGGTAATCCGCTACGAGGCGGACATGTCCAAAGTGCCCCCCGGGGACGAGCAGGTCACCCTGGACACCGTCCTGGAAATCATCCGCCGCCGGGTGGATGAGTTCGGCGTGGCCGAGCCCGAGGTGGAGCAAATCGGCGACGCGGGCATTACCGTCCGGCTGCCGGGCATCAGCGACACGGACCGGGCCAAGCAGCTCATCGGCGAGCGGGCGGTGCTCGAGTTCATGCTGGTGGACGCCGAGGGCCGGCTGGCGAAGGTCCTGGACAAGGCCGCCGGCTACCCCACCTACCGGAAGATTCTGGCCAACGTCTACGACCTGGGGCACGGCATCTACGCCCCCGCCGCCCTGAAGGAGGGGCTGGACAAGATGGTCAACGACCGGGGCCTGGTCTCCGACTTCCCCGGCTACCGGCTGGCCCTCTCGGTGGAGCAGCGGCTGGACAAGGACTCCGCCGACTACGAGCAGCAAATCGCCCAGCGCCTGACCGATGTCTACGGCTCCCCCGTGGAGGCCTACTACCAGCTCTACCTCCTGGACGCCCGGCGGCCCATCAAGGGCTCCGACCTCACCGACTCCCAGTACACCCGCGAGCGCCAGCAGGGCCTGCCCGCCGTGAGCTTCTCCTTCAACTACACCGGCGCCGAGGCCTTCCGCGAGGTCACCGGCACCCACGTCGGGAACCAGTTGGCCATCGTCCTGGACGACGAGGTCATCTCGGCCCCGGTCATCGAGGAGGAAATCCCCGGCGAGGGCATCATCCGGGGCAACTTCACCGTGGACCGGGCCAAGGACCTGGCCATCAACCTGCGCAACGGGGCCCTGCCGGTGCCGTTGAACGTGGTCATGGAGGACAGCATCGGGCCGAGCCTGGGCTCGGACTCCATCAAGTACGGGGTGACGGCGGCGCTCGTGGGCCTGCTGTTGGTGATGGGCTTCATGAGTTTCTGGTACCGCTTCTCCGGCGTCATCGCCGTGGTGGCCCTCCTGTTCAACATCGTGCTCATCATCGCCGCGCTGGCCATCTTCGGCGCCACTCTCACCCTGCCCGGAATAGCCGGAATCATCCTCACCATCGGCATGAGCGTGGACGCCAACGTGCTCATCTTCGAGCGAATACGCGAGGAGCTGCGCAAGGGCGAGCGGCTCCAGGAATCGGGCTCCGTCAAGCCCGCGGTGGCGGTGGCCACGGCCATCAACGCCGGCTACGAAAAGGCCTTCATCACCATCCTCGACGCCAACATCACCACGCTCATCACCGCCGGGGTGCTCTACGTCCTGGGCACGGGTCCCATCCGCGGCTTCGCGGTCACGCTGGCCATCGGCATCGCGGCCAGCATGTTCACCGCGCTGGTGGTGTCCCGGGCGATTTTCGATTTCCGCGTGCGGCGCCGCCACCTGGAGAAGCTCTCCATCTAAGCCGGCGCGCCTGGATTTGTTGAGACAAAGGCTTAATCTCTTGTAACCGCCCCGAACGGACGCCTCAATCGGGCAAGGGGGTTTGGACTTGCAGATTTTCACCGACACCCACTTCAACTTCATCGGGCGGCGGAGAATCGCCTTCATCATCTCCGGGGCGCTCATCCTGGCGGGCATCGTCAGCTTCATCATCCAGGGCGGGTTCAACCTCGGCATCGACTTCACCGGCGGTGTGCGCATCCAGGTCAAGTTCGCCCAGACCGTTTCCACCGACGACCTGACGAAAATCCGCGGCGGGCTGGACATGGACGTCTACACCCAGGGCGCCGTCGCGGACGAGGTGGTCATCCGCAACAAGGTGAAGAGCACCGGCGATGCCCTGGCCGCCGCCATCGTCCGCCAGCGCGAGACCGCCGGGCCGTTCAAGTCCTTCGACGACCTCGCCAAAATCAAGGACTTCCCGGCCGGGTACCTGGAGTTTTTCCGGGAGAACTTCGACCTGGACGAGAACCCCTTCGCGGTGACCGTCGGCACGGAGGCGAAGCCGGCCCTCAACACCGCCGATGAGCGGGTGCTGTCCACCACCATCGAGCGGATGATAGAGCGCACGACCCGCGGCAACATCAGCCAGGTCCTCACCGAGCTGCGCCCCCCGATGGGGCTGCCCGCCGGAGTGTCCCCCGACGCCCGGCTGAACCTCAACTCGCCCAACTCCCGCTCGGAGTACCAGATGCTCCTCGAGCCGCTCATGGGCACCCAGGACGCCGGCAGGCTCGCCGACGCCTTCGCCGGAGCCCGCAATCTGGGCGGAATACAGACCATGCGCCTCCTGGCGGATACCGACGAGGTCGAGCGGCTGGCCCGGGGGGCGGGGCTCGACTCCGCGGCGGTCCAGCGGCTCGTAGACGGCTCCTACGTCTCCGGCTTCGAAATCCAGAGCGTGAACGTCATCGGGCCCAAGGTGGGTGAGGAGCTCGGCTCCGCGGCCATCTACTCCATCATAGCCGCCCTGGCGGGGCTCCTGTTGTACATTTCCCTGCGCTTCGAGTTCGCCTTCGCCCTGGGGGCCATCGTCGCCCTGTTCCACGACGTGCTGGTGACGCTGGGAATATTCTCCCTGTTGGGCAAGGAAATAACCCTGGCCATCATCGCCGCCGTTCTGACCCTGGTCGGCTACTCCCTGAACGACACCATCGTCGTCTTCGACCGCATCCGCGAGGACCGCAAGCTCCTGCGGCGCAAGGGCCTGACGGAAATCGTCAACACCGCCATCAACGAGACCCTGTCGCGCACGGTGCTCACCTCGGGCACGACCCTCATCGTGACCCTGGTGCTCGTCCTCTTCGGGGGCAGCGTCATCCACGACTTCGCCCTGGCCCTGACCATCGGCATCATCGTGGGCACGTACTCCTCCGTCTTCATTGCCGCGCCCTTCCTCATCGGCTGGTACAAGATGACCAAGAAGGCGGCCTGACCCGCCCGCACGGCTCAGACACGGGCCTCGCCGGAGCCCTTCGGGGGACGTCCCCCGGCCCTTCCATCCCGGGGCACCTATGGAAGTCTTCAGGAACCTGGAAACGGCGGACCACGAGCAGGTGGCCTTCTGCGTGGCGCCGGCCGCCGAGCTCCGGGCCATCATCGTCATCCACAACACCACCCTCGGACCGGCCATCGCCGGCATCCGTACCCTGGACTACCCCGACGAGGAGACGGCCCTCGCCGACGCCCTGGTCCTCTCGCGGGGGCTCACCTATAAAAGCGCCGCCGCCGGGCTGAACTACGGCGGGGGCCAAATCATCATCCTGCGCCGGTCCGTGGAGGGGAAGCGGGAGCCGGCCTTCCGGGCCCTGGGGCGCTTCATCCAGGGGCTGGGCGGACGGATTATCGGCGCCCCCGACGTCGGCACCGGCGCCCTCGACCTGACCTACGTGGCGTGCGAGACCGAGTTCGTCGCCGGCGTCACACTCTTCGAGGGCTCCTTCGACCCCAGCCTGGTGACCGCCTCGGGCGTGATGATGGGCATCGGGGTCTGCCTGGAGGCTACGGGCCGGGGGAAGGACCTGGCCGGGAAGACCGTGGCGCTTCAGGGGGTGGGCGCCGTGGGCACCATCCTCGCCGCCAAGTTCCTCGAATCCGGGGCGAGGGTGCTGGTCCACGACCACAGCCCGGAGCGGATGGAGAAGATTTTAAAGCGCATGCCCTCCCTGGTTCCCCGGGAGGCCGACGCGCTCCTGGAAGATTCGGTGGACGTGTTCTGTCCCTGCGGCCGGGGGGGCATCGTCGGCCCCGAGACACTGAAGTCCCTGGCCGGCAAGATTGTCTGCGGCGCGGCGAACTCCCAGCTCGACCCCATCTGGCACGACTACTCCGAGCTCGCGGAGCATAAAATCACCTACGCCCCGGACTTCGTGGTCAACTCCGGCGGGCTCATCAGCGTCGTCGGGGAGCTGGAGCATCATCCCGACCAGTGGGTCTTCGCCAAGATGAGGCAGATTCCGGACCTCCTCCGGGAGGTATTCGCCCTGGCCTCCGCCGAGGGCATCTCCACCGTGGAGGCGGCGGTGCGGCTGGGCGAGCGCAGAATCAAGGCCATCGCGTCCCTGGCGCACAGCTACGTGCCGCGCAAGGGGAAAGGGTAGGGGGCTTTCTTGACCGAGGACGCTTTCACCGGTCTCATCCGGCGGGTGAAGGACGAGCCGTCGCGGCGCATCGCGCTGGCGGGCGCCGACGACCCCATGGCCCTCGAGGCGGTGGAGCTGGCCTACCGGGAGGGGCTGGCCGAGGCGACCCTCGTGGGGGACCCGGCCGCCATCCGGGCCAACGCCGCCCACCTCGGCGCGGACATCGCGCCCTTCGAGATGGTCCCGAGCACCGACGCCGCGGGAACCGCCGCCGCGCTGGTCGGCGGGGGGCAGGCCGACGTCCTGATGAAGGGCTCGGTCACCAGCAAGTCCTACCTGCGGGCCGTTCTCGCCGAGGACCACGGCCTGCGCACCGGGCGCCTTTTGTCCCACGTGATGGTCGCCTCCGTCCCGGCCTACCCCAAGCTCGTGTTCCTGACCGACGCCGCGCTCAACATCGCCCCGAGCCTTTCCGAGAAGGCGGACATCATCCGTAACGCCGTGGCCGCGGCCCGGAGCCTGGGGGTCGAGCGGCCCAAGGTGGCGGTCCTGGCGGCGGTGGAGAAGGTGAACCTGCCCGACATGCCCGCCACCGGAGACGCCGCGGCGCTCGCGGTGATGGCCCGGCGCGGGCAGCTCGGCGACTGCGTCGTGGACGGGCCGCTGGCCTTCGACAACGCGGTCTCGAAGGAGTCGGCCAGAATCAAGGGCATCGAGAGCGAGGTGGCCGGGGACGCCGACGTCCTTCTGTGCCCGGACATCGAGGCGGCCAACATCCTGTACAAGTGCTTCATCTACTTTTCCGGGGCCCGGGCCGGAGCGGTCATCGTGGGGGCCGCCGCGCCGGTGGTCCTTCCCAGCCGGGCCGATGACGCCATGACCAAGTACCTGTCCATCGTCACGGCCATGGCCCTCGCCGGCGGCTCGGATGGCTGAAAAAACCGGCCTGGTCCGCCAGTGGCCCGGGTACCTCTGGCGCTCCGCGGCGGCGGCGCTGGCCTCCGTCCTTCTCCAGTGCGGCGTGGACCTCGCCTTCGGCGTCGAGCTCCGCGGCTTCGTCTACCTCGCGGGCGACTGGCTGGGGAACTTCGTCTTCTTCGCCCTCGCCCAGGCCCTCTTCCCCTCCTTCATCGTCCGCTTCAAACGCATACCCACCGCCCTCGGGGTGAGCCTGGCCCTGGGCGGATTCGCCGGGTACGTGGTGAGCTGGATTCTCTACCGGTTCACCGGCCCCGTGCCCTTCAGCGGTCAGCAGGTCTTCATCTTCCTCTTCATGGGGACCTTCCTGGGCCTGGTGACCGGGGGCGGCTGGAACCTGGCCCGGGGGAGGGCGGTCCTCTTCTGGGCCGGATTCCTGGCGGCCTGCGCCGCGATAACCGCCTTCTACCACTTCACCGCCCCGGCCGAGGTCCGCCGGAACATCGACATCTTCTACCAGGGGCTCACCCTGACGGCGAGCTATGCTCCCGTGGTGGCCGTCATCTGGTGGCGCCACCGGCCGCGGGGCGGCGACGCCGACGAGCCGTCGGAGACCGGGGAGTAACGGCGCCTTTAAAGACTCGACCCTGGCGGGACGGCGTTCGAAAAACCTTCGAACGACCGGAAGGTTGCGCGAACCGGAGCCGGGGAGGCGCCGGCACGCGTTTTTGCCGGAAGAGGACTCGGCGATGTTCGAGAGGCTGTAGGTTCAGCAAAAACCGTGACGGCGCCGGCGCGACGCCGACAACCGAACTATTCCAGTATCTTACGCCGTGTATCTGACGCAAGCGGACGGACGGCGGTCTGTTCAGGCAGGACGCTCCCGAGGTTTTTTTCAACAAATGGAGATTCCCTCCGACCAGCGGCGGTCCATGGAAGAACCGCCCCGCGTCCACGTCCCGGGGCTGGTCTGGAAGTCGCTCGCGTGGGGGGCGCCGGCGGCGCTGGTGCCCGCCATCTTCACCCTCGTCGCCGGCGGGAGCACGGTGGGCGCCGTCGCGGGGGTGTGGCTGGCCCATCTGCTGCGCTACGCGGCGGCCCTCGTGGTCTTCGGCCTGGTGAATCCGACCTCCAGGCGCCGTCCGCGGGGATACCTGTCGGGCACGCTGGTCGGGACGCTGGGGGCCGGTTTCGTGATGGTTCTTATGGCGCTGGTCTTCCCGGGGTGGCTGGGCGCCTGGGCGCCGGTGAGCCGGGTACTCTTCGAGGGGGCCGAGGCGGGAATCGTGGGCTGGTGCCTGGCGGCCGCCGCCACCGCCTGGGGCCGGACCGTCTGGTCGCCCGTCCTGGGACTGCTCCTGGGAACCCTGGTCGCAGGCATATCCTCGGCCTGGCTCCCCATGCCCGACGGCATCTGGATGGCCGCCTTCTGGGGCCTGCGGACCCTGGTGGAGTTCGCGCCGCTGGCCGTCATCTACCACCTCTGGGCGCGCGACGCCGGAATCGAGGAGGAATGAACATGCGGCACGGACTGCTGGCGGTCGTTTCGGCGGCCCTCCTGTTCTCCGGCTGCACCCGCTCCATCGAGGACCTCGCCGAGGACCTCCGCACCGGCGACTGGCGCGAGCGCATGTCGGCGGTGGAGGAGTTCGCCGACCGGGGGCTGGTGGATTACGCGGCGCTGGGGCTGGCCGACGACGACTCGCGGGTCCGCAACACCGCCATCGAGCGCCTGACCGCGATGGGGGACGAGGCGGTGCCGGCCATCCTGACCGTCCTGCAGGGGTACCCCGAGGACGAGACCACCCTGGCGGCCTCGGTGGAGGTGCTGGAGAACCTCGGCACTCCGGCGCTGGACGGCGTTCTCGACGCGGTCTGGCGGGGGAGTACGGGCGAGGCCGAGATGGGCTACCTCATCCTGCGCCGGGTCCGGGGCGCCGGGGACGAGCTGGAGCGGATGCTCTCCGACCCCGCGGCCGTGGTCCGGCTGCTGAAGAGTGAGCTGCCCCGGGTCCGCATCTCGGCCATCGGGGACCTGGTCACCCGCGAGCCGGAGTACCTCGAACGGCTCCTGGACCTCTTCTCCGACGGACTGGCCGGGCGGTACATGGAGGCGGCCGCCGGACCGTGGTCCGTGCCGTTCCCCGGGACGGAGGTCTTCGGCGAGCCCGGGGCCGGGACGCAGATTTTAAACAATTTCACCGCCCTGTCCCTCAACCTGTTCATCCACCGCCACCGGCTGCTGGCGGCGGGGGAGGACGAATCGCTGCGCGACGGGCTGGCCGGTTCCACCGAGCCCGTCTACATGACCTTCTACGACGAGGTCCCCTGGCGCGTCTTCTACTCCAACTGCGCCCGGGCGGGGGAGAAGGTGCGGATTAGCGGCGAGGCCGTCGAGGGCCTGACCCTGGACCAGGTCGAGGAGGTCATGGGCGAGCTGTCGGCCTTCTACCATGCGGTGAGCGAGGCCCACTTCGACTTCGAGGGCTCGGCGAGGCTGCTGGAGTACTCGAAGGAGTTCGCCATTCTGCGGGGGGAAATCGCCGCGCTGGCCGGCGGCGGGGGCGGTTAGGATTCGGCGGCCGGGCGGGGGCCGTCCGGGGGTCGCGGTCGTTGGGTGTGTTTGATTGGCGCCCGTTTGAGGGCTCGTTCACCTGTTTGCGGGTAAATGTAGGGCGGGGACTTCAGTCCCCGCCGCTTCCGTTTAATGCGATGGCGTAGGGGCGGGTATCCACACCCGCCCGTTCAGCCGCTATTTAAAACGCGGCGGCCCGCGGAGGGGCCGCCCTACATCGGTCAATGCACGTAGGGCG
>CAYTCV010000081.1:0-8678 GCA_964436465.1 uncultured bacterium
GCCCCTACGTCATCGCAACGCGATACCGGCCGGGGATTGGATTGCAGCGGTTTCCCTCTCCCCGTGGGAGAGGGATTAAGGGTGAGGGCTTCCTTATAAAAAGCGGCGGGGTTTGGAAACCCCGCCCTACGTTTAGGCGAGCCGGCGAATCACCGCGCGATGACCACCCGGCGGGTGAGCGTCCCGGCGTCGGCGTCGAGATAGACCAGGTACACGCCCGGTGGGAGCGCCGCGGCGTCGACGGAAAATGCCTGCCGCCCGGCGGCCGTCTCCCCGTCGAAAACCGTGGACACCCGCCGCCCCGAGAGGTCGTAGAGCGATATACTTATACGGCCGTTTTCGGGCAGCGTGTAGTCCACCGTGAACGCGCCGCTCGCCGGGCTGGGGTAGACCGATAGGCTAATTTCCCGCGCCGGACCACTGAACACCACCGCCTCCGACGGCCCGAAACGACTGACCACCCCGTCCTCGTCAACGGTTTCCAACCAATAACAATACTCACCCCCCGCATCCACTTTCGTATCCAGCCAGCACGTCGCCTCCCCCGGCAGCGCGCCGGAAACCTCTACCGGCTCGCCATCCCCCGCCGACCGCAGGACGCGGAGCGACACCGATGTGTAGCCGCGCAGCCCCCAGTGGACCAGAACGCCCTCGGCACGGGTTTGGACAAACAACTGCACACTCGGCGTCCCGTACCAGGCGTACTTGAGGTCGTAGTTAACAACGTCGCAATATGTGATGTGGGGATTCCCCGAGGAGTCCAGCCCGATGGATGTTCTATACGAGCTGGAGACGTTCTGGTCGACGATTTCCGATATCCACTCGTCCCCGTCCCACCGGATGTATATCAAATTGTTATTATCCACGTACGTAATGTGGGGGAAATCGGAGTCGTCCAGCGCCAGCGAGCAGCTTCCTCCCCAATTTATATTCCTATCCAGGATCTCTCTCTTCCAGCCATCTTCATCCCGGTAGGAATAGTTGAGGTCAGTCGGAAAATCTTTAGCCGTCGTATCGTGCACGATGCGGGGTAGGTCGGAGGAGTCTAGGGCGAGGCAGATTTTAGATGTGCTATCGGCGCACGTGTTCGCCTCTTCATACAGCCAAACGGCGTTATCGGTGCGATGGGCGCATATGAGGTCATCATGACGGTCGGCGTACGAAACGTAAACAACATTATGGGAATCCAACGCCAGGGAGCCAACGTCCCGGGCCCAGTAGGACGGCATATCTACGTATTCATCCCACCATTTATACCCATCCGTCCCGGTGTACATGACGGAGCCGTAATCCCATCCGGGTTCCCCATGCCCGTGGCAGTCGGCCGTGTAATATGAGATATGGGCGTTGTCGTCGGAATCGAGTGCCATGGAATTGGGGATTCTATCCTCCCAGGATTTGATGAGCCATTCGGCGCCGTCCCACCGGCTGTATTTCATGAAACGGGCGTACCCGCCTCCTTCAACCTTGCATGACAGAATATGTGGGTATCCGCAGGAGTCTAGAGCCAGGGAAAATGGTACACCTTCCGCCACGGTTTCGAAGTGCCAGAAGCCGTTCCAATATGCGTACTCGACGGTCCCGCTGTCGGCGTTTGCATAAACTACGTGGGGGAAATCGTACGAATCGAGTACCAGGGAGCTGTAAATGCCCACTTCTCCCTCTTCATCCACCGTCTCGATGTGCCACTCGCCGGCGGACGCCGCGCCGCACAGCGCCAGCGCGAAAAACAGGAACATCAGACGTTTCATCGGAACCTCACTTCAACGTAGAGGGAAATCCTCCCCTTAAATATAGCCCTTCACCGTCCGATTGGCAAGTCGCGCGGGGCAGGGCCATTGTCGAGTTGACACCCCGGCAATTGGACTCTATAATCCCTGCCGCGTCGAATCAACCTCCACGGGCCGCGGCCCTTCACTTTTGTGCAAAGGACCCGCCATGCTGAACCCCGGCCAGCTCAAGCTCGACCTCTTCTGCAAGGGGATGCGCGTCGACGACTCGTGCTACCTGGAGGACGACGCGCGACGCATCATCCGCACCCGCGGCGGCCTCGGCTCCGGCCTGGACTTCGTCCTCGACGAGGAGGTCTGGGTCAACGCGCCGGTGGTGGAGTCCTTCGCCCAGAAGTCGCCCTACCTGTTGGTCAAAAAAGACGGGCGGTACTCCCTCGTCGACGAGCGCGAGGACGGCCTGGCCTACAACGTCCGGATGCTGCCCCAGCCCAAGTGGTACGAACAGCTCACCTCGACCGGCGTGCCGATGAAGAAAATCGGCGTCATGCAGGGTAGCTATCCGGGCATTTACACGAGCAGGCTCTGCGGTTTTTGGAAGGATAAAACCAACTGCCGTTTCTGCTCTGTAGGGCTGAACCTGGGCGACACCGAGACCGAGGAGAAGAAGGTCGTCGAGGTTTTGGAGACCTGGCGCGCCGCGCGGAAGGAGTTGAAGTGCACCTTTATCCACTTCAACTCGGGCTACGAGGAGGGCCATGCCATCGAGAACATCTGGCCCTATCTGGAGGCCATCAAGAAAGAAACGGGGGCGATGATTGGCGTCCAATGTGTGCCGCAGCCCGACTTCACCTGGTACGACCGGCTGAAGGCGCTCGGCGTGGACCACCTGTCGTTCTGCCTGGAAATCGTCAACCGGGAGATTTTCCCGGTCATCTGCCCGGGGAAAGCGGATAAATTAGGCACCGACCTCTACCTGCGGGCCATCGAGTACACCTCGAAGCTCTTCGGCCGGGGGCGGATTCACGGGGAAATCATCGCGGGGCTGGAGCCGCCCGAGGACACCATCCGCGGCGTGGAGATGTTCGCCAAGTGGGGCGCGGCGACCACCATCTGCCTCTTCCGCCCCACCGTGGGCACGGACATGCAGGACACCCCGCCGCCGGTGTACGAGGAGATGGCCCCCATCTACCGGCGGGCCTACGAAATCTGGATGGAAAACGACGTGCCGCTGGGCATCGCCCCGGGCATCAAGGTGGCCATGACGATGATGCCCGAGGAGGCCAAGTACTTCGCCGACGAGACGACGCCGGCTTACACGGGCAAGAAGGTGAAGCAGTTCTTTATGCGCGCCGCCGCCCGCACGTACTTCCGCGCGCGTCTCTTGTTCAAGGGGTAGGGCGTTTTTCTAAATGTAGGGCGGGGATTTTAATCCCCGCCGTTTTTATAAGGCCGCCCTCACCCGGCCCGTCGGTGCAATTACGATGACGTAGGGGCGGGTGTCCACACCCGCCCGCGGGCCGACCTAAACGGCGCACCGTCGGTCGGCCCCTACGAGGGGAAGGGCGACCGTGGACGGTCGCCCCTACGGAGCATTGAGCGGTTCAAAATGTAGGGCGGGGCTTCTACGCCCCGCCGCGGCGGCCCGCGGAGGGGCCGCCCTACATTTATGCGTTGAGGGGATTTACTCCCCGACTTCCGCCGGGACCGTGCGGCGCATGGCCGACGAGGACAGGCTCTCGGCCCGGCGCCAGGCCAACCCCCGCTGCTCCAGCGCCATCCGCCCCAGGACCACCGCCCGGTCGTAATCCTGCCGCGCCACCAGCCGGTCCACCTCGACCAGGTACGGCTTGTCGGTGGTGAGCGGCCGCTCCACGTACTTGACGAAGCCGGGGTCGCCGGCGTACTCGCGCTGGCTCTCCAGCCAGCCCACCGCCCCCTTCAGGTGCACCGACCACACCCCGACGACCTCGTCGCGCGGAGCGTCCGGGCCCAGGGACGCGATGGCCGGTCCGAGGGATTCGAGCTTGGCCGCCAGGCCGCGGTAGGCGATGAGGGCGACGTGCCGCCGGACCGGGTCGGCGGCCAGGGGCCGTTCGTCCAGCCCGCCGAGCCGGAAGGCGTACAGCTCACCCTGGGCCAGCGTCACCAGGAGGGCCTCGGTGAAGAGGATTCGCTCGGCATTCGCCAGTGCGGCGGGTTGCCCCGCCGGTTTCTCCTCCGCCTCCTGGGTATCCAGGACGACTACCAGCGCGGCCACGCCCAGAAAGAGGCCGACGCCCACGGGCAGGGCGAAGGCGGCTACGATACGCCTCACAGACCGGCCCCACGTAGGGCCGCCGCGACCAGGGCGGCCTGGCGCGCCTCGGCCACGTCGTGGACCCGGACGACGTGGGCCCCGCGCAGAATGGCGACGGTATGAGCCGCGATGGTCCCCGGCAGGCGGTCCCCCACCTCGGCCCCGGCGATTGCTCCGATGAAAGACTTCCGGCTCGCCCCCACCACCAGCGCCCGCCCGAAACCGGCGAACCACTCCAGGTGGTTCAACAGCGCCAGGTTGTCCTCCAACCGCTTGCCGAAGCCGATTCCGGGGTCGAGGGCGATGCTCTGGAAGCGGACCCCGTCGGCCGCCGCGGCCTCGAGGCGCTCGGCGAAGAAGGCGTGGATTTCGGCGCCCAGGTCGTCATACTGCGGGTTTTTCTGCATGTCGCGGGGGGTGCCGCGCATGTGCATGATTATTACCCCGGCGTCGAAGAGGGCCACGGCCCGCCCCGTGCCGCCGGAGCCGCCGAGCCCGCGCATTCCGGTGACGTCGTTGATGATGTGGGCCCCCGCCTCCAGCGCCGGGGCCGCCGTCTCCGGTCGGTAGGTGTCCACGGAGACGACCGCGTCGGTCTCGGCGACCAGGGCCTTCACCACGGGCACGAGCCGTTTTATCTCAGTCTCGGCGTCCACCGGCCCGGCGCCGGGTCGGGAGCTCTCGGCCCCCAGGTCCAGGATGTCCGCCCCGGCCGCGAGCATCGCCCGGCACCGCTCCAGCGCCGCCCCCACGTCGCCGCCCACCCCGTCCCCGGAGAAGGAATCGTCCGTGAGGTTGACGACGCCCATGACCAGGGGCTGCGAAAGTTCCAGCACCCGCCCCCGCACGTGCCAGGTCGGGATAAGGTCCAGCGCCGCGAGTGTACCGGCCAGCTCGTCGGCCAGCGCGCCCAGGCCGAACTGCTGGCCCCGGAGTTTTTGCGCGATTATTCCCAGCTGCCGCCGCGTCCCGCCGAGCACCACGTCGGTCGAGTCCACCTCGCGGACGATGAGCCCCTTGTGCACCGCGGCCTCGGCGTCCGCGGCCAGCGCCTCCTGCTTGAGAATGGTGGCCATGGCGTGCCCGACGTCGCGCAGGTGGAGGACGTGGAAGCCGAGCTTGGGGGTCATCAACTCCACGCCGCGCTCGGAGACGCCGGCCCGACACATCAGGCGTCGGGCGTCCTCGGGCGTATCGATACGGCAGATACGGGGGTGTCGTTTCATGTCAATAAAGGGGGAATCCCCCCCTTTTCACGTGCGTGGATATTTCCCCGGCGGGGACTTACTCCAGGTCGCTCCGGTGGTCCTCACCCAGGGGCGGGGAGGCCTCCCGGCGCTCGTCACCGGGCCAGACGCCGATGTTCTCGGTAAAATCCTTCTCCTCGGGGGTGCGGTTGCGCTCGGCCTCCAGGCGGGCCTTCTCCTCCTCGCGCAGGTGGGGCAGCCGGCGGTCGTCGGGGGGAAGCTCCTCGCCCCGGACCAGCGCCTCCACCTCGTCGCCCTCCAGGGTCTCGCGCTCGATGAGCGCCTTGGCGATGGCCTCCAGCTTGTCGAGGTTCCCCTTGATGAGCTCGGTGGCGCGGGAGTAGGCGGACTCAACGACGGCCCGCACCTCGCCGTCTATGATTCGGGCGGTCTCGTCCGAAAAGTCTCGGTGCTGGGCGATTTCCCGACCGAGGAAAATCTCCTCCTGCTTCTTGCCGAAGGCGAGGGGGCCGAGCTTTTCGCTCATCCCCCACTCGCAGACCATCCGGCGGGCCAGGTCGGTGACCTGGTTGATGTCGCTGGCGGCGCCGGAGGTGGTGGAGCCCAGGGCCTGCTCCTCGGCGGCGCGGCCGGCCATCAGCACCGCCAGCCGCTTCTCGAGATACGACTTGTCCAGGTTGAGCCGCTCCTT
This sequence comes from uncultured bacterium, assembly GCA_964436465.1. GTDB lineage: Bacteria > RBG-13-66-14 > RBG-13-66-14 > RBG-13-66-14 > RBG-13-66-14 > RBG-13-66-14. The sequence goes on from CAYTCV010000081.1 coordinate 5,929, forward strand.
CTCCGGCAGCGGCATGGTCAGCCCCAGCGCCAGGCCCCGGGGGATGATGGTCACCTTGTGCAGGGGGTCATAGTCGGGCAGCAGGATGCTCACCAGGGCGTGGCCCGCCTCGTGGTAGGCGGTGACGCGCTTGGTCTCCTGGTCGATATGGCGGGAGCGGCGCTCGGGGCCCATCATGACCTTGTCGCGCGCCTCCTCGAAAATCTCCTGGGTGATGGCGGTCTGGTTGTAGCGGGCGGCCAGAATCGCCGCTTCGTTGGCCAGGTTGGCCAGGTCGGCCCCGGAGAAAAACGGCGTGCCCCGCGCAATGCGCCGCAGGTCCACGTCGTCGGCCATCGGTTTGTCCCGGGTGTGGACCTTGAGAATTTCCTCGCGGCCCCGGATGTCGGGAAGGTCCACCACGATTTGGCGGTCGAAGCGCCCGGGGCGTAAAAGCGCCGGGTCCAGCACGTCGGGCCGGTTCGTCGCCGCCATCAGGATGACCGTGGACTCGCTCTCGAAGCCGTCCATCTCGATGAGCAGCTGGTTGAGCGTCTGCTCGCGCTCGTCGTGGCCGCCGCCCAGCCCGGCCCCGCGGTGGCGCCCCACGGCGTCCAGCTCGTCCACGAAGATGATGCACGGCGCGTTGCGCTTGCCGGTGTTGAAGAGGTCGCGGACCCGCGCCGCGCCGACGCCCACGAACATTTCAACGAAGTCGGACCCGGAGATTGAGAAGAAGGGAACGTTGGCCTCTCCGGCCACCGCCCGGGCCAGGAGCGTCTTGCCGGTTCCGGGAGGGCCCACCAGCAGCACGCCCCGGGGAATCTTGCCCCCCAGCTTCTGGAACTTCTTCGGGTTCTTGAGGAAGCTGATGATTTCGACCAGCTCCTCCTTGGCCTCGTCGCAGCCGGCCACGTCGTCGAAGGTGGTCTTGTTCTTGGTCTGGTTGACCAGGCGGGCCCGGCTCTTGGCGAAGGACATGGCCTGGCTGCCCGCGCCCTGCATCCGCCGCATCATGAACACGAACAACACGACGATTAAAACCACCGGCCCCAGGGTGAACAGAATCGATAAAAACGTCCCCTGGCTCTGGTCCACGGAGACGGTGACGCCCTTCTCGGCCAGCTTGTTCAGGAAATCGATGTCCACGCCGGCGACGCTGGTGGTGAACTCGGTGAAGGTGTGGCCCTTCTGCGCCGGGTTCTCGATGGAGGTCCGCAGGACGCCGTGGAGCTCGGAGTCGGTGATGACCACCGACTTGACGTTGCCGGCCTCGAGCTCGCGGTAGAACAGGGTATAGTCAATCTCGTCGCCGCCGGAAGGTCCGGCGAAGAGCTGAAGCAGCAGGATGGCCGCGCCGAGGATGATTACCCAGGGGAGAATGGCTTTAAGAACTTTATTCAGCACAGCTCCTTATCGGGCGCGTTTCGCCCCATGCCGGTCATACGTCGAAAAATGCGCGGGGGTTGCATGCAAAAGCGCACGTCGGCGCGGAAAACGAAGTAACGCGCAGCGAATAGTACCAGCGCGCCGGGTAAGAGTCAACAAAAGCCCGCCGCCGCTATCTCGGAGGGGGCTCGGTCCGGCCCTCAGGCGAGGGCCTTGACGACGACGAAGCCGCCGCGCCCGTGGCCCTCCTCCCATCCGGGCACCGAGGCCGGATTTTCCGGGGGGCCGAAGAGGGTCTGGGCCACGGCCACCGGCAGGAAACCGCTCTCCCGCAGGAGCGCGGTGAGCTCCTCCGCCGTCAGGAACGCTTTGCCGACCGCCTCCAGCTCCTCCCGGTATCGCTCCCGGCGGAACCGCCCGAGGCGCGTGGCGGCGTCCGTCTCGCCGATAACCAGGGCCGACGCGGGCTCCAGCACCCGCCGGAGCTCTTCCAGAACGGCGCGCCGGTCGTCCAGGAGGAACAGAACGTTGACCATCAGCGCGGAGTCGAAGACGCCGTCCCGGAACGGCAGCCGCTCCCCCACCCCCCGGACGGCGGCCACGCCGCGCTCCAGCGCCCGGCGGCACATGTCCGGCGCGGGGTCCACCCCCACCCGGACGCCCAGCGGCCCGGCGAACATCCCGGTGCCCACCCCGACCTCCAGCCCCCGGGCGTGGAGGGGCAGCAGCACCCGCACCAGGTCCAACTGCCGGGCGTACTCCTCGGCGTGCTTTTCGTACCAGGCGTCGTGCTCCGCGGCGCTCTCGCTCACCGGTCCTCCGGCTCCAGGATGGCGATATAGGGGAGGTTGCGGTATCGCTCGGCGTAATCCAGCCCGTAGCCCACCACGAATCCGTCCCCGTCGTAGGTGAAGCCGGTGTAGTCCACCTTCACCCGTCGGCGCCGGCGTTCCGGCTTATTTACAAAAACACACACCGAAACCGGGCGGCCGTAGTGCGCGTCCAGGAAGCGCCGCAGCTCGGCCAGCGTCCGTCCCGTGTCCACGATGTCCTCGACGACCAGGATGCTCTCGCCGGGCCGGGCGTGGGGCAGCTCGCCGTAGAAGCGGAGCTCCCCCGGCTCGTCGCCGTCGCGGTAGCTGGAGAACGCCACCAGTTCGAACCGCAGCGGCATCTCCAGCCGGCGGATGAGGTCCGATAAAAAAATGATGGAGCCCTTGAGCACGCCCAGGACGAGGAGCGGCCCCCCGCCGAGGGCGGCGTTGATTTCCCGGGCCAGCTCCCCGACCCGCTCCGCAATTTCCTCAGCCGAATAGATTACCTGCAACGTTTATCCCCATATGGTTTTGATAGAGTGGGTCTTGAGCTTTATTCGCCCTTCG
>CAYTCV010000082.1:0-8360 GCA_964436465.1 uncultured bacterium
GGGCCCGCCGGTGGTTTCACGGAGTCGGGCGGCTCACGCCCGTTCCAAAGACGACAGGAACCGCAGCACCAGGCCGCCCAGGGTGGTCAGCGCGTAGCCCTCGGTGGACCGGGTGACGAGGTTCTGCTGGCGCAGCTTGGCCAGCCTCTTCTTCAGCCGGTTGGGGGTTTCGTCGAGCTCGTGGATTAGCTCGTTGGAGCTGATGCCGACGCGGCTGCCGAGGACCTCGAGGTAGGCCATGGTCCAGCCCCCGGTGCGGGCGCGGCGGTCGATGTCCTCGAGGCGCTTGGAGACGGCCATCACCAGGCCCATTGTGGGGGGCTTGGGAGTTTTTGGCATCCCGCCGACGTACTGGAAACGGACGCGGAAAACCTGGGCGTCGTCGAGGTTGCAGTCGGGGTTGTGGTTGCGGAAGCGTTCGAAGAAATCGAAGAGTGTGTCGGCGCCGGCGGCCCGGGCGTCGGAGGCGCTCACCCGCCGCAGCCGGACCGACGAAACGTCGAGAACCTTGATTATCCCCAGCTCGGGGTCCTCGTACACCTGTCCTGAGTCGACCTGGGGTTCGTCCCACTGGCGGAAGGCGACGGTTATGCGGCCCGCGCGCACGCCTTCCAGTTCCTTCTCCGCGAAGAGCATAGGGTGGCTCACTGAGGTCATCCCCCTGGTTTGAAGTGAAGTTTTTTGCGATTGATGGGGGTAGAAAAAGCGTATACCGCCTCATACGCTATTTTACTCGGGTGGGTCGGCGGAGTCAAGGCGGGGTGGGGAGGGCGGAGGGGAGCGGGTTTCGGCGGATTGTCCGCGAGAGACGCGGTGGTCTTTATTGAGATTGACTCGCGTTTACCGGGAATGGAACGCCGGTCCCCGGGCGGGTCGGTTGCCGGGTGCCGGGCGCCCGGTATATAATCGTCCTGAAAATCGAAAATCACGACTCCGGAGGGCCCGGTCTTGAAACACAACGCCCCGCTCATTCTCGCCGTCTTCGCGGCTGTATTACTCGCCGGTTGCGAACCGAGCGAATTCGGCCGGCCGCCGATGCTCACCCTCTACCAGGTCTACACCGACGACGAGACCCCCGTCCTCATGCAGCAAAACCTGCTCGACGTATGGCTGGGCGACGGCGAGGGCTGGGCGGTCGGCCCGGCCGATGAGGACGAGATGCAGGCCACCGTCCTGTATTACGACGGGGCAGACTGGTCCATCGTCGAGGGGCCGGAGGGCGACCTGTCGGCGGTGCTGGGCGATGGAGACGGCGGCTGCGTGGCAGTGGGGCGCGAGGGGCTGATGGTCCGCGGCGACGGCGCGGCGTGGACGCGGCTGCCCAACCTGACCACCGAGGACCTGGTCGCCGTGGACGGGACGCCGGAGGACTACTGGGCGGTGGGCATGAACGGCGCTGTCATCCACTATAGAGGTTGGGGCTGGATACTGAAAACGGTCGGGGAGTATAACTTCACCGACGTGGTCGCGACCGCGGCCGGGTTCGCCGCCGTGACGACCGACGGCGCCTTCGTCATCGGGGACGACGTCGGGACGGAGATTTACGACCCGGGCGTCGGCGGCCCGCTGAACGGAATCGACGACACGGAAGGCGACGCGTACCTCGTCACGGGGGTCGGCGGGAGCATACTCCTCGGCGAGGGGGATAATTGGACGGCCCTGGACAGCCCGACGGCGGAGCTTTTGAAGGACGTCGGCGCCGCTTCATCGGAGCATTTCCTGGCCGCGGGGGCCCGGGGGACGGTCGTCCTCGGCGACGGCGACAGCCTGAGCCTCCTCGACTCCCCCACCGACGAGAACCTGAACGCGGTCGAGATGCTCTCGCTCAGCGAGGGGTGGCTCGTCGGCCAGAAGGGCGTCCTGCTCCACTACTATTGAGGTCACGTGGGCATTCCCGGCGACGAACGGGTAAAGGTGATGGTCCTCGCCGGGGGCAAAGGCGAGGGTCTGTCCGTTCTGGCCACGCATCGGGCGGTCTCGTCCATGCCCTTCGGCGGACGGTACCGCCTCGTCGACTTCCCCCTGTCCAACTGCGTCAACTCCGGTCTCTACGACATCGGCATCCTGGCCCAGTACAACCCCATCAGCCTGATGGACCACCTGGGCACGGGGCAGGCGTGGGACCTGGACCGCAAGCGTACCGGAGTATCGCTGCTTCAGCCTATTCAGACCGATGCAGGCTCGTCCTGGTACCGGGGCACCGCCGACGCGCTGCGACAGAACCGCCGCGAGTTCGAGGGGTACGACTTCGTGCTGGTCCTGCCCGGGGACCTGGTGTTCAAGATGGATTTCCGGGGCCTCATCCGGCAGCATCACCGCCTCCGGTCCGCCGTGACCGTCGCCACCGCTCCGGCGAACTTCGAGGACCTGAGCCGCTTCGGAAACGTGGAGGTCGCCGACGACGACCGCATCACGGCCTTTCTGGAGAAACCGGACCGGCCCGCGGGAACCCTGGCGAGCATGGCCATCTACCTCTTCGACGCGGCCTACCTCACCCACAAGCTGGACCCGCTCCGGAAGGGCCAGTACGACCTGGTGCGGGACGTGGTAGTGCCCGCCGTGGCCGAGGGGGTGGTCCACCAGTTCCCCTTCAACGGCTACTGGGAGGACGTGGGGGAGCTGACGCCGTACTACCAGGCCAACATGGAGCTTCTGCGGGACGCCCCGCGCCTGGAGATGGTGGACCCCTCCTGGCCCATCATGACGCCCACCGACGAGATGCCGCCGGCCAAGTTCGGCCCCACAAGCCACGCCGTCCGCAGCCTGGTGGCCAACGGCTCCATCGTCAACGGCAAGGTCATCAACTCGATTCTGTCCCGCGGAGTGTACGTGGAGGAGGGGGCCCTGGTGCGGGACTCCATTCTCTTCGGCGACACGGTGGTGCACCGGGGTGCGCTGGTGGACCGGGTGGTCATGGACCGCTTCTGCGACGTGGGTGAGAAGGCCAGGGTCGGTGTCGGCGAGGTGTCCGACGGGAACGAGCGTTTCGGCGGGCTTTTCTCCGGCGGCGTCACGGTCGTCGGCCGCGGCGTGGCGCTGCCCGCCGGGATAAAAGTGGGGCGGCACGTCTGCATCGCGCCGGACACGCCGGGCGAATTATTTGGAAAAAGCGTCCCCGCGGGCGCGGCGGCGGGGGAGTTCGACGTCGTGTAGGGCCGCAACAGGTTGCGTTACCACATATCGGCGGGATGGTTCTTCGGAATGTCAAGAAGCGCCGCCATCGCGATTCTGGTTCTCACCGGAGCAGTCCTCTCCGCACCGATACCCCCTATACCGAAATTAAACCCCGATGACGGAGTATTGTTCGACCGCTTGCCCGAGGATGCCCGCGAGAGGGCCCGGTCGTTCGTGACCGGGTTCCTGGACGACTACCTGGAGGATTACGCGCTGGGGGACGCCGAGCTGATGTACGGTTACGGCTACGGCTTGGACCCGATAGCCCTGGCGTTTATATTCACGCCTTATTACGATTCGATAAGCTGGGCATACTACTATGAATTGAACTCTCTTTATGGCAATGCCACATCTTTTGCCATAGATAACATCCGCAATCTGGGACCTGAAGCCCCTTTAATTAATGCATTATCTTACCTAAGGGATGAAGTATATCGAAATAAAATGGCCATAGTCGCCTTTGTGGATGACGAACCCGTAGTATTACAATGCTCGACCATTACAAACCAATTCACTATCAGTGTTAAAAGCCGACCGGGATTAAATTGGTTAGGGTACTTCACCGGTCCTCAAAGCATAATGTATTCAGGAGATGATGATGAAATAATAATTCACTATTCACTAGAAAGCCTTTATGAGAATACTGAAGAGGGGGGGTATTTGAGAAGTGGTGGCGTTAATTACGAGCTTGATAATTACGACGAATTCAGAAAACCTCGTTATTTTCGAAAGTTGGGCGTGAGGAATTATCTCGACGACCCGGTCAGCAACCCCGGCAACCCTTGAAGTAAATGAGATTAAAAGTATCCCTGTTGTTGCTACTCCTCTCGACGGCGGCTTCGGCCGACGTGCAGCTTTTAGTCGCCGGGGCCGATGAAGAACAGATTTCCGCATTGACCGAGGCGTGGTCCGACGCGGAGACCCTCCCCGCGAGCGTACACTGGGACGCGCCCTATCCCGAGCTTTTACCCCTCCTGGCCGGAGATGTCCCGACGCTCATCATCGCCATCGAAGCGGGACCCACCGGTCTGGCGGTGTCGGGCAGGCTCCTCGGGCGGGGCGGTTACGATGAGGGCCTGGGCACCGTCCACATCGCCGAGTCGCGGTCCAGCCTCCTGGAAGCCGTGCGCCAGTTCCTCGCCCGGACCGGCGCGGGAGAGGGCTCCACGTCCGTTTCCACCCCCGGCGAGGCCCCCACCCCCGGGGTGGTCGAAATCGCCGGGAAGCTGGAGAAAATATCCGGCTGGGGTACCGCCCCGGCGGGGGGAGTCGCCGACGACCAGTCCCGCCGACGTTCCCGTCAGCGGGCCTACGAAGCGGCGGAGACCGATTTCTTCGACCGGCTCGAGGATGCCCTCTACCCGAAGGCCCTCCTGGACGCCGATTCCTACCGGCAGGTGGTCGCGCTGGTCCGCGGCTACCTCTTCGTTTCCCGCCAGGAGCGGCGCACCGGCGACGAAACCTACGGAATAGAGCTGCGCCTGACCCCCGAGGGGATTCGCCTTCTGGCGGGCCTCCTCTTCACCCGCCTCGGCGCCCCCTGACCGTGGAAGAGCTCTTCGACAGCCTTCCCGGCCCCGACGAGCCGCTGGCCTACCGGATGCGGCCGGTGACGCTCGCCGAGGTCGTGGGCCAGGACGCCCTCATCGGCCCCGGCACGCCGCTGCGCACGGCGGTGGAGCGGGGCCGTTTGCCGAGCCTGATTCTGTACGGCCCGCCGGGGTCGGGGAAGACGACCATCGCCCTGGCGGCGGCGGCCCAGGTCGGCGGCCGCGTGGCCCGTCTAAACGCCGTCACGGCCAAGGTGGACGACGTGCGCCGCGTGGTGGCCGAGGCGAAGCGCGCCCGGCAGGCCCGCCTGTCCAAGCCCGTCGTCCTGTTCATCGACGAAATCCACCGCTTCAACCGCGCCCAGCAGGACGCCCTGTTGCCCGCAGTGGAGGCCGGCGTGGTGACCTTCATCGGCGCCACCGTCCACAACCCCTACACCAGTGTCATCGGCGCCCTCCTCTCCCGCTCGATGGTCCTTGAGCTCGAGCCGCTGGAGCCGGGGGACATTCGGGCGCTCCTGGAGCGGGCCCTCGCCGACTCCGAGCGGGGTCTGGGCGGGATGGACATTTCCGCCGACGACGGTTTTCTGGACCGGCTGGCCGGCTACGCCGGGGGCGACGCCCGCCGGGCGCTGGCCGCCCTGGAGCTGGCCGCCGTGACCGCCACGGCCGACGGGAACGGACGGATTGAACTGAGCGTAGAGGAGGCGGAGCGCGTCGCCGGTGAGCAGAGTCCGCTCCACGACCGCGCCGGCGATTACCACTACGACCGCGTCTCGGCTTTCATCAAGAGCATGCGGGGCGGGGACCCCGACGCCGCGGTGTACTGGATGATTCTGGCCCTGGAGGGCGGCGAGGACCCGCGCTTCATCGCCCGCCGCATAGTCATCTGCGCCTCGGAGGACGTGGGAAACGCCGACCCGCGGGCGCTCGTCGTGGCGGTGGCCGCGGCCCAGGCCCTGGAGCTCATCGGTATGCCCGAGGCGGCCTACAACCTCGTCCACGCGGCCGTTTACGTCGCCTGCGCCCCCAAGTCCAACGCCTGCGGCACGGCGCTGACCCTCGCCCGGGAGTACGTCAGGGAGCGGCCGGCCATCCCCGTCCCCGGACACCTGCGCGGCACGGGCTACCGCGGGGCGGACAAGCTGGGCCGGGGCGAAGGCTACGTCTACCCCCACGACCACCCCGGCGGCTTCGTCCGCCAGGAGTACCTGGGGGCGCAGCACCCGCGGTTTTACTTCCCCAAAGAGTTCGGCGACGAGGGGGAGCTCGCGCGCCGGCTGGCGGAACGCTGGCCGGAAAGAAATTTCCTGAAAAACGAGGCCGACCGGCCGCTGGAAGGCGAGTCGGATGGGCCGGATGACAAGCCCGCAGCGGAAAGCGAATAGCCAGAATTTCCTTGACTTCTCCCCCGGATTTTATTACTCTACTCTAACGAAGTGTCTGGGAAAAACTGCTGGCGTGCGGGCTTCTCATTCCGAGGAAGCTTCGTGCCGGCTTAGTTTTAAGAACGTCCGGCAAATTTCCGGACAAGTAGATAAACCGAGGAGGATACATGCGTCGCTATTTCCTGTTCGTCCTGGTCGCCGCTCTGGCCATCGTTTTGGCCGGGTGTGGCGAGACAGTCAAGTACGAGAAGCCCGAAGCGCTCGTTGATGCCTTCGTCGCGGCCCTCGCAACCGAGAAGCCGGCCGAGGCCCTGACCCCCCTGTTCACGGAAGCCGCGACGGCCGACGAGGTCGTAGCGCTTCTGGATAAAGGCCTGACGGTCGAGGGTGCCTACACCATCACCGACGGCAAAGTGACCTGGGAGAAGGCCACCTACATGGAAGAAGATAAGGAATTCACCTTCACCCTGGACATCGCCGAGGCGGAAGCGGGCAGCTGGCTCTGCACCGGTTATGAGACCGTCGAGACGGTCGTTCCGGTGGACGAGGAAGCCGTTCTGGCCGAGCTCGAGGCCGCTTACACCGCTCAGGTCAAGGCGCTGGGCGAGAAGTACAAAGTCACCGGCAACATCCAGCCCTACATCGCTTTCAAGGACGGCGTCGTTACCGGCATCAACTCCTGGGCGCAGTCCGGCGAGGACATGAACGCCTGGAAGAACGAGGCCTTCAAGGCCGACCTGGAGAAGCTCGTCATGACCTTCCAAATCGCCGAGATGGGCGAGGTTAACGTTCTGTGGTCGATGAACTTCCCGATGGCCGATTATATGGCCCCGGTCGTCGAGCCCGTAGAAGAGCCCACTCCCGAGGCTGCTCCCGAGCCCGCTCCCGAGCCCGCCGTTGAGTAGAGCCTCGCAGAAAGTCGCGACCGAATTCTAGAACCTTGATGGGTCGCCTTCGGGCGGCCCATTTCCGTGAAAAGTCCGATTCCACAGGGAGGGGATATGCAGCGCTTCACGATTTTCCTGCTCCTGGCCGGTCTGGCCCTGGCCTTCTTCGGCTGCGGCGGCGAAGGGGAAGAGGGGAACGGCGACGGGACAGAGGCGGGCGGACCGAAGGTTTACCCGACGGCGGAGGCCCTGGTGGATGCCTTCATCAAGGCGGCCAATTCCCAGAACAAGGAAGTCTTCGACTCCCTCTTCTACTCCGAGGATGCGGCGAACGCGGTCTGGGAACGCATTACCGAGAGCGGCCTGACCTTCTCGCCGGGGTACCATATCGAGGACAGCTCCTTCGGCAAGCACGTCATCTTCGACAGCGCCCACTGGGAGGGTTACGGAGCCTACGAGCAGCAGCTATACATCAGCGATGACCCATCCCTGGGCAAGGGCTGGATTATAAACGGCCAGGATTACGCCTTCGTGGACTCGCAGGAGGAGACCGGGACCGACACCGGCGAGGATACCGCGGACGGGACCGGAGACGTGGCGGTGGAGCCCGGAACGTAGCCGATTTTCGGCACTTCCGGTCGAACACCCCTGAATTAACCCCCTGCGCGGCGGGGGCGGCTACGGGCGCATGCCCGATACGCGGTCGCTCCCGCGGCGCGGGGGAGACGGTGCGGCTGTCAACGGGGAGGGAGCATGCGCGGATTACCGATAGTGACGCTTATGGCGGTGCTCGGACTGGGCCTCGCCGGTTGCGGCGGGGAGAGCGCCGGACCCGACCTCTCGAGGCCCGAGGGAACGGTGGAGGCTTTCCTCAAAGCGGTGCAGGACAAGGACCGGGAGGCCCTGAAAGGGCTCGTCATCGACCCGCAGTACGTGGACGTGCTCTGGCCGCTCATCGACGAGAAAGGCCTCGTCATCTCCGGCGGCTACGTGCTGGAGGAGAGCGCCTTCGGTACGACGGTCACCTTCGAGAACGCCCGCTACACCGAGAACAACGCGTCGTACGACCTGGAGTTGACCCTCTCCGAGGACAACGGCAAATGGCTCATCTCCGGCTACATGACCTTCCTCGCCGGTGACGAGACGACGACCGATACCGGCCAAATAGAGGAGCCGGAGGAGGACCTCGGGGCCGAGGCGCTGGATTACCTGAAGGCCAACTACGCCGACGCCGTCAAGGCGCTGTCCGATAAATACGCCGGCGGTGATTTCGGCGGCGACGTCCAGTACTACATCCACTTCACCGACGGAAAGTTCGACCGCATCAACTCCGTGGCCACCGGTCACGGCGACGACCGGGC
>CAYTCV010000083.1:0-8205 GCA_964436465.1 uncultured bacterium
CGCCCCTACGTCATCGCAGCCGGGGGTGAAGGGCGGCCCACGTCGAGCCGATTCTTCACCCGCACACCCCGACCGCCCTCCCGCGGCGCGGGCGCATTATAGCAGACGGTCGGGATTCAGTCCAGACGCTATAGCTTCGCCAGGGCCTGCTCCAGGTCCGCGAGCAGGTCGTCGGGGTCCTCGATTCCCGCGGCAATGCGCACCAGCCCCGGAGTGATGCCGTACCGGGCCTGGTCCTCGGGACTCATGGTGGAGTGCGTCATGCTGGCCGGGTGCTCGATGAGCGTGGCGCAGTCGCCCAGGGATACGGCGACGGTCATCAGCCGCACCGAATTGATGAGCCTGGCGCCCGCCCCCACGCCGCCGGCCACGTCGAAGCTCAGGATTCCCCCCGGGCCGCGCATCTGCTTTTTGCCCACCGCGTACTGCGGGTGCGACTCCAGGCCGGGGTAGCGCACACGCTCCACCTTGGGGTGGCCGTCGAGGAAGCGGGCCAGGGCGATGGCGTTGGCCTGGGAGCGCTCGACGCGCAGGTGCAGCGTCTTGAGGCCGCGCAGAAGGAGCCAGCTCTGGAGGGGGGCGATGACCCCGCCGATGTCCGTGCGCCAGTCCCTCGACTCGTCCATGAATTCCCGGGACCCGCAGTATGCCCCGGCCACCGCGTCCCCGTGTCCCCCGATATACTTGGTGCAGCTGTGGAGCACGACGTCGGCGCCGTGCTTCAGCGGCTGCTGGAGATACGGGGTGGGGAAGGTGTTGTCCACCGCGAGGAGGGCGTCCCGGGAATGGGCCAGCTCCGCCGCGGCGGCGATGTCGGTGATGGCCAGGGTCGGGTTGGCCGGCGTCTCGACGAAGACCAGTCGCGTGTCCGGGCGCATCGCCCGCTCGATGTTCCCGATGTCGGTGGCGTCCACGAAGCTGACGTCGATGCCGAGCTGGGGCGCGAGGTGCTCGAAGAGGGCGAAGGTGCCGCCGTACACCGTGTCCCCGGACACGACGTGGCCGCCGTGGGCCGCGTGGCAGATGAGGTTGTGGATGGCGGCCATGCCCGAGGCGAAGGCCAGCCCTTCGTCGGCGCCCTCCAGGTAGGCCAGCTTTTTCTCGAAGACCTTGACGGTGGGGTTGTCCAGCCGGCTGTAGATGTAGCCGTCATCCTCGCCGGCGAAGCAGGCCGCGCCGTGCTCGGCCGACTTGAAGGCGAAAGTGGAAACCTGGTAGATGGGGGTGCTCACGGCGCCGGTCACGGGGTCGTGCTCGTCGCCGCCGTGGACGAATTGGGTGCCCCGGCCGGGGCGCATGGGGGGGTCGGAGTCCATTCGTAACCTCCCGTCGCTCGCGGGTTCGTGTGTGAAGCCGAAGCTCGAAAAAAGAACGGGGTGATTATAGGTTCTGCCCCCCGTGTTGTAAACGTCGGGCTTACCCTTTCGGCGGTAAATTGGTATAATCCCCCCGAACTCCTCCCCCGGTGACCGATGCCCGAAGAAACGCACCCTGGTGGCCTGGAGGAGCAGTTGCGGAGCTGGTTCGCCTATCAGGACCGGCGCCGCGAACTGCGCGCCGCGGCCCGACGGTTCCGGGCGGCCTACCTCGCCGGTCGGACCCGGGAGGAGGGGACCATCTCCCCCCACCTCGTGTACCTCCTCGGCTTTCTGAAACGGAGCCGCGCTCTGGCCCGCCTGTCCTACATCGGCGGTGACGGTCTGGTGTACCGGCAGCGGCTGGTGGAGCTCTACGAGCTGGATTCGCCCCATTTTTGGGTTTACGACCTGGGCGGACCCGAGACCGACTCCAGGCGCTCCCGCAGCGGCCGCCTGGTGCGCGTGGCCGGGTGGCGGACCATCCTCCTCCGGCCGCTGGTCTTCCAGACCTTCCGCCCCCGCCAGGAAATCATCGAGCGCATCGCCCGGCTCCGGGGTAGGGAGGCGAAGCGGCGGATTCGGCGCCTGATGAACAGCCTGGACCGCCGTCGGCGGGGAATTTTCTGATTCGGCTTTTTTTCGAGGGTGACCGTCCGGCCGTGGGCGGTTTTTTTTGGCCCAAAATAAAGACCGTATTAGATAAGGGGCGCATCCACAATAACTTGTTGACTGCGTAAACCGGATGTTGTTATACTGCGCTTCAGAGTTGCATATTGGCCGTAGCCGACGGGGCTGACGGACGGGCATCTCGTTTGCGGAACCTCGACCCCTTTGCCGGGTTAATCGCTTCTTTTCGTGTCATCGACCGGGACGAGCCAGAGCCGTGATAAACACTAAACGCGTCAGTGTCAGGGTCAGGAAAGCACTCACGGTTCCCGAGCCATCCCCCGGATTTCGCGACACGAGCAGGTGACCCCTCCCCGGCTGCCCGCCCTGAAAACCCCGTCTCGATTTTTTCTCCAACGAGCGCCAAAAGGCGCTTGAGACGGGGTGGTCCTAAGTGGGCATCTTTTCTCCCCCCTATCTTTACATTTCCCTGGCCGTGGTCCTGGTCCTCGGCGCGGGGCTGGGCTACTGGCTGCGCCGTATCTTCGCCAAGCGCCGGCTCGACTCCGCCGAGGAGTCCGCCGAGAAGCTCCTGGCGAACGCCCGCAACGAGGCCAAATCCATCGTCCGGGAAGCCAAGCTCGAGGCCCGGGACGAGGCCTCGACCATCAAACTCCAGTTCGACAAGCAGGCCGACGAACGCCGGGGCGAGCTCCAGCGCATCGAGAAATGGCTTTCATCCAAAGAGGGTCAGCTCGAGAAACGGGAGTCGGAGCTCGACGAGCGCCTGGATGAGGTGAAGGCCCGGGCGAAGAAGCTCGATGTGCTCGAGGCCACCGTTGCCGACCGGGAGGAGCATCTGGTCAAGCTCGTCGAAGAGCAGACGCGCCTGCTGGAACACCTGAGCGGGATTACGGCCGACGAGGCCAGGGCGATGCTCCTGGATAACCTGCGCGCCGAGGTGGAGCACGAATCGGTCAAGCTCCTCAAGGAAATGCGCGAGGAGGCCCAGGCCCGGGCCGAGGACGAGGCCCGTAAAATCATCACCAACGCCGTCCAGCGCATCTCCAGCGACCAGGTCTCCGAAATCACGGTCAGCGTGGTTCAGCTCCCCTCCGACGAGATGAAGGGGAGGGTCATCGGGCGCGAGGGCCGCAACATCCGGGCCTTCGAGATGGCCACCGGCGTGGACGTGGTCGTGGACGACACCCCGGAGGCGGTGATTCTCTCCGGCTTCGACCCGGTCAAGCGGGAAATCGCCCGGCAGACGATGGAAAAACTCATCCAGGACGGCCGCATCCACCCGGGGCGCATCGAGGACATCGTCGCCAAGGTATCGGCGAAGATGAAGACCACCCTGCGCGAGGCGGGCGAGCAGGCGGCCCTGGACACCCACGTGCAGGGGCTGCACCCCGAGGTAATCAACCTCCTCGGCCGGCTGCGCTACCGGACGAGCTTCGGGCAGAACGTCCTGCAGCACTCCCTGGAGGTCTCGCACCTGGCGGGGATGATGGCCGCGGAACTGGGACTCGACGAGAAGCTGGCCCGCCGCGCGGGGCTCCTGCACGACCTCGGCAAGGCCGTGGACCACGAGGTGGAGGGGACGCACGCCCAAATCGGGGCCGACCTGGCCCGCCGCTTCAACGAAAAGCCGCCCATCATCAACGCTATCGAAGCGCACCACGACGCCGTCGAGGCCGAGACGCCCGAGGCGGTGCTGGTCATGGCCGGTGACGCCCTCTCGGCCGCCCGTCCCGGCGCCCGCCGCGAGACCCTCGACCTCTACATCAAGCGGCTCACCAAGCTCGAGGAAATCGCCGACTCCTTCCCCGGGGTCGAGCGCTCCTTCGCCATCCAGGCCGGGCGGGAAATCCGCATCATCGTCAATCCCGCGGACTCCGACGACCTCCAGGCCGACGAGATTTCGCACCTGGTGGCCCGCCGCGTCGAGAAGGAGATGGAGTACCCCGGCAAGATAAAAGTGACGGTCATCCGGGAGCACCGGGCGACCGACTACGCCTCGTAAGGCGAACCATCCAGGACCACCAGGGTGAAGCCCGCAAACTCGCTTCGGCTGATTCTGGCCAACCTCCGCCGCCACCGTCGGCGCAGCGTCCTGTCCTCCATGGGAATCGCCCTGGGAATAGCCGCCATGGTGTTCCTGGTCGGCCTGGGCCAGGGGGTGCGCCGGGAGGTCATCGACGGAATACTGGCCAAGCTCCCGCTGAACGAGGTCGTCGTGACCCAGGGCCCGGGGCTCCTGGGCGAGCCGGCGCCGCTGGACGACGCGGCGGTCGAGCTACTCGCCGGCCGCCCCGGCGTCACCCAGGTCTACCCCGCCCTCACCGCCGCCTTCCCCTGCTCCCTCAAGGGCGTGACCATCGGCCCCTTCGCCCTGCCCACCTTCCGCACCGACATGGGGGTGGACGGCTGGGACCCGCGGATGATTGAGGCCGCGGCGGCGGACTACCGCGACGTCGCCCTCTCACCCGGCGAAATACCCGTCATCCTCTCCCCCCAGCTCCTCGATTTCTACAACGAGGGCTTCGCCCCGGCCAACGACCTCCGGCGCCTGACCGCCGACCAGGCTCTCGGCACGCGCCTGGGCATCTTCCTGGGACGGTCCAGTTTCGAGCACGGGGCCTACATCGAGCGCACCGGCGTGGTGGTGGGTTTCTCGCCCAAGGCGGTGGTGCTGGGGGTGACGATTCCGCTGGAGGAGGTCCAGGAGGCCGCCCGGCTGACCGGCCGAACCGGACCGGAGGGCTACACCCGGGCCTACGTGGTCTGCGCCGACACCCGGGTCGCCGCCGAGTTGGGGGCCTTCGCCCAGGACCACGGCTTCAGCGTCGAGACCAGCCGCGAGGCCGTCGAGAAGGCCGGCCTGACCATCGACACCGTCACCGCCGTCCTGGCCATCGTCGCCGTGATTATCCTTCTCATCGCCGCCTTCAGCATCTTCAACAACTTCAGCCTCCTGGTCAGCGAGCGCAGCGTCGAAATCGGTGTCCTGCGCTGCGTGGGCTGCACCAGGGGGGACATCCGCGGCCTCTTCGCCGGCGAGGCGGGCATAATCGGCCTGGCGAACGGCCTCGTCGGAGTGCTCCTGGGCTGGGGGGCCACCGTGGGGGCCAACGCGCTTCTGGTGGAGTACCTGCCCGAGTTCACCTTCAAGCCGAAGAACTTCTTCTACCTCCCCTGGTGGCTTTTAGTGAGCGGCGTCCTGCTGGCGCTTCTGGTGGCGGTCGTTTCCGCGTGGCTGCCGGCGCGGAGGGCCAGCCGCATACCGCCCGCCGAGGCGCTGCGCAAGCTGGAGGCCTAGGCGCCGCCGTTGAGATTTCCCGCCATATCGGGCGTGCGATGAAACCCAACTTCCTCCACCTCCTGCCGATTCTGTTGCCCCTCGCCGCCTCGGCCTACTCCACCTTCGGCCAGAACAAGGTGGCCTACCGCGACCTGGACTGGCAGGTCCTGGCTACCGAGCATTTCGACGTCCACTTCTACCCCGAGGAAGAGAAGCTGGCCGAAATCGCCGCCGGGATGGCCGAGGGCTACTACGGCGAGCTGGCACTGGCCTTCGGCTGCACCGTGCCCTGGCGCGTCCCCGTCTTCGTTTACGCCGACCGGACCAGCTTCCGGCAGACGCGCATCTACGCCGGGCTCCTGCCCGAGTCCGTGGGCGGCTTCACCGAGTACATGAAGGGGCGGGTGGCCCTGCCCAACGGGGGCGACCTGGCCGACTTCTCCCACACCCTCCACCACGAGCTGGTCCACGTCTTCGTTTACGCACTGCTGCGCTCGTCGGTGGCGGGGCGCGGCGTCGCCAGCTTCGCCCGGCCGTCGCTGTGGTTCGAGGAGGGGCTGGCCGAGTACCTCAGCCAGGGCGTGAACACCGAGATGGAAATCTACGTGCGGGACCTGGTGCTCGAGGAGAAGGTCGTCCCGCTCACCGCGCTGGAGTACTACGGGCCGGTGTTCCTGCTGTACAAGGAGGGCCAGTCCGCCGTGGCGTACATCGCGGAAACCTACGGCGAGGACGCCCTGTTCGACCTCGTCCGCCGGTGCTACACCAGCGAGCAGTTCAGCGTGGTTCTCCGGGACGCGCTGGGGGTGGAGCTCGACGAGCTGGACCGGGGCTGGCGGAACTGGCTGAAGCGGCGCTACTACCCCGAGGTTTCGGACCGCATGTACCTGAACGAGGCCGGGGAGCGGCGCACCGGCGAGGAGGAGATGGCGCTGGCTCCCGCCTACGCCGAAAAGGACGGCGTGCCGGGCTTCGTTTACCTCTCCGACTACCTGGGCTACCAGGGCCTCTACTGGGCGCCGCTCGAGGGGGATATAGACTACACGAGCCTCCTCATCGCCGAGCGTGACCCCGCCTACGAGAGCCTGCTCATGTTCGCCACCTCCCTGGACGCCGACGCCGACGGGCGCGTGGCCTTCGTCGCCGGTCGTCAGGGGCGCGACGAGCTCTGCGTTTACGACCTGAACGCGGATTCCGTGACGGACCGCTACACCGTGGGGGACACCGTGGCCCTCTCCGACCCCGCCTGGGGCGGGGGGAGCATCGTCCTCGCGGGCCTGGACGCGGGCGGGGCCTCGGACCTCTATACGGTGGATACGGCGGATGGCTCGGTGGAGCGGCTGACCCGCGACCTCGTCTACGAGTCGGACCCCGTCTTCACCCCCGACGGGGAGGCGGTGGTCTTCGCCTCCAACTCCGGGGACGGCATACTCTCCGACCACCGAAACCTATTCCGGCTGGAGCCGGACACCGGGACGGTAGCTCCCCTGACCGAGGGGCCCTGGCGGGATTCCGGCCCGTTCTTCGATTCCGCGGGCCGGCTGTGCTTCACCTCGGACCGCGACGGGGCCGCCGACCTCTACCGCCTGGAGGAGGACGGCTCCGTCACGCGCCTGACCCGGCTCTTCACCGGGGCCTGGAACGCCTCCTTCACCCCGGACGGCCGCGTCCTGTGCGAGGGGCTTCAGGGGTACTCGTTCGGCGTCTACCTCCTCGATAAATTGGAGGAAAGTCCCGTCGAGGAAACACCGCCGGTAGCCGCGGAGGGGGCGCTCCCCACCCTGACCGCGCGGGAGGAAGCGGGCGAGGTCCACCCCTACAAGACCGAGTTCACCCTGGACGTCGTCCGCTCCGAAGTGGCCTTCGACCCCGAGTTCGGGACCGGCTTCGGCACGGCCCTGGGGCTGACCGACCTCACCGGTGACCAGCAAATCATCTTCCAGCTCTACTCGGTGGGCGAGAGCGTCAACAACTTCTTCGACTACCTCAACGTGGCCGCGACCTATGTCAACCGGAGCCACCGCCTGGGGTGGGGCGCCGGGGCCTTCCACTACGTGGACGACTACACCGACTACACCACGCTCATCCCGTACTACGAGAGGCGGTACGGCGTCGTCGGGCTTTTAACTTATCCCTTCAGTCGTTACATCCGCCTGGAGGCGAACGTCGTCGCCCGGGAGAGCGAGCTTTACGACTACATCGACGAGACGTGGACCACCCGCCCCCTGGCCTCGGCGTACCTGGGGTTCGTCTTCGACAACACCCTGTGGGACCTCATCGGGCCGGTGGACGGGGCGCGGGTGAACCTGTCGGCGGGCCAGACCTTCGACCTGGACACCGGAAGCGCGGCCTACGACTCCTTCTGGGGCGACCTGCGGTACTACCTGCGCACCAGCCGGCGCACGACCCTGGCCGGCCGGGTCGTCGGTCAGTTCTCCGGCGGAACCGACGCGCGCCGCACGTACTTCGGCGGCTCACTCTCCATGCGCGGATACCCCTTCGGCCACTTCAACGGCACCCGCCTGGTCATGGGCAACCTCGAGTGGCGCTTCCCGGTGCTGGATTACCTGGCGCTGGGGCTGCCGGCGGGCACCATCGCCTTCACCCACGTCGAGGGCGCGCTCTTCTTCGACGCGGGGACCGCCTGGGATGCGGGGGAGGAGTTCCCCGGGCTGGAGGGGGATTTCGGAGTGGGCTTGAGGCTGGGGCTCGGGCCCTTCGTGGCGCTGCGTTTCGATTTCGCCTGGCTTACCGATTTTTACGATGTCCAGCGGGCGGCGCAGTTCCAGTTCTACATCGGCTGGAACTACTGACGGCCCGGGGCGAAGGGGGCGATGTCCCCTCTCCCCTTTGGGGGGCGGCGCGCCGACGGGCCGGGAAGAGTGTGCAACGGCCCCCTCTCCCCGCGGGAGCGGCGCGCCGACGGGCCGGGGTGAG
>CAYTCV010000084.1:0-7913 GCA_964436465.1 uncultured bacterium
CCAATATGCAAAGAATAAACCCACAAGTGTACCAAGTGAGCCAACTGCGGCAAGGATTGATAGTAGAATTTCCCACCAGTCTTTATTAATAAATATTATCATTGCTTGGCTAAAACTTATTTGCATAAAAATATTTCCTATGCGCTTAGTTAAGCAGTATTAGCATGTTGAACATTCGCCGTTACCAATCTGATGATTTACCCGCGCTGGTGGAGATGTCCAATCTGGACAACCCCCTCCCCACCTCGCTTTCCATCGCCCGCCACGGGGAGGAGAACCGCCCCCCGGATAAGCTCTTCATCCGCTTCATCGGCGAACAGGACGGCCGGTTGATGGCCTCCGGCGCCATCGTAGGCGGCTGGTTCACCGACCCGGCGACGTTCCAGGTCGGCTGCTTCGTTCACCCGGATTACCGGGGCCGGGGCCACGGCCGCACTCTCTGGACCTTACTCGAAAGCCAGTTGGGTTATCTGGCCTGGAAAAAACTTCTGGCGCAGACGTGGGCGGACCGGGATGCGGCGCTGGCGATGCTGGCGCGGCGCGGATTCACCGTCGCCCACGAGGACCTCTTCCTCCGCCGGTCGCTGGCGCGCTACGAAAAGCCGGCGGACTTTGACGAGCGCATCCGGCGCGTCGAGCTACAGGGAATTGTAATCCGGCCCTACGCCGAAATCAACGACAATGATAAGGAACGGCGGCTGTGGCGCATCTTCGAGGACTCGGAGGCCGACGTGCCCCACGCCGCGCCGTACCGCAAGCGGGACTTCGAGGAGTGGAAGAAAGCCTTCGAGAGCCCGTCCCTGGACACCGACACCTACGTCGTGGCCCTGGACGGGGATGAGTTCGTGGGGGTGACGGGGCTGGTGGAGCCGGGGGGCAAAGATGCGCCCGCCATGCCGCTCATCACGGGCACGGTCCCGGCCTGGCGCGGGCGGGGCGTCGCCATGGCGCTCAAGTACGCCGCGATGGAGATGTACACAGAGCGGGGCGTGCCGGCGCTGGTGACCGGCAACGCCCGGGAGAACGCCGCCATGCTCGCCATAAACAAAAAGCTCGGCTTCGAGCCGATGCCGTCCATGTTGAGCCTGGTCAAGGAGCGCGCCTAGAGAGTCAATCCTTCTCCTCGGCGGCCTCGTCGGCCTGGCTGTCTATGCGCTCGCCGACGTAGCTCTCCTCCTCGGGTTTTTCCCCTCCGAGGTCGGGCAGGACGAAGGCCCGGCCGATGTTTTTGTCTATCTCCTCCATCTCGGAGAGGTTCTTCTCCAAGGTCGCGCTCGTGTAGAGGGCGAAGGCGCGCCTGGTAATCTCCTCGGGCGGGGGCTTGTACCTCCTGATGGCCTTTCTCTCGGCGTCCTTTTGCGCGAAGAGGGCCGCGGCGTCCAGTCCGAGGAAGTGGTTGACGAGGTTCAGGTTGGTGAAGACGAGGCGGGCGAGGAGGTCGTCGGCGAGGTTCAGAACCTCGGCGGTCCGGTCGGGCGCCAGGCACTCGATGCGCCCGTGGAACTCCTTCAGGCGCTCGTTGAGCCGGTCTAGAAGATACAAGGCGGCGT
The DNA here is from genome assembly GCA_964436465.1 of uncultured bacterium. Classification (GTDB taxonomy): domain Bacteria; phylum RBG-13-66-14; class RBG-13-66-14; order RBG-13-66-14; family RBG-13-66-14; genus RBG-13-66-14. The sequence continues at coordinate 1,551 of CAYTCV010000084.1, forward strand.
TGAAGGTCAGCTTGAAGTCGGAGCGCAGAAAGGGATTCGAGGTGAGGATGTGGGTCAGCCGGAGGAGCTCCTCCTCGTCGAAGATGCCGACCTTGGCCAGAAGCCCGTAGGCAGACGGTTTCTCTGTCTCCTTGAGGTAGTTGGCGACTATCTTCTCGATGATGCGGTACTTTTCCTCGCCCTGGATCAGCTCCTCGCGCCGCCGGAGGTACTTCAACTCGAACGCGGCCAGAAGCTCCTTCTGACGATGAGTGTATTCGAGGAAGGCGAGCTTGTACTTCTCCAGAAATTCGCGGCGCTCTCGGCGGCGGTCGATGACGAAGGTGATGAGGATTAGGATGAAGGTGATTGCCGTAGCGAGGGCCCCGATGATTTGCGCCTCTTCCCAGTACTTCGCCAGCTCGGTCATCGCCCTCCGGTCAAGGTGTCCAGCTTATGGTTATCAGCACGACGGGGACCGATGAGCCGTCGCCGAAATCGAAGTCGTCCGGCTCGATTCTTATCGAGTAGGCCCCCGCTTTCCAGCGGTGGAAGCCCCCAAACAGGACCTCCGGCTCGCCGAAGTCGTTCGTGAACTTGTCATACCAGGCCCGGTAGGCCGCGGTGCGCGTCTCGTCGGGCGGGTGCGGCTCGGCGTAGACGACCTCCCTCAACCGCTCGGTGAACTCGTAGGCGTACCGGAGCAGCCGGCCTTCCTGACGCCCCTCCAGGACGAAGAAGTGGCCCCATCCGCTGCGGTCGGTGCGGGTATCGACCGCCCAGCCCGCCTCTTCCAGAGCTTCCAGTACGGTTTGGGTATCTTCGTTCAGGGATAACCCCGGCAGGAAGGGGTCGGCTACTTCGACGCCGAGGGTGTCGACCTCGTCCCACTTCTTGTTGAAGGTGATTACGACGGCGGGCTCAAAGTCGTTTTTTATGTAATAGTCCTCTGCCACTATATGGATGTTGTACTTTTCGGTCTCCCAGTGGTGAAAACCAACCGCGGCCTCGGGTTCGCCGAATATCTCCGTTAACTTGTCGAGCCAGGTCTCGTAGGCCTCAGTACGCGTTTCATCGGGCGGGTGCGCCTCGGCGTAGTCGATGGCTACCGGCTCCTCCCCGTCCTCTTCCCAGCTGAACTCGATGACCTCGCCGGGACGCTCGCCCCGGAACATGAGCCCGTACCATTGGGTCGTCCAGCCGTTATCGAACAGGGCCGCCTCGACCTCATCGGGACCGGCCTCGAGAGCGAGACCGGGCACGAAGGGGTTCATGAGTGCGGCCGCTACAAGCAATGTCATCATGTTTCGTTCCTCAGGTAGCGGATGAGCACCACCGACACCTTCTCGCCGCCGCTGAAAATTCTGTCCACTTCGAGCACCACGTCGTACCCCTCGGCCTCCCAGAGCGCGTAGTTCTCGTCCGTCTTCACCGGCTCGCCGTACGCCGCGGTGAGCTCATCCAGCCGGACGGCGAAGCCCTCCCCCGCGTCCCCCCAGCGCTCGACCAGCGTCACCCCCGCCATGAACCCCTCGTCGTCCCAGCGCAGGGTGAGCTCCAGCGGGCCGGAGAAGGCGAAGAGGGTTTCGCCGTCGCCCCGGACCTCCCAGCCTGCGGCGATAAGGGCCTCGCCCATATCGGAGTAGGTGGCGTCCCAGGGCGGGCCGGCATCGAAGGGAAGCGGAGCCGCGGCGGCGGTTACGGCGAGGATGAGCGGCAGGGCGGTCAATCGAAGAGGAGGATTTCGATGACGGGGTCCAGGCCGTCGGCCTCGTCCAGATACTTCAGGCGCATCTCGACCACGTACGCCCCCGCGAACCAGCAGGAGGGCTCGTCGTCGGTGACGCTCGCCGACGGCTCGTAGTGGTGGTTTATGAAACGGTCCCGCCACTCGGAGTAAGCCTCGCCCCAGGTGTCGCCGGGGCAGCGCTGGTGGTACTCGATGGACTTCAGCTCCCCGTGCTCGCCGAAGCAGTAGGCGACGTCGTAAAGGTCGTCCCGGGTCCCCCACAGGCACCACTCGTCCCAGGAGAGCTTGTAACCTTCGTCCTGGAGTGCCTGCTTGACGGTCTCCCGCGCGGCGCCGAGCTCCAGCCCCGGCAGGAAGGGGTCCGCGGGGGCCTCGGCCAGCGCCGGTGCCGCCAGGCAGACGACCGCTATAAGCGCGAAGAACGTTCTGTGTGTCATGGGTTTCCTCCGCGGGTTCAGGCTCCGGCCCCCTCGAACAGCACCAGGACGACCAGGGTGTACCAGCCCTCGACGTAAAACTCCGGGGCGTGCAGGTCCAACTCGACGGTGCAGTTCTCGCCCGTCCACCGCAGGAGTTCGCCGTAGGCGCTCTCGACGGTTTTAGGGTCTCCGAATTGCGCGCTCAGGCGCTCCTTCCAATCGGCATGACTCGCGTCGCGCTGGTCCTCTTCGGCCCAGGCCTCGGCGGTGAGGATGCTGGACGGGCTGCCGTCGGGGGCGTACTCGTAGTGCAACAACCACCCCGCCGGATTCTGGGCGTGGACGACTGTCCGCCCGTCGGGGTTGACCCTGCAGTAGTCGAGCTTCCAGTCGGACTCGCCCATCGCGCCCGTGACCGCGTCGGGCCCGGCGCCGAGGGGCAGGGTCGGCAGGAAGGGGTCGTAATAGCCGAGGACCGCGACGGTCGATAACAGGATGAGGAGTACCGACAGACAACGCACGGTGAGCCTCCTAGAGGAAGGTGAGGCTGCAGGCGAGGGTGGCCGCACCGCCCCCGGATTCGGTGACCTCGAACCAGATTTCCATGCCGGGGATGTTCCAGTAGTGGAACGTCTCCGTGTCCAACATGGGTTTTCCGTTCACGAGCTTGAACCATTCCACCCATTCGGCGAGACGGTCCTTGCACTTCCAGGAATCGTCCCACTGCTCGGTGTAGGCGACGTCCCGCAGGTAGTTCTCATCGAACCAGCTCAGTTTGAGGGTCGCCTCGTCCCGCGTGGCGGAAAGGGACAGGTTGTCCTCGGCGGTTTCCACCTCCCAGCCGTCGTCGGTAAGTAGAGAGGCCACCGCTTCCACGGTAGTCTCGCTGGACAGGTCGAGGCTCAGAGGATAGATGGGTGTCTCCTCCCCGGCGCTGCTCACCGAGGCGAAAACGGTAATTACCGCAATCAGCGCAAGGAGCCTCTTCACCTGTCCCCCCCTTGGTTTAATCTTTTTTCACCTTCCGCCGGGTTAGCTCCAGGCGGCCTTCCCCACGAATCTAACGGCTCGGGTGTACGCCGGCTCACAAAATCTGAAGTTTGTAGATGTTTATCATGGTCGTGGGTGTCTCGGTTTCGCCGGCGATGTAAGTTTTATCGTACAGCTTTACCTCGTAACCCATATAGGACCAATGCGCTTGGTGCTCGTCCACCTCGTTCGGCTCGCCGTAGTACATCTTCAGCCACTCGAGCCATATCGGGTACGCCTTGTTGCAACCCCCGATGGACGACCACTCCTCGAGATAGGTCAAGAGGACGAAGCGGTTGTAAACGTTGAAACTGTAGATGAGCGTCCGGTTCCCCGACACGCCGCGGACGCGGAAGGTGGGGTCTATGTCCAGGTTGCGCCACTCCGAGCTGGTCTCCCAACCGGCCTCCTTGAGAGCGGCCTCGACCTGGAGGGACGTGTCCCCGATGAAGAGGCCGTCGAGGAAGGGGTCGGGCATCCTTTCGGTATCATCGGCCGCCGCCGTGACGGCCAGGCAGAGGGGGAGAAGGATTAGACAACCGATGCGCATGGTTCCACCTTCCGAGGCTGTGGTTCGATGAGGACTATCCAATGATAATCGTGCCCTCCGACCGGGTCAAGGGCGGGTCGCCCCCCGACTCTCCCCGTCATTACGTCGTTCAGCGCACAGATTGGATGGGCCGGGGACCCTGGACGACGGGCGGGAATCCTCCGGTCAATCCCCTCGGGGCTTGATGTTGACTTCGTTCTCGGTGGGAAGGACGTAGTTGCTTTTCGGGAAGATGGTTATCATCACGGTGGGCATGGTGTTCAGGTCGTCGTAGAAAGTCCGGTTGTACATCTTCGCCTCGTACCCTTCACTGGCCCAGTGGGGATAACCGTCATCTCCCATGTCCGAGGCCCCGAAGATGGTGCTGAGCCATTCCGACCAGGTCTCGCACGCGTTGTCGCGCGTCTTGATGGCCGGCCACTGTTCGAGATATTTCACCTGGCCCAGCCGGCCGTAGACGTTGAACTCGTAGAAGAGCCTGAGGTTTTCCTTCTCGGCCGTCACGCGGTATATAGGGTCTATATCGAGGTTGTACCACTCCGAGGTCGTTTCCCACCCGTCCTCCTTGAGGGCGGCCTCGACCTGCGTGGCTATGTCCCCGATGAACAGGCCGTCGATAAAGGGGTCGGGCAGCTTTACGGTGTCCTCGGCCGACGCCGCTACGGCCAGGCAGAGGGGAAGAAGTATTAGACAACCGATGCGCATGTTTCACCTTCTGATGTTGTGGTTCGATGTGGGCCGCGTTGGAATGATAGTCGCGCGTTCCGACGGGGTCAAGGGCGATGCGCCCCCGTCGTCCGGCGGTCAATCGAAGAAAATTTCGACCGACAACCGAGGACCGTCCTCCCCGGACGGATGGTACTCCACGTAGCTGTCGGTGGCACCGCCGGTCCAGTAACACCCGAAAACCGGTCCCGTGCCGCTCCTATCCCCCGGTCCGAGGAGCGCCTCGAATCCATCGCAGAGTCGTTGATACTCCGCTTCGAGACGGGCCAGCGTTTCATCGGAGTCGTCCACGGCCTTGACTCCGTACGACAGGTGGAGCACCCGGCCGGCCTCGTAGTCGGAGAGGTACACCGTGACCTGCTCGTTGCCGAGTTCGGAGTGGCGGAAGGCGGAGGGCTCCTGTAAAAGAGTCGCGGCGATGAGCCACCCCTGCGAGTCTATGGCCCGCGATACCTCGTCGTAGGAGGTGTTGTAGGGGTTGATGCCGAGTACCGGCTCCCGGTCCACGGTTGCTCCTTCGGGCTCAGTCGTCGACATGGCGGTCAATGCCCCGACAAGGGTGAGAAGGATGACGGGAAAAAACCGCATGCGGTCGCTCCCTTCGTCGTTTTTTACCGGGGCATTACCCGTTTCGCCTCCGGGAGGTGTCCGGTCCCGTCGGTGGCGGCTTCCGGACCCGGCCGCGGTCCCGGTTTTGTTAGACCCAGGTGACCGTGACGAGGAGGTCGGCGCCGGAGGTGTGCAGCGCGATGGTGTACATGCCGGGGACTATCCAGAGTTGCGCTCCGTCCACGCTCGTCGCCGCCGGACCGTCCCAGACCTTGACGATGCGCTCGAACCAGGCGTCGAGCTTCTCCCCCAGTGCCACCGACGAAAGCCCCCGGAGGGTGTACTCGGCGAAGACCGGCGAGCCGCCGCTGAAGCGGTACTCCAGGCTTTCGTCGCCCCGTTCGCCGAGGATGAGGTCGTCGGACGACTCCTGCAGGGTATACCCCGCGTCCGTCATGGCCGACCGCACGGCGTCGGCGACGGCCCCGAAGGGGATGTCCTCGAGGAAGGGGTCCGCCGGCACGACGTTGGCGGCCAGAGCGGCGGTGAAGGCCAGGATTACGAACGCGAAGCTCTTCATGGGCGACTCCTCAAGGCATGGCTCCGGTTAATGAGACAAACTCTTTCGTCGCAAGCGTCTTTCGGGCCCTCATCGGTTTACGTTCCGGTCGATCCGCGGAGAGACGACGCACCCCTCCGAGGGTAATACGTAACTTCAGCGGCTTCGGGTTCCTCCGGACGGTCAGTCGCCCTCCGGGACCCGGAGCGGGACGAGTTGGACCGAGGCGACGAGTTTCGTATCCCACACCGGCGCCAGGACGAGCTCGAGCCGGCTCGAATCCCGGTCGGGCCAGGTGTGCCTCCATAACTCGTCGTTCTTCTCCGTGACGCCCGGCCCGACGATGTAATCGAAGGCCCCGGCCAGCCGGTCGAACTCTAGCTGAATCATCTCGACGGCGTGCGCGACTTCCAGCCAGGGGACCAGGGTGTACTCCACCGTGAGCAGGTCCTGGTGGGTCTCGTCGGGCACGGGAGGGGCGGGGGTGAAGGTGAAGGCCAGGCGCTCGTCGCGGCCGTCCCCCACGCGAACCGCCGTCACCCGTTCCCCGTCGACCTCGATTTGGGTCCAGCCGCGCTCCGCGAGGACGCCGGTCACGTAGTCCACGCTCGTCGCCACCACGGGCGTGCCGAGGATGGGCTCGACGTAGTCCAGCACCCCGGCGTCGGCCAGGCAGACGACGGCGAGTGTGAGCAGGAAAACCCAGGTCATGCGCATGAACGGCTCCCTCGGGGTTGGTCGTATCTGCGACGGCGCAGCCGTAATTGGTAAATTATAGCCCAACCGGGGTCGGGCTTCAAAT
>CAYTCV010000085.1:0-7885 GCA_964436465.1 uncultured bacterium
CTGTCTGAGGGGACACACACCGACCGGCGCGCTAACCAGTGGCGCCGATGAAGGCGCCGACTGTTTTTATCTAAGGCAGCCCTCACCCCCATCCCCTCTCCCACGGGGAGAGGGGGGCCGTGGACCGTCGCGTTCACGTTCTCTACCCCGACCCTCACCCCGGCCCTCTCCCTAAAAGGGAGAGGGGGGCCGCTGCACCCCCCTCCCTGCCCTCTTCCCAGAGGGGGGAGGGGACGCTGTTCACTCCGACTGCCGGAAGATGGAGTTGATGTACACCACCAGCTCGTCGTGGAGCGCCTTGGATTCGGCGCGGGAGATGTAATCCCGGGCGAACGCCTCGGCGTTCCGGCAGACCTCCAGCAGCTCGCGGCGGTTCGCCAGCTCGATTTCGCCGCCCAGGCGCCGCACCTCCCGCTCGGTGAAGTTCCGGGCCGAGGGGCCGATGTAACCCGCGAGAAGCCGCTCCAGGTGGTCAGTCACGGGATTGCGGTCCACGGTGATGACGCCCGAGTCCAGGAATTTCCCGAGCACCAGGAGCACCTCGCGCATGGGCAGGCCGACGAGGTTGGCCAGGGTGTGGATGTTGCGCTGGCCGTCGATTAACAGGAAGACCTTCCGCTCGGCGGATTCGCGGTCGTAAAGGGTGGGCTCGATTTTACCCACGAGGCGGGGGATGGAGAAGCCGTTGCCCACCTTGCGGCGCAGCTCCTCCCACTCCCCGGCGCGGCGGACGGCCTCGAAGAGCATCTGCTGCCAGTTACGGCCCAGGTGCAGCACGGTGTCTATCTTTTCGTCGGGCAGGAACTCGAAGCCGCCGGAGTCCCAGCAGAAGGGGTCGTAGAAGGCCTGCTCGCCTTCGAGCTCGCCCGAAACGGCGTTGACGATGGTGCCCGAGTTGAAGTCGATGTGCGCCTTGCGCTGGTCCGATTCCAGGGCGAGGCGGCCCGTCTTCCGGTTCATCACCAGAAGCTGGACGATATCGGCCAGGGTGATTTCCTTGAAGGTGCCCTTCAACGGCGCTCCGTTTTTTCGTTATTCGCGGTCCGTAAACCGGCCCTAGTTTTTATTTTAACATAACCGGGCAGGGACGGAGGACTCATCCTGCGCCCCGCCCCTACGGGGTATGCGCGCTCATCGCAAAAAATCGGCCTCCCGCGGGCGGGGATGGAGGACTCATCCTGCGCCCCGCCCCTACGGGATTATGCGTTTATCGCCTACAACCCCGCGGACCCCGACGGCACCCTTTACGAGAAGGTCACCTCGGAGTCGTCGCCCAGGTTCAGGCGGTCGAAGCGCCCCCGCACGTGGGCGTTGTCGCCGACGAGGGACCCCTTGAGGTGCACGCGGGAGAGCTTGGCGCCGCTGCCGATGATGGAGTCCGTGATGACGCAGCTCTCGATTCTTGCCCCGTCGGCGATGGCGGCGTACGGGCCGATGACCGACCCCGAGAGCGTCACGTCCCGGCCGATGTGGGACGGCGGAATGACCACCGAATCGGGGTAGACGGGCACCGGCTCCGCTCGGCGCTCCAGGAGCACGCGGTTCGTGGCCAAGAGCGTCTCCGGCTTGCCGCAGTCGAACCAGCCGGAAATCTCCCAGGGGCGGAAGACGTTCCCGTCGGCGAGCATGCGCTCGAGGGCGTCGGTGAGCTGGAACTCGCCCTTGGTGCGGAGGCCGGCGTCGATGTTGCCGCCCAGAGCGCGGTAGAGCGCCCCGGAATCGCGGATTAAATACAGCCCGACGATGGCCAGGTTCGAGGGCGGGTCGGCGGGCTTCTCCACCATGCGCACTATTCGGTCCCCGGAAAGCTCGACTATGCCGAAGCGCCGGGGGTCGTCGGTGGGGGCGACGGCGATGACGTTGTCGGGTTGGTCGAGGAGGGCGGCGATGTCGGCCTCGACGATGGTGTCGCCGAGGATGACCAGGCTGGGGAGGTCGCGCTTCTGGCCGAGGGCGGTCCAGACGGCGTGGCCCAGGCCGAGCTGCTCGGTCTGGCGGGCGAAGATGAGGTTGAGGGAGCCGTACTCGGCGCGGACGTAATCCTCCACCTTCTCGGCGAAGAAGCCCGTGACGAGGGTGACGTTCCGGATGCCGGCGCGGACGACGTCGTCGAGGATGAAGCCCAGGATGGGCTTGCCGGCCACCCGGATGAGCGCCTTGGGGATGGTGTGGGTGTGGGGCTTGAGGCGCGTGCCTATTCCGGCGGCGGGGATGATGGCCTGGTATTCGGTCAAGAGCGGTCCTTTGCCGTACCGGGGGTGGATACGGGCCTGCCGCGCGGCGGACCCGTCCTCCAGTCTCCGGTTGCGCCTACATCAAGCAGGGAGTGGATTGTGCCGCAATCTATCCGACGCGGTCATCCCTCCGGCTCCACACGGGGACGAGTTCCGGGGCAAGGTGCGGCCCCCCCCGCGTGTTAGGGTGACTTTCCCGGCGGCCCGCAGAGGACTTGCCTGCGGCCGCAGATACATCCTGCGGGGCCGCCCCACAAACGCCGGTCCCTCACTCGCCCACCGGCTCACGCGCCCCCCTGCCCCGGCCGACCCTACTTGCCCCCTTCGGCCTCCTCGACGAGCATCGCAACGAAGGCCCCGAGCCTACGGGCACCTCGCCCCTGCCCCGGCCGACCCTACTTGCCCCCTTCGGCCTCCTCGACGAGCATCGCAACGAAGGCCCCGAGCCTACGGGCACCTCGCCCCTGCCCCGGCCGACCCTACTCGCCCCCTTCGGCCTCCTCGACGAGCATCACGGGGATGCCGTCGCGGATGGGGTATCGGCGGCCGCAGGAATCGCACACTATGCGCTCGGCGGCCGCGTCCAGGTGAACCGGCGTCTTGCAGACCGGGCAGGCCAGAATCTCTAGTAGTTCGTCAAATTCCATGGCTTAGAGGGGTTCGGCTGATTGCCGTGTAAGTGTATGCGGGGAGGGGGGCTGTGTCAAGGGACATCCTCGGGGGTCAGGGCGGTCGAGGCCTCCCGGCGGAGCTTCCTGAAGGCGGCCGCCTCGATTTGCCGGATGCGCTCCCGGGAGAGGTTGAAGACCTCCCCGATTTGGCGCAGGGTCATCGCCTTGCTGCCGATTCCGTAGTGCATCTCCACTATTCGGCGCTGGCGCTTGGGCAGTCGCGCCAGGAGTTCCTCCAGCTCGCGCTCCCGGTCCTCGGCGATGAGCGACCGCTCGGGGTTCTGGACGTTGGCGTCGGTGAGAAGGTCCAGGACCTCGGTCTCGGAGTCGGGGACGACGGGCCGGTTGAGGGATAGGCGGTTGGTGGCCAGGGTCGAGATGCGCTGAAGCTTTTCCGGCGCGATGCCGGTCTCGTCGGAGAGCTCCTCGAGGGATGGCTGACGGCCGTGGCGGTTCTGGAACACCTCCCGCATCCGCCTCATCCGGTACAGGTCGCAGTAGATGTAGAAGGGGAAGCGGATGGTGCGCGAGTCGTTGGCCAGGACGCGGTTGATGGACTGGCGTATCCACCACACGCCGTAGGAGATGAGGCGTATTCCGCGTTCGGGCTCGAAGTGGCGCACGGCGATGATGAGCCCCTCGTTGCCCGCGGAGATGATGTCGGTCAGGGGGAGGCCCTGGTTGTTGTACCGGAAGGCGATTTTAACCACGAAGCGCAGGTTGGCCTCGATGAGGCGCTTGGTGGCCACCTCGTCGCCGGCCCGGGCGCGGTTGGCCAGCTCCAGCTCCTGCTGCCGCGAGAGCACGGGGATGCGGTTGATTTCCTCGAGGTAGGCGTCGAGGGTCGGGTCTCTGGATTTGAAGACGCTCAGGAGATTCCCCTAGTCGTTTTTATACTTTCTGGCGCGGAATCCGGCGCCCAGCCCGGCCGCCAGCCGCTCCACGGGCGCGAGGTCCATCCCCGGCAGGGCGACGGCGCTGGCGGTGACCGCGAATCCGAGGGCCGCGGCGGTTCGGATGAAGTCCAGCACCGCGTCGAAGGCGGCCTCCCCGAAGACCGGCCGGCAGATTTTTGTGTACGTCTCGGCGTCGGCGGCGTTCAGGCTCACGGAGAATTCGTCCACCAGCCCGCGGAGCGGTTCGAGGAGCCCGGCGGCGGTCTCCCCGCGGGCGAGGTGGGCGGCGCCGTTGGTGTTCACCCGGACCCGCGCGCCGCGCTCCTTCAGCCACCGGGCCGTTTCGGCCACGACCTCCGCGGAGAGGAGCGGCTCGCCGAAGCCGCAGAAGACGACCTCGTCGTAGGGCGCCGGGTCGCCGACGGCTCGAATCAGGTCGGCGGCCGAGGGCTCGCGGTCCAGCCAGAGTCGGTTGCCGCCCAGACCCAGCCGGCGCCGCCGGACGCAGAAGGCGCAGTCGTTGGTGCAGCGGCTGGTGGGGTTGAGGTAGAGGTTGCGGCCCAGGGCGTAGGCCGGAGCGCCCCCGAAACCTCCGGGCTTCGGCAGGCGGAACAGCCTCCGGGCGTTGGCCGTGGTTATTCGGGCCAACTCTCCGATTTCCATTCCCCACAATTCGGCGACCTTCTCCGCCACGAGGCGCACGTAAGCCGGCTCGTTGCGCTTCCCGCGGTGGGGATGCGGCGCGAGGTACGGCGCGTCGGTCTCCAGGACGACGGAGGTCGGCGGCAGCGAGCGGACCACATCGCGGTGTGTCCGGGCGTTGGTGAAGGTCGCCACGCCGCCTATGCCGAGCATGTACCCCAGGGAGAGGGCTTGCCGGGCGTCGTCGGCCGTCCCCGAGAAGCAGTGCAGCACGCCGAAGGGCGGCTCGTCCACACCGGGGTGACTCCGCGCCTCCTCCAGGCAGCCCGCGAGGTCGGCGTGGGCCTCCCGGCAGTGGATGACCGCGGGTAGCCCTCGGTGGCGCGCGCGTTTCAACTGGTCCAGAAGCACCCGCCGCTGGACGTCGCGGGGGGCGCGGTCGTGGTAATAATCCAGGCCGATTTCGCCCCAGGCGACCACCCCCGGCCCGGCGGCCAGTTCCTCCAGCTCCGCTCCGACGGTATCGTCGTAAGTCCCGGCGTCGTGCGGCGACACGCCCACGGCGGCCGACACGTCGAAGGGGTGCTCCCGGGCGAGCTCCACCGCCCGGCGGGAGGTCGCCACATCCACGCCGGTGGTCACCACGCGGACGACGCCCGCGGCTCGGGCCCGCGCCAACACCGCCTCCACCCCGCCCTCGAAGAGCGGGTCGTCGAGGTGGGCGTGGGTATCAAAGAGCGCCGGTGTCGGCTCGAAGGTGGTTTCGTCCACGGATGCCGTCGCCTTTTTTTATCCTCTTGAGACTTGACGTTTTTCCAGGGTGGTGCTAAATTATTATAGTACCTTGTTTGGTCGCGGTGGAGGCCGACCGGGTGGGCCGAATCCCGTTCGAAGCAGGTCGCGGCGCGTCGGGATAATTCCGTTCCCGCCGTACAACACGGTTCGTCGGATTAATCACGAGGCGGCCGTGCGACCCAGGTTCCCGGACGGGGGCGGTCAAAGTGACAAGCGATTATCTCGCGCCGTCACTTCTCGACATGACCCCATGCGGGGGCGGTCAAGGTAAATTATAAGTCCTTCTTTCCGACCCCCCCCGTGCTTCCTCCCCGGCGCTCCCGCCGACCGAACACCACTGAAAACCATCACCCCGTCACTTCCGTGATTATAGCACGGGAGGGGGTAGCCGCGCCCCGGACGCCCCGGCCGAAGGGAGCGTTCGCCCGCGCCGGCACACCGGGAGGACACCATGTACACCGATTCCGTATGGCACAGGCTGAAGGCCGTGGGGGCCCACGCCGCCGCCGCCTACCTGGCGAAGAGGCTGGCGAAGGACCCCAAGGGCACCCTCCTCAAACTCGCCGAGCTCTTCGAACGGGTCAGCGCCAACGACGTGGACCGGGAGCGCGCCCGCGACATGCGCTGGCTGTTCAAGAACGAGCACATATTCCTGGACTTCATGACCCGGTCGATGACCCAGCTCGCCGAGGCGCCCCGCCGCGCCCTCATCAGCAACTTCTTCCTCTCCACCTACATCTACGGGGGGCGCAAAAAACGGTGGGAGGAGGCCCACGGTTTCAAGCCGCTGGACCTCCTGGTCCTGTCCGTAACCTCCCGCTGCAACCTCCACTGCTACGGCTGCTGGGCCGCCAAGTACTCCAAGAAGGCCGACGACCTGGACTTCGGCGTCATCGACCGGCTCATCGGCGAGGCCTACGGTGAGATGGGCGCCTCCCTCTGCGTACTCACCGGCGGCGAGCCCTTCATGCGCAAGAACGATATGTACGCCCTGTTGGAGAAGTACGACAAGTGCTTCTTCATCATCTACACCAACGGGCTTCTCATCACGGAGGCCGACGCCCGCCGCCTGGCCGAGCTGGGCAACGGCGCCCCCATGATAAGCATCGAGGGGGACAAAGAGACCACCGACGCGCGCCGCTCCGGCTCCTATGACAAAATCATCGGCAAGATGGCAATGCTGCGCGACGCCGGCGTCCTCTTCGGCTTCTCCGGCACCGTCACCGAGGGGAACTGGGAGTACCTTTCCTCGGACACCTTCGCCGAGCTGATGGTCGACAAGGGTTGCATGTTCGGCTGGCTCTTCCACTACATCCCCATCGGGGCCGAGCCGCAGCTCGAGCTGATGCTCCGGCCCGAGCACCGCGACGAGCTGCGGCGGCGGGTCTACGCCCTGCGCAACACCCACCCGATTCTTCTCGCCGACTTCTGGAACGACGGCTACGTGTCCCACGGCTGCCTGGCCGGCGGACAACAGTACCTGCACGTGAACAACCGCGGCGACATCGAGCCCTGCGTCTTCGCCCACTTCGCCGTGGACAACGCCTACGACACCACGCTCACCGCGGCGATGGAGTCGGATTTCATGCGGGCCATCCGCGGTGAGATTCCGTACGACGGCAACCACCTGCGACCGTGCATGATAATCGACCACCCGGAGATGCTGCGCAGGCACGTGGCGGAGCACGGCGCCCGGCCCACCCACCCCGGGGCCGAGACCATCGTCCGGAGGCCCGACATCGTCGCCCGGCTCGACGACAACGCCGCCCGGTGGAAGGGCATCAGCGAGGCGGCGGTGAAAAACGGCGAGTACATGTCCCTGTACCCGACCCGCATGAAGCCGTGCGTCCCGGGGACCGGACTGCGCCTGCCGGTGGGGCCGGAGGATTTTCCCGAGAACCTGGAGGCCGCGCGCTACGCCGCCGGGATGGAGTGGGAGTTCCGCCACTCCGATTCCGGGAAAAAGGCCGATTCGGGAAACGGCGGCGCCGGCGGCAAGGTCGAGTCGCTCACCGAGCGGGGCGGGAAGGCGTAGAATCGGCTTCCCGGTCATCCGCCGCCAACAATCTGGATGTAGGGCGGGGACTTTAGTCCCCGCCGTTTCACTCCGCCTTGACGTAGGACCGCCGCGCGGGCGATAATCGCGCCGATGAAAGACAACGACGGCGAACGACCCAGCATCTGGCGCCGGCCCCCGGCCATCGGCCTCTACATGGGCCTCGTCCTCGGCCTCTTCGAAATCATCCCCATGATTTCCGAGGGCGGGGTGGGGTTTTGGGACATCTTCGCCGTCTTCGGGCACCGGCTGGCGGTGGGGTTCATCATCGGCGCGGCGCCGCTGTGGTACTACGGCGTCATCCAGGGCGCGCTCGTCTCGCTGGTGCTGGACGTCCCCTTCGCCCTTTTAACCGGCGCGCCGTGGTACTACTGGCTGTCGATGGCGGTCCTGGGCGGCGGGTTGACGGGGTACATGGTGGGGCGGTTCCGCACCGGGGGGGAGATGGAAAAGCCCGGCGGCCACCGGTAGAGATGGCGGTGTTGGCCGTTGGCGTTTGATGTAGGGCGGCCCCTCTGCGGGCCGCCGTGTTTAAAAAACGGCGGGGACTAAAGTCCCCGCCCTACATTCAGGTGTACAGCGGTTTACACC
>CAYTCV010000086.1:0-7808 GCA_964436465.1 uncultured bacterium
CCCCCCTTTATATGAAAACGGGCGGCACACAGAGTTGCCGCTCTACGTCGATACCAAAAAATCTGTCGGTAGGGGCGGGTGTCCACACCCGCCCACCCCTCACCCCGACCCTCTCCCTTAAAGGGAGAGGGGGACGGCTACAACTTTCACCGGCGACCCGTCAATCGCCGCTCTCCGCGGGGTGCAGCCCGTGGATGAGCCCGAAGCGCTTCGCCAGCCGCCCGTACCCCTCCGCCTCCGCCCGGGACAGGTGGACCCGGGGGTTGAGCCGCCGCTCGCGGTCGCCCCAGGTGGCCTCGATGAGCGCCAGGTCCGCCCCCTCGCAAAGTTTTCGCAGGTTCTCGCCGGGCCCCGTGTCGCCGGAAAAGGCCACGACCACCTCCCCGAGCCCCACGCGGTACGCCAGGGCGGGAATGGGTTCGAGGACGCCGGCGGCGGTGGAGCCGCGGTGCTCGACGGCGTAGGTCCGCAGCGTCCAGCGGTCCAGCTGCGTCTCGTCGCCGTCGTCCAGGGGCAGGCGCAGGGCGGCGAAGGGCGCGTCGGGGTAAAGCTCATAGAAGCGGTCCAGGAACGCCTCGACCTCGACGCAACCCGCGGGGTACGCCACCGGCAGGGGGGCCTTCCGGCCGACCATCCGCAGGAAGCCGAGGAGCGTGTGCAGGCCGCCCACGTGGTCGAAGTGGCCGTGGGAGATGGCGACGCCCTCCAGTCGCACGGGCTTGAGCCGGGCGTCCAGGAGGTCGCGCAGCGCCCCGTCGCCGCAGTCCAGCAGCATGAATCCGCCCCGGTTCTCCACCGCCACGGTGGTCGCCACCCCGGCGATGGAGTAGAGCACGTGAACCGCGATGTTACTGTCGAGGCCGAAGGTCTTCATAGGTTCCTCACCGGTGGGTGTCCGTAGTCTTCAGGGTTAAAACGATTCCGCGCCGGCCGCAGAGGCGGTTGTACAGAAGCGGCGTGAGCCAGAGCGTCGGCACCGCCACGGCCACGGAGAAGAGCGCGTCGGCGACCAGGTCCCCGCCCGCCATCGCCCCCACGACCATCTCCAGAACGACCGCGATGACCGTCAGCGCCAGGAAGCTCGGCAGGGCGTAGGCCAGGGAGCGGAGCTCGATGCGCCGGAGGACGACGCCCTCGGGGGTTTTCGCCAGCCGCAGCCGGACGCCGTCGCCGCCGACGGCCACGCGGTTGTAGATGACGGCCGCCAGAATCCCGCAGAGGACTACGAAGCCGGCCACGAAAAAGGTTCCGACGACGCCGTTCAAGAGCAGCACCTCGAGCCCGTTCTCCTCGCCGTAAAAGAGCGCGCCCAGGCCCGCGGCGCTCATCAGCCCCATGGAGCCCGCCATGTTCACCGCCCCCAGCGCCAGCATCGGGACGTACAGGCGGCTGACGCTGCGGAAGGGCACCCCGGACAGGCGCCGGGCGTCCGGCTCGTCCTCGACGTGCGCGAGCTCCAGGTCCAGCGTCAGGACGCCGCGATTGTAGCGGTTGTACGCCGCCGCGAAGGCCGCCAGCCCCAGGACGCTCACCAGGGTGTTGACCGGGATGAGGATGACGAAGGTCAGGAGGAATCCGCCGCCGCCGGTGACCTGGCCCACCAACAGGGCCAGCTCCCGCGAGCCGCCCAGCCCGGAGAACCACGAGACCCCGAACACCGCCCAGCCGGTGACGAGCAGGGGAAGGTAGAGATGGAGGAGGGAAAGCGGATTGATGCGGGTTATGTGCGTCACGGGCCGGGTCGCGTTGTGGGTACCGGGGAATTATACCAGACCCGACGGCGGTTGCACGGACCGGGGTGGAGCCACCGCCCTACGCCCAACACGTATAGTGTAGGGCGGCCCCTCTGCGGGCCGCCGCGTATTGCAATGATGCAGGGCTGGGATTACCTTCGGTCGCAGTTATTAATCCCCGCCGCTTCATCCCTCACCCTAACCCTCTCCCCAGAGGGGAGAGGGGACATGTGGTATCCCTAACCCCGGCCTGTGTCTCGCTACGACGACGTAGGGGCGACCGTCCACGGTCGCCCGCGGGCGGGTGTGGACACCCGCCCCTACGCCTTCCCCTTCCCCCGGCCCCGCAGGAGGAAGAGGCCGCCGATGCCCGCCAGCGCACCTCCGAGCGTCACCCACTCGAAGACCGACAATCCCGACGTGGTCAAAAAGTTCACCAGCATTCCGACGGCGTAGGCCCCCAGCGCGGGTACGCCGACCCAGAACGCCGGGCTGGTGCGCTCCCGCTGGGGGAGGTCCCCGGCGACGATGTGCCCCGAGAGGCCGTCCAGGACCAGGGGCCAGTCGGCGCCGCCGCGCCCCTCGGTGGAGAAGACCACCCGCCAGTAGGGGTGGTAGATGTAGGCGGTCAGGCTGCGCACGGTGTCTCCGCTCTCCGCCGGTTCGAGCGGGGGCGGGGGGAAGAGGACGTCGGACGCGGCGAGGTCGTCGGGGTCCAGCGGCTCCACGGTGAGCCCGGCGGCGTCCTCGGCCAGATGGGGGCCCAGCGGGTCCGCCCCGGCCAGCTGCAGCTCGTCCAGGTCGCAGGCCGGCGTGAGCGCGGTCGTCTCCCGGCGCTCGAAGCCGCCGTCCGCGGGGACCAGCCGCTCGGCGTAGTCCAGGCGCCAGGGGACCAGGAGGCGCTCGTCGGCCTCCAGCTTCAGGCGGCCGGTGTGACCGCCGCCCCGGAGCCGCTTGCGGGCGGCCAGCATGGCCTCGCCGGAGTTCAGCCCCCCGACCACCGCGAAGGTCGGCGCGCCCTCGGTGTAGTGGGCGTAGGCGGCGCCGCAGTACCGGCAGACCAGGGCCCCCCCGAAGAGGTCGCCGTGGCCCGGGCGACCGCAGGCCGGGCAGTGGTAGAGAACTGTCAGGCGCGATATCAAACGGTTATTCCGAGAACTGCTTCTCCAGCCAGTCGGCGATGAGCTTGCGCACCTCGGGCCGGGTGCCGAACAGGCGCGTCCCATGCCCGCCGGAGGGGTAGATTTTCGTTTCGGGGGCGTAGAGCAGCTCGGCCAGCGTGCCGACGCTTTTCGCCGAGTAGTCGTCGTCCAGGGCCGCCACCAACAGGGCCGGGCGCTCGCCGTAATCCGTCGCGTACTCGCCGGGCCGCACCCCGTGGTAGTCCAGGCCGGGGCTGAGCAGGACCACGCCGGCCACCCGCGGGTCGTCGGCGGCCTCGATGAGGACCAGGTTGGCGCCGATGCTGCCCCCGATGAGGAAGTACTTTCCGGACACCTGCTCGGCGAGGTAGTCCAGGGCCGCCCGGATGTCTTTCGCGCAGCCGAGCCACTCGGCGGTGTCGAAGCTCCGGTAGTCGAGGCCGTCGCGGGCCGACTGGCCGTGGCCGCGCATATCGAGCGCCACCACTTCCAGCCCCTTCGATATCAGGGTCTCGGTGAGCGGCTCCCAGTCGGCGCGGGTCCGGCCCAGCATGTGGACCAGCACCACCCCGCCGCGCGGCGCGGCGCCCTCCACATTCAGATACTCCAGCGTCACCGTCACCCCGTCGGAGGTGACCTTCTGGACCACCAACCCGCCCAGGACCGCCGTCGGCGCCGCGGCGCCCTCGGTCCCGGCGTCGCCGGCCGTCGCGTTCGACCCGCCCGATTCACCATCGCCCGAACAGGCCGGAAACGCGACCAGAACGAACAGTAAAAGCAGGATGGGCATCCTCTTCATCACACACCTCCCCGTTTTTTCCACCCGTTATCCTATCACAACCGGCCCGCGCCCGGTACACGCCCGGCCCCTGGCCTTCGGTGCCCGAAAGGGGTATGATTGTGTGGGGGAACCCGGAGGTAACGATGCGCTACGTCCTCGCGCTCATGACGGTGACGCTCTTTTTGCCCGCCCCGGCCCAGGAGTACGCCGAGGAGGACCTGCGGGAAATGGCGGTCACCGACGTCCTGCTGGACACCGAGACCGGCTCGACGAGCCTGGTGCTCAAAGAGGTGGACGGGGAGCGGTTCATCGTGATGGGAATAGGCCCGGCGGAGGCCACCGCCATCGCCGCGGCCCTGGAGGACTTCGCCTTCGACCGGCCCCAGACCCACGACCTGCTGGTGCGGGTAATCCTCACGCTGGGCGCGGACCTGAAGCGGGTGGTCATCACCCAGCTCCTCGAGGGGGCGTACTACGCGCGGCTGGAGCTGGAGCGGGACGGGGAGGTGCTGGCGGTGGACTGCCGCCCGTCGGACGCCGCGGCCACGGCGCTGCGGTTCGCGGCGCCCATCTACGCCACCGAGCTGGTGCTCAAGCAGGCCTGGGAGTCCTACGAGGTGGAGAACCCCGGGGCCATCGAGGGCATCTGACGGTGGCGGGCGGTCACTTTTTTTACGAAAAGCCCCGGCGGGGGCTTTTTTCACGCGTCGGCCGGGGGGCCGGGCAGGAGCGATTCGACCCAGGCGCGGTTGGTCCACAGGGCGCAGCCGCCCCCGGTCTCGGTCAAAAGATTGTGATTCTCCCGCAGCGCGCGCAGGAAGCCGGACTCCAGCGCCTCGCGCAGGGAGGTCTCCCGCAGGTCGGCGTCGGAGAAGGGGGCGAAAGGGCAGGGCTCCAGGCCGCCGTCGGGGGCGACGTGGACGAAGCCGCGCCCGGCGGAAAGGCAGCCGCCGTAGGGGCTCTCGTCGCCGGGGAAGGGGACGCACAGGACTTTCAGGCTCTCCTGGAGGCGGCCGGTCCGCGAAAGCAGCTCCGCCCGCTCGGTTTCGTCCAGGACGAGGGCCTCCGTCCCCGGCTCGACCGGCACGTACTCGACGAAGAAGAAGAGACCGCAACCGGCGTCCCGGAAGGCCCGGACGAAGGCGGGGTCGGTGACGGCGGAAAAATTCTCGCGGGTCACGGTGAGCGACACGCCGCAGAAAACCCCGGCCGCGCCGAGCCGGCCGATGACCTCCCGGGCCCGACGATAGACGCCCCGCCCGCGCCGCGCGTCGGTGGCGGCCTCGTGGCCCTCCACGCTCACCACGGGTATTACGTGGGGCTGGCGCCGGAGCCGCGCGATTATCCCGTCGTCGAGCAGCAGGCCGTTGGTGAAAACGGGGAAGAGGGTGCGGCGGCGCTTCTGCGTGAGGTCCAGTATTTCGGGGCGCAGAAATGGCTCACCCCCGGCCAAAAAGACCACCGACGTGCCGAGCTCCTCGGCCTCGGCCAGGATTTCGCCCAGGCGCGCCAGGGGCAGCTCCCCGTCCGGCGAGCGCCCGTGCGCCCGGGCGTAGCACCCCCGGCAGGCCAGGTTGCAGCGGGCGGTGACGCTGACGATGAGGTAGGGCGGGACGTGGACCCCGCGCTTTTCCCACCCCGCCCGGCGGCGGACGGCCCGTCTCTGGGCGCTGATGGTCCGCAGGACGAAGGTGAGGCGGCGGGGCGACCCGAAGGTCACCCGGAGCCCCGCGCGAAACAGGTGCTCCAAATTGGCGTTCATGGCGGCAATTTGATTTTCGTCCATCGGCGTTTCGGTCGCGTTTCGGCCCATTTTAGGTGAGCGCCGTCCGCCGCGCAAGGGAATACGCACCCCCCTCCCCGGCCCATCGGCACGCATCTCCTTAATGTAGGGCGGGGATTTCAGTCCCCGCCGCGGCCGCCCGCAGGGGATTTATCCCACGGGGCCGCCCCACACATGGCGTTCGATGGTCGTATACGTGCGATGCCGTAGGGCGGGGATTCCTATCCCCGCCGTAATAATCCCTTACCCTCACCCCAACCCGTCGGCGAGCCGCTCCCTGAAAGGGAGAGGGGGACGCTGCACCCCTCTCCCTAGCCCTCCCCCCAAAGGGGGGAGGGGACATGCACTCCTCTCCCCGGCCTGTCGGCGGTAAAATGCGATGCCGTAGGGGCGGGTGTCCACACCCGCCCGCTCCTCGTTCTACAAAAAAGGGCCCCGAAGGGCCCCTTATTCTGCGGTACGGGCTAGTTCAGCAGGTTCACCAGCTCCGAGTGCTGCTTGCGGAGCTTGCGCAGGGCCGAGAGCTCCACCTGGCGGATGGTCTCCGTGGAGAATCCGAGCTGGCCCCCGGTGTCGGCCAGGGAATGCCGCTCGCCGTCCACGAAGCCGTAGCGGATGAGAAGGACGCGGCGCTCGCGCTCGGTCAAATCTCCCAGGGCCTTCTTGAGCGAATTCTTCAAGAGGTACTCGTGCCAGAGGTCCTCGGGGGCCTGGAGCTCGTCGTCGGAGAGGGTATCCATCATGGGATTGGTGTAGTTGCCGTAGGTCCCGTCGAGGGAGAGGGCGCCGGAGGCCAGGTTCAACAGCTCCTCGACCCGTTTGCGGGGCATCCGGGCCTTGGCGGCGATGGCGATGGAGTCGGGCTCGTCGCCGTTCTCGGACTTGAGTTCCTCTTTGGCCCGCAGTATGCGCTTGATTTGCCGGTCCTTGTCGAAGGGGATGCGCACGGTGCGGCGCTTGTTCACGATGGCGCGCTCGATGGCCTGGCGTATCCACCAGGTCGCATAGGTGGAAAAGCAGGTGCCCAGGGTGGGGTCGAAGCCCGCGGCGGCGCGGATGAGGCCGATGTTGCCCTCCTGGATGAGGTCCTGCATGGGGAGTCCGCGGTCGCCGTAGCGCTTGGCGATGGAGATGACGAGGCGCAGGTTGTTGCGGATTATCTCGTCCCGTGTGCTTTCGCCCCGCTCCTCGGTCTCGTCGATGAGCTCGACGAGTTCCTGCCGATTGAGTACCTTATGCTTCCCGGCCTGCTCCAGATAAGCCCGTAGGCTGGAATCCTCTGTGTCGGCGTATTTCATGCTCGGGGTTTCCTCCCAAAATGGCTCTAAGCCGTTGGGTTTCTTAAAGCAACTACCGTGCCACCGGGTCGCGGGGCGGGGGAAAGTTCCGCAAGTCGTTGAGGAGCAGGCGTCATCGGCCCCGAATACCGCGACGAGCTCACCCGAACGCCTCCGAATCGTGCAGTTTTGTGCACTGTGTCAACGGTCACATCTGTATACGGACGTGCACATAAATGGAGTTGCCGCGAATCGCCACCCGAGCTATAATGCTCGTGACGACTGCGGCTTCTATACGCCGGTGGCGGACTAACGTTCCCCCCGGCACCGCCCGTAAAAAACGGGGAAACGATGAAAAAAATCCTTCTCCTCCTCCTGCCGGCCCTGCTTCTTTTAACCTGCGAGACGGTCACCCTGCCCGAGGGCGTCCTCTTCGCCGACGACTTCTCCGGCCAGAGCAACGGCTCCTTCCCCAACGGCTGGGAGCAGTACGACGACCTCCTGCACGAAGACTCGCCGGACGGGCTGTGGTACGTGCAGGACGGTGAGCTCGTGGAGGCCAACGACACCTGGGGCGGCTACGACGACCCCGACGTGTACTACCAGGAGGGGACGGTCCTGCTGAACGGGAACGAGAACTGGACCGACTACCGCCTCACCGTGGACGTCACCCCGGCCGTCACCGGCGGGCTGGCCATCTACTGCCGGGCCAAGCTGGACGTTAAGGAGCGGCTGGATTACTACCGGGTCTTCATCACCGACGACAACGCGTACGGCGGCCCCTTCTGGCGGCTGGACCACCGCGGCGGGCTCGAGTACACCGTTCTCGAACGCAACGAGGACCTGGGGTACACCCCCGGGGAGACCTTCCGGGTCATCATGGAGGTCGAGGGCAACCTCGTGCGGGTCTACGAGGGCAACCTGGACAACCTGGTGCTGGAGTGGGACGGCGGCGAGAACTACTCCTACGCCCACCAGGGGCGGATTGCGCTGATGGTCTACCGCAACCCGGGAATAGCCTTCGACAACGTGTTGGTCGAGGAGCTGTAGGGGGGTGGCCGTTTTTCGGGCGGTTTGCGGCCCGCCCGTTTT
>CAYTCV010000087.1:0-3911 GCA_964436465.1 uncultured bacterium
TGCGCTGACGTAGGGCGGGGATAGGAATCCCCGCCGTTTTTAGGAACCCCTCACCCTAACCCTCCCCCCAGAGGGGGGAGGGGACTTGCGGAAGCCCTCACCCTAACCCTCTCCCACGGGGAGAGGGAAACCGTAGGCCGCCACCCCTACCGGTCCGTCAGGGCCTCGATGCCCGGCAGCTCTTTACCCTGCACGAACACCAGCGACGCCCCGCCGCCGGTGGAGACGAAGCTGAAATTCTTCTCGTCCAGTCCGGCGTCCTCGACGGCGGCCACGGAATCGCCCCCGCCCACCACGGTGAAGGCGCCGGTGCCCTTCAATTTGGCCACGTCCCGCGCCACCTGCCGCGTCCCCTCGGCGAAACGCTGGTCCTCGAAGTAGCCCACGGGGCCGTTCCAGAAGACGGTCCGCGCCCTGGCAATCTCCTCGGCGAAGAGCCGGCGCGAGGCGTCCCCGATGTCCACCGCCATGCGGTCCGCCGGTATTTCGTCCACCAGCTTGGCCTTGCACGCCGGGTCGATTTTCTCCACCACGTAGTTGTCCACGGGGAGCACGATTTTATCGGCGTGGCGCAGGAGGAGGTCCTTGGCGAACTCGAGGTAGTCCGGCTCGTGGATGCTGTTGCCGACCTCGCGGCCCAGGGCGGCGAGGAAGGTGTAGGCTATTCCGCCGCCGACGAGGAGGCGGTCCACGCGCCCGAGGAAGCTCTTGACGACGCCGAGTTTGGTGGAGATTTTGGCCCCGCCCATGATGCCCACGTAGGGCCGCTGGACATCACCCAGGAGCTGGCTCAGGTTCTCGACCTCGTCCCGGAGCTGGTAGCCGTAGGCCGATTTCAAAAACCGGGGCACGCCGACGACGCTCGTGTCCTTGCGGTGGCAGACGGGGAAGGCGTCGTTGACGAAGAGGTCGGCCAGGGAGGCCAGCTCGCGGGCCAGCTCCTCGCGGCCCTGCTGCTCCCGGGGGTCGAAGCGGAGGTTTTCCAGCATCATGAGCTCGCCGGGCTTGAGCGCCGCCGCCAGGTTGCGCGCCTCATCGCTCACCACGGCGCCCCGGTGAGCCATCTTCACCGGGAGCCCCATCAGCTCCTCCAGCCGCGCCGCGACCGGCCGCAGCGAGTAGCGCTGCTCGTCGCCCTTCGGGCGGCTGCGGTGGGAACAGAGAACGGCCGAGGCCCCCTCCGCCAGGATGTAGCGCAGGGTGGGCAGCGAGGCGGTGATGCGGGCGTCGTTGGTGACGCGGCCCTCGTCGTCGCCGGGGACGTTGTAGTCCAGGCGCACGAGCACCCGCTTCCCCGCGAGTTCCAGGTCCTCGATGAAGAGCTTGCGCACGGGATGACCTCCCGGGTTCGTCGTACGGTGGCAGGGTACTAAAGTCGGCCCGGTTTGTCGAGGGGGTGAGGGGCGGGCGGGTGTGGACACCTGCCCCTACGGCATCGCAAATGCGGGTGGGGGTTGCGATTGTCCCCTCTCCCCTCTGGGGAGAGGGCTAGGGTGAGGGGTGCATAAAAATGGGCCGACCTGAACGGCGCGCCGTCGGTCGGCCCCTACGTCATCGCAATTCGCGGCGGCCCGCAGAGGGGCCGCCCTACGTCATCGCAATCGTGGGGTGGAATGCGGCGGGGCGTAGAAGCCCCGCCCTACATTTACGGAACTACGGAAAAACGCGCGATTGCCGCCCCTAGAGCGAGAAGCCCACCGCCCCGGCGGCGCTGAAGTACGTGTTGCCCTCCCCCGAGGTGTCTATTCGCCCCATACCCACCGCCAGGTCGAAGCGCACTCCCGCCAGGTGCATCCCCACGCCCAGGGTGTAGAGCGGGGGCTGCGATTCGTCGGCGATGTTCAGCCGGAACCCGGCGCCGCCCCACAGGGCCCCGCCGAAGAAGTCCCCCCGCACCCCGAACGCCAGGTCCTGCTGGTCGGAAAACGCGCCGGAGTCCCGCGTCAGGTCCACGTCCACCGCCAGGGTCAACAGGTCGGGGAGGACCTCCCCGGCCACGCCGATGCGCCAGTGGGGCTCCAGTCGGTCGGGGGCCCCGGCCACCGGCTTGTCCCAGGAGATGGGGGCGGGGATGATGTCGCGCGCCAGGAGGCCCAAGCGGAAGTAGGGGGTGATTTGGCCCAACAGGCCCACGTCGGCGCTGACGGCGTGTCCCAGGACGGGCTGCGTGGCGAGCACCTGGTTGATAATCCATCCCGGCCCGGTGGTGTACATCCCGGAATCGGCGGCGGTAAACACGTTCCGGTAGCTCTGGGTGACGATGTACTTGAGGTTGAGGCCGGCGGAGATGAAGAAGCGGCCGCCGCGCCCGGAGCGCCAGAGGTAGTCGGCGTAGGTGACGATGAACTCCTGGCGGGCGTCGTTTTCCAGCCGGGCGCCGGTCCGGTTCTCGGTGATGCCCAGGCCGTCGCCCGCCGTGTCGCCCACGAAGCCCGCGGGGTCGGGGTAGGTGGGCCAGAGGGTGGCGAGCTGCTCCGAGTTCAGGTAGCCCGCCAGGTACAGAAGCGCCACCGCCTCGTAGCTCTCGAGGTAGAAGTCGGGGATGAGGCGGCCGGTGTCGGCGTCGGGCTCCATCACGACCTGGCCCGTTCCGCCGCCCTGCCAGCTCACCGCCAGCGGCCCGAGCATCACGCCCACGCCGTAGGACAGGTAGCCGGTTACGCCGGGGGGATTTCCTTCGCCCAGGCCCTCCAGGAACTCCGCCGTCCGGTCGATGGAGTCCAGGAGCGGCCCGAGCCCCTGGGTGGTGTCGGCGTGCCAGATGTCGTCCTTGAGGGCGACGTAGGCGTCGAAGTCCTCGGTGATGCGGTCGTCGGTGGCGATGGCGAACGAGGGGACGCAGGCGAAGTAATCCCCGGCGGCGGCCATCCCGGCGGGGTTGTAGTAAATCGCGGACTCGTCGTCGGCCAGGGCGACGTAGGCGCCCCCCAGCGCCATGGCGCGCGGCCCGTACATGGGGAGGGCCAGCGCGGGCAGGAGCGCCGCGGTGAGAATCAGAACAACCTTTTCCCTCATCGCCCGTCCCCCTTCGGTCGGAGGTTGCGGTTCAGTCTTTTTTTATTGCAGCGGACGGGGCGCCCCAGGTCGGCGGTATAGGCGCCGGGGGGCGGGCTCGCGCTCATCGCTGCGGACGGGGACATGGTTGCCCCGCCCGGTAACAACGGCTACACGCCCAGGTCCCCGCCCGGTCGTCCCGGCGTACCCTAGATGGCGAAGCCGAGGGAGAACGAGCCGCCCAGGGTGGAGTTGTGCTCCCCGGCGGAGAACTGGTTGGTCATCACCGCCAGGTCGAAGTGGAAGATGTCCCCGACCTGCACGCCGAAGCCCAGCGAGGCGATGAAGGTGGCCTTGGCCTGGTCCTCGATGAGGGAGTTGTAGTTGGTGTTGAAGCCGGCGCGGATGGCGAAGATGTCCGCGATGACCCACTCCACGCCCAGGGACAGGTCCCGGACCCGGTCCACCGTGATTTCCCTCTCGACCCAGTCGTTGTTCACCAGCACGCGCGTCTTCACCGTGTAATCGGTCTCCAGCGCGTCCACGTCCAGGGCCAGGGTCAGGGCGTCGAAGAGCTCGAAGCCCAGACCGAAGCGGACCTGGGTGTCCAGCGGGGTGGGGTCCAGGGAGTCGTCGCTCCAGGTGATGTCCAGGGGGATGATGTTGTGCGCGGAGATGCCGAAGTGGAAGAAGCGCCCGAGCATCATCTGCACGCCCAGGTCCATGCTGAAGCTGTAGCCGGTGGCGGCGGCGTCCAGGCCGAGGATGTTGTTGAAGAGCCAGTTGGGCCCCGAGGCGAAGACGTCCGAGTCCAGTGAGCCGTCCACGAGCACGGACATGTCGTTGGCGTACTTCAGGCCGTAGATGAACTTGGCCGTGGCGCCCACGGACAGGTAGTCGTAGCGCCCCAGCGGGAA
>CAYTCV010000087.1:4011-7735 GCA_964436465.1 uncultured bacterium
AGGCGGGAGGTCTGGCTGTCCATCCCCGGGCCGATTTCCATCTTGGTCATGTTGACCCAGCTCACGGCGATGGGCCCGATGGAGGAGGTGACCCCCACGTGCATGTTGCCGATGACCCCGGTGCCCGGGTCGTTGAAGTGGTCCAGGGCGCGGGAGAAGTCGTTGACGAAGCCGATGAGCTCGTTGGGGTTGCTGGTGTCGGGGGGGTTGGAGTAGAAGTCCTTGAACTCGTTCATGCACTCGGTGATGTTGTCGGCGACGGTGAAGCCCCAGACGGGGTCGGCGGAGAAGGTGACGTCCTCCCGGCCTAAGGCGGCGGGGTTCCAGTAGGCGGCGGTGCCGTCGTCGACGATGGCCACCAGGGCGCCGCCCATGGCCATGGCGCGGGGGCCGTAGATTTCGGTCGCGGAGACGGCTGCGACCAAAACGCACACTATTGCACACACACGGCGCATGGGTCCTCCTCGGGTAAAAAAGCCGATGGGTTGCGGGTTAAGTTTAGCCCGAAAAAGCCATGAAGACAAGGCGACGGGCTACTTCATGGCGTAGTCGGACTCCACGAAGCGCCGGACCTCCTGGGGGAGCGCCTCCCGCAGCCGGGCGTGGATGGCCTCGGCGGTGGGGAGGTTCACCAGCTCCTTCGCCAGCTCCGCCGCCTGCCGGAACGAGGTGGCCCGCAGGGTGGCCTTGACCACCGGGACGTTCACCGGCGCCACCGAGAGCTCGTCTATGCCGAGCCCGACCAGGAAGGGGACGGCCAGCGGATTGGCGCCCATCTCCCCGCACAGCCCGACCCAGATGCCCGCCGAATGCCCCGCCTCCACGATGGTCGCCAACAGCCGCAGCACCGCGGGGTGGAACGGTTGGTACAGCTCGGAGATGGAGGAGTTGCCGCGGTCCACCGCCAGGGTGTACTGGATGAGGTCGTTGGTGCCGATGGAGAAGAAGTCCACCTCCCGGGCGAACTGGTCGGCCATCACCGCCACCGACGGCACCTCCACCATGATGCCGACCTCGATTTCATCGTCGTAGGGCTTGCCCTCGGCGTCGAGCTCCGCCTTGCACTCGGCGATTATTTTCTTGACCTGGCGCAGCTCCTCCAGGGCCGACACCATGGGGAACATCAGGCGCACGTTGCCCGAGGCGCTGGTGCG
The DNA here is from genome assembly GCA_964436465.1 of uncultured bacterium. Classification (GTDB taxonomy): domain Bacteria; phylum RBG-13-66-14; class RBG-13-66-14; order RBG-13-66-14; family RBG-13-66-14; genus RBG-13-66-14. The sequence continues at coordinate 5,166 of CAYTCV010000087.1, forward strand.
CAGGATGGCGCGGAGCTGGACCTTCAGCGTGTCCGGCATCTTCAGGGAGAAGCGGATGGCCCGGCAGCCCAGGTACGGGTTCATCTCCACCGGCACCTCGGGGTGGGACAGGAACTTGTCGCCGCCGATGTCCACGGTGCGAATCACCACCGGCTGCGGCGCGAGCTGCCGCGCCACCACCGAGTACGCCTCGTACTGCTCCCCCTCGCTGGGCAGGTCCTCCCGGTTGAGGAACAGAAACTCGGTGCGGTAGAGCCCCACGCCCTGGGCGCCGTGGGTCCGGACCGCGTCCACCTCGGACAGAAGCTCGATGTTGGCCGCCAGCTCGATGGTGAAGCCGTCGGAGGTCTCCGAGGGCAGGTCGCGCAGCTTCGCCAGGGATTCGAGCTTGGCCCGCTCCTCCTTCTGGACGCGGCGGTACTTCTTCAACAACTCCGGGGCGGGCTCCAGGATGGCTATGCCGTTGCGGCCGTCGAGGATGAGCGTGTCGCCCTCCTCGGCCCGGCGCGACAGGTTGCCCAGCCCAACCACCGCGGGAATCTCCAGCGCCCGGGAGATTATCGCCGTGTGGCTCGTCACGCCGCCCACGTCCGTGGCCACGCCCAGGACCTTCAGCGGGTCGATTTGCGCCGCCGCCGACGGAGGCAGGTCGTGGACCACGATAATCGCCGGCTTCTCCAGTCCGGCCAGCAGCGGCTCGCGCTTGCCCATCAGGTTGCGCAACAGCCGCTCCCCCATGTCCCGCACGTCGGTCACCCGCTCGCGCAGGTACTCGTCCTCGAACCCGGTAAAGGTGGCCACGAAATGGTCCACCACCTTGCTCACCGCGTACTCCGCCGTGCACGCCAGCTCCCGGATGCCCTCCTTCACGCCGCCCAAGAGCGTGTCGTCGTCGAGCATCATCCGCTGGCTCTCGACGATTTTCAGCTCGGTCAGGCGGCCCGACTCGCGCAGGGTTCCGATGAGGCGTTCGAGCTGGCGCTTCGAGGCCGCCAGCGCCCGCGTGAACCGCTCGACTTGCTTCTCCGGGTCGTCAACGTGGTCCTGGCCGACGTTCAACAGCTCGAGCTTCGGCTTGACGACCCGGCCGATGGCCACGCCCTTGGAGACCGGCACGCCCTGGAAAATCATGGTCTCTCCCGGCAAAAAAACCGCGTCTATGGCGCGGTTATTATGGGTTATTTTTCCCCGTCGCTCAACCGTAGAACATGGTCCGATTTTTGCTCCTGATATCGGCGGGGGGGAATGGCCGCCGTCGCGGGAGAATACCAACGGCGTCACCTCAACTCAGACCGCCGCACCAACCGGCGTCTCCCGTATAAGACCCTCCGCCGACCGGAGTCAGAATGAATACAGGGTACTGAAAACTGTAATGGACGAAGTGCGGTATCCCACTCCGGCTCCCCCCCGCCAACCTTTTCAGCCCAGGTAGTGGTTCTCGAGAAAACGTTTGTCCGCCAGGAGCCGCAGGCTTTTCAGGGCCTTTTCCGCGTCGGGCCCCGTGGCTCGGATTAAAAGCACCGCCCCCGGCGCAGCACCCAGCGACATGACCCCCATCACGCTCTTGGCGTTCACCCACGAGACGGCCCCGTTGGTTCGGGAGACGAAGATTTCCGCGTCGAATTTCATGGCCACGCGGACAAAAATGGCCGCCGGACGCGCGTGGAGGCCGAGTTTATTCGTGACGACGATTTCGATTTGGGGCATGGGGTCCGGGGGTTGGAGTGACGTTCTACAAGACCGGGCGATTTTATCACGCCCGATTTTCGCCGGTCAATCACGCTTCCCCTCACTTCAACCTTGACCAATCCCGATTTTTTGGCTATAGTTACACATGGATGAATCCTTGGAAGGGGCGGATGGCCGATAAACGGCAAAATCGGACGTTCGGCGTGCTCGTCGCGGTCGCGGCCGTGCTCTTCGCCACGCCCGCCCTGGCCGACGACATCGCCGACCACGTCGTCTTCTCCGAGGTCCTCGCCCGGCCGACGGACGGTCAGGCCGTCTTCATCGAGCTCTACAACCCCACCGGCCGCAACGTCAGCCTCGACGCCTACTTCATCCGCTCCGACCAGGAAGACGAATACCCCGCCCTCTCCGGGACCATCCCCGCCTACGGCTTCTACCTGGTGGCCACCTCGGTGGAGGACTGGCCCGCCGGTTGGCCCGCCCCGGACCTCGTCGCGCCCATACTGAAGCTCGGCAACGAATCCGGCGGCGTGGCCCTCATCGGGGGCGGCGAAACCATAGACATGCTCGGATGGGGCATCTCCCCGAGCTACTACGAGACGACCCCCTGCAATGCGCCCGGCACCGGCCGGTCCCTCGAGCGCAAGAGCGGCAGCTCCCACGACGACAACGAGGGCAACGGCTACGACACCAACAACAACATCTTCGATTTCTACGCCCGCGGCGAGCCCGAACCCCAGGACACCGACAGCGACGTCGAGCATCCGCCGTCGTCCGCCGACGATATCACCTGGGGCTTCCTGAAAGAACTCTACGGTTCTGGGAGCCGCTAAGGGGGCCGCTAAGGGGGCTGGTGAAGGGGGCAAGTAAAGTGGGGCGAT
>CAYTCV010000088.1:0-7527 GCA_964436465.1 uncultured bacterium
CCCCCCCCCCCCCCCCCCCCCCCCCCCCCCCCCCCCCCCCCCCCCCCGCCCCCACGACGGCTCCGTCAACGATTCCGTGGGAGTTGCGGCTCCACTGGAAACGGAACGAAACCTGTTCTATAATTGAGATGAAGGTGTGACTTAACAAACTATGAGAAACTCAGCCACATCACAGCAGACGAAGTTGATTCTGGTCGCCGATGACGAGCCGGACATCGTCACCATCGTCGAAATGATACTCCGGAGTCAGGGCTACAACGTTCTCAAGGCCGCCACCGGCCTGGAGGCGCTCGAGCTCGCCGAAAGACACAACCCCGACCTGATTCTTCTGGACATCATGATGCCCGACATGGACGGCTGGGAGGTGCTCCGGCTCCTGCACGTGGACCCGTCCACGTCGGAGATTCCGGTGGCCATGATATCGGCCAAAACGGGCAGCCGCGCCAAAATCACCTCCATGCAGGAGGGCGCGGTGGATTACATCACCAAGCCCTTCGATTCCCAGGAGCTGCTGTCCAAGGTCCGCGAGCTTCTCCACGGCCAGGGCTAGGCCGGCGGGAATCCCGGTCGCCGATGGCGGGTTGGACCCGCCTTTTTTTGTGTTTTCCCTCTGGGGGGCGGCTCGCCGACGGGTTAGGGAGGGGGTTGCAGCGCCCCCTCTCCCTTCCAGGGAGAGGGTTGGAGTGAGGGTAAGGGCCGGATACGTGTAAACGCGGCGGCCGGAGGTCCCCCTCTCCCTCCGGGAGAGGGGTCAGGGGTGAGGGCCACCTTATAAAAAAAGCGGCGGGGAAAGGATTCCCCGCCCTACGTTTACAGATAACAAAGTTCCCTCGTAGGGGCCGACCGACGGCGCGACATTCAGGTCGGCCCGCGAGCGGATGTGGACACCCGCCCCTACGTTATCGTAAATCGCGGCGGCCCGCAGAGGGGCCGCCCTACATCATCGCAATCGCAGTTGAGGGGTGCGATGGCCCCCTCCCTCCTTTGGGGGGAGGGTGAGGGAGGGGGGTTCCCAAAAGCGGCGGGGAAAGGATTCCCCGCCCTACATTTACGGACGACGACGCCTCGACCACGACACCGGCCTTCTCCTGCGCGCCCCGAAAGTGTTAAACTATCGGGAATACGACATGACGCCGGACCGTGCACCGACCCCGCTCTCGCCCATCGAGGACCCCCATGGAACAGCAGAACCTGCGCACGCGATTCTTCTCCGCCCTGGGCCGCTTCACCTACCGCCGACGGTGGTGGATTATCGCCGGGGCCGTCGTTCTCACCCTGGGAACCGGCTACCTGGCCGAGAAGCTCGAATTCAGGACGAACCTCACCGAAATCATGCCCGAGGACAACCCCCAGGTGGTGGCGTTCAACGATATAACCCAGCACTACGACTCGGCGAACTTTATAACCGTGGTGGTCCGGGGCGAAAATCCCGAGCTGATGGCCCGGTTCGCCGACCGCCTGGCTCCGCGACTGGCCGAGATGAAAGAGTACGTCCGCTGGGTCAACTACCGCCTGGACGACGACTTCGCCTCCCGCCACGGCCTGATGCTGCTCTCGGCGGACGACCTCCGCGACCTCGCCCCCGTATTCGAATCCCCGTCGCTCGGCCGCACCCTCACCGCCTTGAACGATTCCCTGGAAAAGACCTACGTGGGCGGCGGCGTGGAAACGCGGGAGCGCGAGAGCGACGCCATCATGCGCATCGAGGGGCTGTACCGCTTTGCGGAAGGCATCGGCCGCTTCGGCGACGGTGAGCTCACCGCGGCGCCGGAGGAGACGGCGCGCAATGCCGTGCGCGAGCTCTCCCTGGGCGAGCCCTACATCTTCTCCGCCGACCGGAGCCTCCTTCTCATCTGGCTCCAGCCCACCTTCTCCATCGACGAGATGGACCGGGTGGTCGTGGCCATCAACGACATCGAGGCCGTCTGCAAGTCCGCGGCGAAGGAAGAGCCCTTCGCCGGGAAAATCGAGGTCGGCCTGGCCGGGGCCCTGGCGCTCGCCCGCGACGAGTACGAGGCGGGGATGGGCGACATGGCCTGGTCCACCATCGCGGCGCTGGTCCTGGTCCTGTTGGCCCTCATCGTCTTCTTCCGCATCGTCGTCGCCCCGCTCCTGGCCGGAATCCCCCTCCTCTTGGCCCTGGTATGGAGCGCCGGCGCCATGCAGCTCTACTCGGGCTGTCTCAATCTCTTCAGCATGTTCTTCGCCGTCTTCATCGTGGGGCTGGGAATAGACTACGCGATTCACATCCTGAGCGGGGTGAACGAGGCGCGCAGCGAGGGGCGACCGATGGAGGAGGCGCTGTCCGTGGGGCTCGGCCGGAGCGGGATGGGTATTCTCACCGGCGCGTTGACCACGGCGGTGGCGTTCCTGTCCATGCTGGCCGGTGAAATGCGCGGCGTCCGGGACCTGGGCTTCGTCAGCGGCGTTTCCATCATCCTGGCCCTGGTGGCCATGCTTTTAGTGTTACCGGCGCTCCTGTCCATCCGGGAATCCCTCCGCGAGCGCCGGGCGAAGAGGCGGGGCGTCGCCGTCAAGCTCCCCAAGGGCCTGGCGGTGGAGCTGCCGCTGTTGGGGAGCGTAGGGCGCGGCATTGACCGCCGGCCGTGGCTCTTCGCCGGCATAGGGCTGCTCGTCGGCGGCGGCCTGCTGGTCGCGGCGCTTACCGGGACCCAATTCGACTGGAACATCTACAACATGGAGGCCAAGGGGCTGGAATCCATCGAGCTGGCCGGCCTCATCGAGGACCACTTCGACCTCTCCCCCGATTATTCCCTGGTGGTGACCGACTCGGTGGAGCGCTCCCGGGAGGTCTACGACCGGCTGAAGGACAAGGGCTACGTGGGGGAAATCGACACGGTCTCGCGCTACATCCCGACGGAGGCGGACCAGGAGAAGCGGGCGGTCGTAATCCGCGGAATAGACCGCGCCGTGGCCGCCTGGGGGGTGCCGCCGCTCGTAACCGCCGAAGAGGTGCGCGCCGTCGCCGACGAGCTGGACCGGCTCCAGCTCAACCTCCTCGAGCTCCGGGTCATCGCCGAGACCTCGGTCAAGACCAAACTCCAGCGCCGCTGCGAGGCGCTCACCGGCTACGACTCGCCCGTGAAGCCGCTGGTGGCGCTGGCGAAATCCCTGCGCGCGGACCCCGAAGACGCCGCCCGAAGACTGACCGAATTCCAGCGCGCCTACGTCAGGGCGCAGCGGGACTGGCTCCTGGGGACCGGCGGCGAGCCCGGCTTCGCCAATCCGGGCCAAATCACCGAATCCGACCTCACCCCGGAACTGCGCTCGCGGTACCTGAGCCGCGACGGCAGCCGCTATCTGGTGACCATCTTCCCCCGCTTCGACCTCTTCGAAGACCAGGACCGGCTCCGGGCCTTTTCGGACGGCGTGGGGGCGGTGGAGCCGGAGAGCGTTGGCACACCGCAGCTCTTCCTGACCATGATAGACGAGGCCGGGCAGGACGGGGAGCTGGCCACCCTCATCGCCCTGGGCGCCATCTTCGTGCTGCTGTTCCTCGATTTTCGCAAGCTGCACACGACGCTGTTGGCCATGGTGCCGCTGGCGGCGGGGAGCGTGGTCATGCTCGGGGTGATGGCGCTGGCCGGCATCAAGATAAACTACATGAACATCTTCGCCGTTCCGCTGGTGCTGGGCATCGGAATAGACGACGGGGTGCACATCATCCACCGCTACCGCCGGGAGGGCAACTTCGGGGTCACGCTGTCGCGGACGGGGCGGGCGGTGTTCCTGACCAGCCTGACGACGGGAATCGGCTTCGGCTCGATGATTTTCGCTCGGATGCAGGGCTTTGCCTCGATGGGAATCGCGCTCGCCATCGGCGTGGCGGCATGCTTTTTGACCAGCGTGTTCTTCCTCCCGGCGCTGGTGCGGGTGGTGGAGCGCTGGGGGCTGAAGGTGTGACCGCTTGATGCGGGCGGGGACGGAGGACTCGTCCTACGCCCCGCACCTACGTTTACCAATCGTGCGACAACCCGTAGGGGCGACCCTCTGCGGTCGCCCGCGGGCGGATGTGGATGCCCGCCTCTACGCCATCGCAACGACGTCGGGCCGGGGTGAGGTGTGCATGTCCCCTCCCCCCCTCTGGGGGGAGGTTCACCTACGGGCTAGGGAGAGGGGTGCGTTTAATACAGCGGCGGGAGGAGTTAAAAAAAAGGCGGCCGGGCCGCCTTTCTTTTGTTTTCGCCGGGGGAGCCTTAGTGCCGGATGCGGAAGGTCCGCCCGCGGGGTTCTATCGCCAGCATGTTGAATAAGCTCTTCATTTTCCCTCCTTCAATTTTCTCGTTTTGCCTTTCACCCCCTTGGATACCCCCGGTCCGGGGACGGTTTCAAGGTTGACAAAAAAATCGTCGGTGCAGGTGTAAAACACCGGGCGGGTGTGGACACCCGCCCCTGCGTCAATCCGCCCTCACGCCCGCGCGCGGTTCAGCCGTTCAGCCGCCCGCGAAGCTCCTCCCAGAGCTCCACGATGAGCCCCCGGAAGGCGTCCAGATGCACCAGGGACAGTCCTTGGGCCAGCAGGCCGGGCACCCGGCGGTCGAAGGGCAGCCGCCCCAGGAGCGGAACCCCGCGACCGCGGCAGAGCTCGGCCGTCTGTTCGACGAGCGCCGGGGCCAGGTCCGCCTTGTTTACCACCACGACCGCCGGCCGGTCGAAGTGGGCGCAGGTGTCCAGCGCCCGCTCCAGGTCGTGCATCCCGGAGGGGCTCGGCTCGGTGACGACCAGGGCCAGGTCGGTCCCGGTGATGGCGGCGTGGACGGGACAGCCGATTCCCGGCGGACCGTCCGTGATTATCAACCCCGCGCCGGACCGCTCCGCCGTTTCCCGGGCCTCCCGACGCACCCGGGAGACCAGCTTGCCCGAGTTGTCCCGGGCGATGCCGAGCTCGGCGTGAATTAAATGGAATCCCTCGCCCGCGTCCACGCGCCAGCGCCCCGCCACCCTGGGCCGCAGGGTCACGGCCCCGGCGGGGCAGACCGCCCGGCAGACCCGGCAGCCCTCGCAGGCCAGCGGGTTTACGCGGGCCTTGCCGTCCACCATGGTGAGCGCCGAAAAACGGCAGTTCTCCACGCACACTCCGCAGCCGGTGCAGGGCTCCGGGGCGACGAAGGCCAGCTCGCCGCCGACGAAATCGTGCGGCTCATCGGGCTCGGCGTCCAGGATGAGGGCCAGGTTGGACGCGTCCACGTCGGCGTCCACCGCCACCACTGGGTGCTCGACCCGGGCCAGCTCCACCAGCGAGGCGGCCAGCGAGGTTTTTCCCGTGCCCCCCTTGCCGGAGATGACCACCAGCTCCTTAACCGGCATGGTCCACCTCCCCGGCGAGGGCCTCCACCGCGCCCATGACCTCCGGCGACGTGTCCAGGCAAAGCCCGCCGGCGGCGTACACAGAGGCGATTTCGCGCCGGAAGGGAATCTCGGCGACGACCCGAATCCCCTCCCCGGCCAGCTCCCCCCGCACGTCGTCGCCGCCCAGGTCGCTGCGGTTGATAACGGCGACCATGGGGAGCCCCATCCCGCGTCCGAGCTCCACCGAGAGCCGCAGGTCGTGCAGCCCGAAGGGAGTGGGCTCGGTGACCAACACCAGTAAATCGGCGCCGCGCAGGGCGGCCGTGACGCTGCACGAGGTTCCCGGCGGGGCGTCAACAATCTCGACACGCCCGGGCGGGGCCCAGTCCAGCAGCCGCTCGATGAGCGGGGCGGCCCGCGTCTCGCCGATGTCCAGCCTGCCGGCGCAGCAGGTCAGCGAACCGCTCATCCCCCGTGAAAGGGTGCCGATTTCCCGGGGCACCTCCTCCAGCGCCGCCTCGGGACAGACGATTACGCACCCCCCGCAGGAGTGGCACAGCTCGGGGAAGACCATCACCCGGTCCTCCAGCTCCAGGATGGCCCCGAAAGCGCACAGCCGCCGGCATTCGCCGCACCCGGAACAGGAGCCGTTCTTCAGGGCGGGCACCGGCACCGCCGCCCGCTCCCGGAACTCGATTTCCGGCCGCAGAAAGAGGAACCCGTTGGGCTCCTCCACGTCGGCGTCCAGATAGGTGACGGACCCGGAGCGCCGGGCCAGGTACACGGCCAGGCTGGTGGCCAGGAGGGTCTTGCCGGTTCCGCCCTTGCCGCTGGCCAGGCAGACCCGCATCGTCACCGGGGGGGCTTGAGCTCGTCCAGCCCGCCCTCGCGGTAGAGCCGGAGGGTCTCTTCCACGGTCGCCGTGTTTTTTATTTTCCACATCCCCAGCCCGAGCCCCTCCAGAGCGGCCTGGGCCTTGGGTCCGAAGTCACCGGCCACCACGCCCCGCGCGCCGTGCTCGGCGACGAGAGCGGCGGCCTGGGGTCCGGCGCCGTGGTCCGCGTTGACCGCGGGGTTGTCGAACTCGTCGACCGCGTCCCCGCTATCGGTGTCCACGATGACGAAGCGCGGGGCCCGGCCGAAGCGCCGGTCCACGTCGGCTTTCAGGCCGCCCTTCCCCGCTGCCGTGAAGGCGATGAGCATGTCTCCTCCCGGGTTCAGTGGCAATCCCCGTGGTCGTGTCCCTCCCGACCGGCGCAGGGGTCGTAACCGCTCAGGCGGCCGCCCAGGAAGTCCTCGACGGTCCGGCGGACCGTGCCCTGGGCGCCGGTGGCGACCACGATGCCGTGGTGGTCGAAGATATCGATGGCACGCCGCCCCATCCCTCCGGCAATCATCACCGTCACGTTCTGGGACTTGATGAACAGGGGAATTTTGCCGGGGCTGTGCTCCTGGAAGTGCGGGTTGGCCACGACGCGCACGGGTCCGATGCGGCCGTCCTCGCTCTCCACGATGACGTAGTACGGGCAGCGGCCGAAGTGGTGGCTCACGTCGCTTTCCAGGCCGCGGTCGTCCTCGGCGGCTACTGCAATCAGGTGTTTCTCGGGCATCGACCCTCCAGAATTTCGATGTGTCGGCTATTCGTCCTTCGTCTCGGTCTCGGCGTCAGCACCGCGCTGCCGATAGCGAACACCGGCGCCCCCGCCGCGACCAAAGCCGCGGCCGTTTCCGCGTCCTCCGCCCCAACCGCGTCCTCGGCCTCCACCGTGGGGGAGTCCGCCGCGTCCCAGTCCGCGCAGCGGCTCGACGACGTTGCCGTCCTTATCCTTCTTGGGCTTGCAGTCGCCCAACCCGCGTCCGGTGCGCGGACCTTCACCCTGGGGTCCGGTTCTGTCTCCGCCTGGCATGTTCTTCCCCCTTGTTGATAATGAAACTCAGTCTCTTCTGTTTCGCCAAAAGGAACTCCGTCCCGCGGAGTTTTTCGCCGTCAACGTGATTGCCTTGCACAGTGCATTCTATACCAAAATTTTAATTGATGCAAGGTCTCATTAGCATCTCGTTATTGAAACCGCCCCGGGCGTGTGTAGCGGCGCGCCGACGGGCCGGGGGTGAGGGGTGCGATGGTCCCCTCGCCCCTCTGGGGGGAAGGCTGGGAAGGGGGGTTCCGAAAAGCGGCGGGGATGGGTATCTGCGACCAAAGGTAATCCCCGCCCTACG
>CAYTCV010000089.1:0-4667 GCA_964436465.1 uncultured bacterium
ACTACCGCTCGTCGAAGCCCTTGAGCCCCATGGCCGCCACCAGGCCGCCCTCCCCGGTGAGGGGAATCGACAGGCGCACCTCCACCGTGCCGTCGGAGGAGTAAACCGTCTCGCCGTACTCGGAGGCGTACCCGGCGTTTTTCTCGGCGTCCTTCTGGGCGAAATCGAGGGCCTTGAAGAACTCGATGAGCACGGACTGGGCGGCGAACTTGGCCGCCTTGGCGGCCATGGCCCGCGCCTGCGCCACGTTGGGATTGTCGGTGTTGGCCGTCGAGGTGCCGGTCACCACCAGCAGCGAACCGTCCACCGCCATGTCGCCGTAGAACGAGGTGAAGACGTACATGGTGCCGTCGTCCACCTGCGCCCGGGCCGGCGGCGGAACGTCCGACGTCTCGACGGGACCCAGGTCGGCCGAAACGGCCAGGGGTGCCAGCATCAGCAGAATCGAGAGAACTCGCATGGTCATCCTCCAGGCCTCCCCGGTCGGGGGCCGACCGGAGCGGCTAAACGGTTTCCTTCAATCGCGAAAGTGCGTTTTTCCGGGCGGTGTAAAAGTACCGCCGTCGCGCGCTTCGGTAGGTATTTTTCCTTCTAAAGATGCCGAATCTCGCGGAAAAGAGATTACCAAAGTATGACCTAATCCGGCGCATTCTTCAAGTCGAACCGCCGAGGGGTGACCCGCGTTGTCCAAGCCGTGTGGTATTATGGCCATCGAAGGTACGAAGGGGTCATCCGATGCTCATCGACGAAAAATTCTGCACGGGCGACTGCTGGCTCCTGGCCGGTTCGGGGGCCGTAAAGCGTCGTCTGGAGGAAGAGGTTTCGGCCAACGGCGGTTTCGACCCCGGTGTCCGGGCACTGACCCTGGACGAGGCCGCCGGGTCCCTGACGCGCCGTCTCACCGATGAGCCCCGGTTGCTGACCCGCGGTGAGCCGGTGGTCCTGGCCGCCCGACTTCTGGCGGACCATGCCGGCGAGCTGCCCTACTTCCGAAAATTCACCACCCGGGGGGAGACCGCCCTGGAAGGGATTGCCGGCCCCGTGGCCCAGGCCCTGCGCCTCCTGGCCCAGGAGGAGGAATTTTCCGCTAATTCGGCCAAGCTGCGCGACCTCGCCCGTCTCGTCGAGCTGCGGGGGGAGATGTGCCGCGCACTCGGCGTCGAGGAGCCCTTCGAGCGCCAGCGCCGCGTGGCCGGCCTGCTGGACGGGGGGAAGCTGAAGCCGCCATCCCGGGCGGTGCTTTTCCTGCCCGACCACCTCCACCCGGCGGAGATGGCGCTCGTCGCCGCCCTGGACCGCCGCCTGGAGCTGCGGGTGGTCGTCGAGCCGGAGCTCGCAGCGGCGGATGAGAATCGCCCCTCGATTCGCCACCTCGCAAAGACCGGGACCGGCCTGCAGCGCCTCCGGGCGGAGGCGGCAGTGTTCGACGAGACGCGCCCGGGGCGCGGGGAGCTCGTCGGCTGGCTCTTCGACGGCGGGGACCGGCCGACGGGGAAACCGGAGTGCCTCCGGGTCTGGTCGGCCCCGGAGCGCCGGGCCGAGGTCGTCGCCGTCGCCCGGGAAATAAAGCGCCGCGCGGCGGATGGCGAGCCCCTGGGCCGGTTCTCCATCGTCGTTCCGAAGCTGGAGCCCTACGTGGCGCTCCTGGCCGCGGAGCTGGCCGAGCGGGGCATCCCCTTCAGCCTTCCGGGCGGCGAGCCGCTGTTCGCCGGTGCCCCCGCCCAGGTACTCCTGGCCCTGTTGAACGCTCTGGCGCGGCCGGGCCGGGAAGAGCTCATCGCCTACTGGGGCCATCCCGCGCTCACCCCGCCCGGGCTGCCCGACAAGGAAAAGGTCTACGAGACCCTCGCGCCGCTGCAACAATTCCTGCCGCCGGCGCCGGGGGGCGACCCCGCCCGATTCTGGAGCGATGACCCGCCGCGGGACTCCAACCTGGACCCCGCCGCGTTCGATTTCCTGGCCCGCAAGGCCAACGTCACCGGCCTCCCCCGGGGCTGGGAGGACAAGCTCGGACTCGACGAGCGCCTGACCCAGGCCTGGCTGCGGCCGGTGCTCAACCGTCTGCGCCTGGACGCGCTGCGGGGCCGGGAGGAGGAAAAATTCCTGGCCGATGAGTCCGCGGTGAAAGAAACGCGGCTGCGCATCTACCAGCTCGTCGCCGTAGTCCGGGAGGTTAAATATCTGGAGGAGCTGCGCCGTCCCGAACTGGAGGTCGGGGCACTGGTCGGGCAAATCCGCGGCGAGCTCGAACGTCGCGAATTCACTCCCAACATCCAGCGCCGCCTGCTGGAGCAGTTGCTGGATTCCACGACCGACCCCGACTGGGCGGTCACCGAGCGTCGGCGCGCCGAGGCGGTCAGCCGGGCCCGGCTGGAGCTGGGTAAAGCGCTGGACGCGGTGGCGGGTGTGGCCCGCTTCTCGGAACGGGAGTTGAAAAGAAAGCTCACCGGCCTGCCCGCGCTGCGGCGCCTGGTGGAAGGGGAGCTGGCCGCCCGCTCCGTGCGCATCCCGGGGCCGGACGACGCGGTCACCGTGCGGGAGTTGGGCGGAACCCGGGGCTGGTCGCCCGTCGAGGTCTTCATCCTGGGGCTGACCAACGAGGATTTCCCGGCCAGACCGGAACGCGGCCTGCTCCACCGGGACGCGCTCAAGCGCCGGGCCGACCCCCACGACGAATCGGTCTTCCTGCTGGCCCGCCTGCTCCGGAGGGCCGAGAGGCTGTGGCTGTCGTACCCGGCCGCCACCGCCGGCGACGAGGCGCAGCCGTCCCCGCCGCTCAACGACCTCTTGCAACTGTGCGGCCGGAGCGAGCCCCCGGGCCGCGACCCCCGTCAACGGCCCACCTCCATGGCCGAGCTGGCGGTCGCCGACCCGGACCACCCCCTGCTCGACGGCTCGGTGCGCGGGGCGATACAGAACGCCTCCCGGATGATACGCGAGACGGCCTCCCCCGACCCCACCGCCTACGACGGGAAGGTGGACGCCGGGCTGCTCGGCCCGGTTCCCGGCGCCGACAGGAACGGCGAACTGGCGGTGACGAAGCTGGAACACTACCTCACCTGCCCGCGCCGCTACTATTTCGCCCACCTGCTGGGGCTGGAAAGATTCCCCGAGGTCCGCGACGAGGCCGAGGCCGACGTCGTCGGGCTGGTCACCCACCGGGCCCTGGAGCTGTTCTTCGCCGGCTCCCGGAAAGAGGGAAAGCGACCGCTGGAGCCCTGGTCCGACGGTCCGCTCGGCGAGGGCAACTGGGAGAAGGCCTGCGGCCGGATGCTGGAATGCGCCGCCCGGTCCTTCGTCGGGCAGGGGCTCCTGGAGCCCAACGCCAACCCGCCGCCCGAGGCGCAGATGCGGACCGGTCTGGTCAACGCCAGCGCCGCCCTGGACGCCCAGCGCGAGGAGCTGGTCCGCGGTCTCGACGAACCCGACGCCGGTGCGCCCTACGGCATCCTCAAGGGCGCCCTCATCATCCAGCGTCATCTCATCGAGACCCTGCCCACGGAAGTCGAGTTCAGCTTCGGCGGCGACGAGGGAAATCCGCTGGAGCTGGGCGACCTGCGCCTGACAGGGCGGGTGGACCGCCTGGACCTGGACGAAAAATTAGGCCGGTTGGCGATTTACGACTACAAGACCGGCTCCGGCGAGACGGGAATCAACGACCCGGAGTACCCGCCCCGCAACCTCCAGTTGCCGCTGTACGCCCTCGCCGCGCGGCGGCTCAAGGACCCCGAGGGCTCGCTGGGCCTGCGCGCCGCGGAAATCCGGCTCCACGAGAAGTACCGCAACCTCCCCCCCGACGACCCGCTCCAGGAGACGCCGCACAAGGGGGCGGTGCAGGAAAAGGTGGCGGTGGGAAAATCCAACCGGGCGTGGGTCGTGTCCGACGAGTTCACCGAACGGATGCTGGAATTCGTGGAGGTCGTCGTTGGGGATTTATGGGACGGAATAGTCACCGGCCGCTTCACCCCCCCGCCGGATATTAAGGGCGACGCCTGCAAGCACTGCGACTTCCGCCCCGCCTGCGGCGAGGATTTCCAGGCGCACAGGCTGTGCCGCCTCCCCGGGGAAGGGGGTGGGGCCGATGGCTAAATCCTACGCGCTGAGCCCGGAGCAGGACCGGGCCGCGGACATCCGCCGCTCGGCCGTCGCCGGAGCCGGGGCCGGCTCGGGCAAGACCCGCGTGCTGGTGGCCCGCTACCTGCGCCTGCTCGCCGACGGACAGAACCCCTCCCGCATCGTGGCCATGACCTTCTCGCGCAAGGCCGCCGCCGAGCTCCGCCACCGCATCGACGAGGCCCTGTCCCACGCCTGTCACGCCGGGGAATTGGAGGACGAGCCCATCGCCGAAGAGGTCCGCGGCCGGCTCTTCGAGGCCCGCGCCCGCCTGGGCGAGGGGCACATCGGCACCATCCACTCCTTCTGCCAGGCCCTCCTGGTCGAGGAACCGACGCTGATGCCCGACCGGCCCGGCTTTTCCGTCCTCGACCAGACCCGGGTCAACCAGCTCAAGCGCCAGGCGCTGCGCCGAGCGGCCTGGGCCAGCGACCCGCTGACCAGCCCCCTGGCGAAACTGCGTGCCGCGGGGCTCACCCGGAGGGCCATCGAGGGGATGACCCTCGCTCTTCTGGGCCGGGGCTGGGAGCTGGACGAGGCGCGGGAGAACCACC
>CAYTCV010000089.1:4767-7515 GCA_964436465.1 uncultured bacterium
AGGCCTACGCCCTCACCGGCGTCTTCTTCGACTGGCTCGACGAGGTGGGCGACGCGTACCGGGAGATGAAGGTCGGTAAGCTGGGCGCCGACTACAACGACCTGCTGGACCGGGTCGCCGAGGGGCTCGCCGGGGACGAGGGCCTGGCGGACGTCCTGCGCGGCCGCTACCGCCACTTCCTGGTGGACGAGTTCCAGGACACCGACCCGCGCCAGTGGGAAATCATCCGCGCCCTGGCCGTGCCCCGGGGCGCTGAAATCGGCGACGGGAACCGGACGCTCTTCATCGTCGGCGACCGCAAGCAGGCCATCTACGGCTTCCGCGGCGGCGACAACACGGTCTTCCGCAAGGCGGAGCGGGAACTGACCCAGGCTTCGATAATTGAAAAGACCAAAACCCTCGACGACAACTACCGCTCCCGCCAGGCGGTGCTGGACTTCGTCAACCCGGTCTTCGACAGAATCTTCTCCGCCGACGCGGGCTTGCTCGACGCCGACCCCGAGGGCTCCACCGCCGTGGCACCCCAGACGATGAACCGCCTCCGCCGGAACGGGGAGGGCGGCTCGGTGACGGTCATCCGGCCCGCGGAGTCGGCGGGGAAGGTGGACAAGCTGGCCGAGGCCCTGCTCACCGCCGGGGTAATCGGCGAGGTTCTGGGGGGCGGGTTCCCCGGCATCCCCGCGCCGGAGAATTACCCCGACGACAAGGTCCGCGGACGCAGACCGGCGCTGGTGGGCGTGCTGGCACCCACCCGGGAGCAGCTCACGCTCATCGCCGCGGCGCTGGACTGCCTGGGGCTGGGGGATGGATACGCCCTGGCGCGGGGCAGCGGCGTCTTCGGTACCGAAGAGGCGGGCTGGTTGCGGGCCGCGCTGGGTGCGCTCACCGACCCCCGGGACGGAATCCAGGTGGCGGCGATGCTGCTCTCGCCCTTCGGCGGCTTCGACTACGACGACCTGCTGCGCTTGAAGCGCCTGGGCGATGAGCACGGGCGCCATTGGTACAACCTCATCGACGACCCGGCGGTGGACGGGCTGGGCGGGCGGTTCGCCGACTTCCGCCCCCGCTGGTGCAGGTGGCGTCGGCAGGCGGGCCTCGTCGGCGGCTCGCGGCTCACGGCGGCCATCTACCGGGACTCGGGCGTCGAGGCCGCCCTCAAGAAAGAGGGGCACCCCGACCGCTGGCGGCGGCTGGAGCACATCCTGGAGCTAATCCGCGCCGAGGAGCGCGCCGGCGGCCTGACCGGCCCGGCCGATACCCTGACGTGGCTCCGCGACAACGAGGAGTCCCGCGATTTCGAGGAGCCGACCCCCGAGTACGCCCCCGTGGTGCTGTTGACCATGCACGCCGCCAAGGGGCTCGAATTTCCCGTGGTGCTGCTGCCCTTCCTCGACCAGAAAACCCAGGGGTCTCCCGCTGATTACGCCCTGGCGCCCGATTCCACCGGAAACCGGAGATTGACCGTGCAGGTCCGCACCGAGACCCCGCCCTATGCCCCGAAGCTGACGCCCCTGGGCGAGGGCATCCGGCGGCGGCGAGAGCTGGACGAGGAGCTGGAGCGCAAGCGGCTGTTCTACGTCTCCTGCACCCGGGCCATGGACCACCTGATACTTTTAAACACCGCCGACAGAGAAAAAGGAAAGGTCGAATCGCTGGAGGGCGGGCGGGCCGGAAAACACATCGGCCGCTGGCTGAACAGCCTCTTGACCGAGGCCGGCGGGGAGGTGCTGCTGGACGGCACGCCCGTGGCGGGCCTCGCCGAACGGGGGCTGCCGGAGAAAGAGGAGGCCGACGCATCTGCGGCCCGGACGACGGAACTTGGCACGGAGCTCCTTGCGCCGTTGACCGTTCCCGACCCGCCGCCGGTGAGCCCCTCGGCCCTGGCCGAGGTCGGGCGCTGCAAGTTGGGATTCTACCTGCGCCGGGTGCTGAAGCTGGAGGGCGAGAAATCCGAGCGCCCCCTCGGGGAGTGGGACGCGGACCGCCCCCGGGGGAGCGCCTTCGGCACGGCCCTGCACCACCTCATCGAAACCGGGGACTGCGTTGGGTTGAGTGAGGACGAAATCCGCCGCCGCCTGGCCGATTTACGGAACCGGCTCGCCGCCGAGGAAGAGGAGGAGGTGACCGAGTCCCTGTCGGCCTTCCTGAAGGAGCCCGACCGGAAGGCAATCACCGGCCTGGCCGGGCATCTGAATCGGCTGGACGGAATGGCGGAATGGCGGAGCGTCCGCGAGGCCGGGCCGCACTTCGAGGTTCCATTCCGGCTGGAGCTGGGCGGTTGCCTGGTCCTGGGCCGCATGGATTGCCTGGCCGAACTGGGCGGCGGGCTCGGAATCTACGATTTCAAGTCCACCGGGCTGACCGGAACCGACCCGGCCCGGGTCATCGAGGAGCATGGCTACGACGTCCAGCTCGGCGTTTACGCCCTGGCGGCGGAGAAAATCTTCGGAAAGCCCGTACGCGAGGCCGCCCTAATCTTCACCGCCGAGGGCGGCGGGTTCCATCCGCTGGAAGTGGGGGAGGTCTCCCGCCGGGCCGGGGAATTGCTGAAAGAAGCGGCGGAGCTGGCCCGCCTGCCCTTCGCCGAGGTCTGGCGGAATCGGGCGTCCGATTGCGACGACTGCGGCTTCCGGCAATTGTGTAAAGGGCTGACGGAGCGGGACGCGCGTTGAGCGCGTTTCTCTCCCACTCTATATAAAAAAGGGGGCCGTTTTCGGACCCCCTTGTTATTCATGTGGCAGCGGCACG
>CAYTCV010000090.1:0-4306 GCA_964436465.1 uncultured bacterium
CCCGTAGCTCAGCCCGGATAGAGCGCCGGACTACGAATCCGTAGGCCGCAGGTTCGAATCCTGCCGGGCGCGCCAGAATGAAGCCGACCGCGACTGCGCGGCCGGCTTTTAATATCGGCTTCATGGGCGGCTTTTTGGTAAGATATGGCTTTCGAGGTGAATGCCGGAACGCCGGAGGCTTCAGTGGCGACCGAGGATAGAGCGGATAGAGTCTATCGCTTGGCCGGAGCGCTGGTGATTCTCGTCCTCGTCCTGTACGGGTTGGGGAAGGTGTTCTTCCTTCCCGGTGAAATTTTGGCGCGGTTCACCAACGACGACACCTGTTACTACCTCGGCATCGCGCGCAATCTGGTTGCGGGGCATGGATTGAGTTTCGACGGCCTGCACCAGACCAACGGTTTCCACCCGCTGTGGTTGGGGGTTTGCACTCTGCCCTTCCTCTTCGGGGCCGGCACTTTCCTCGCGTGGCGCATCTTGATGGCCATGACGGTCCTCATCTGGGGGGCGGGCCTTTTCTTCGCCAGACGCGTGCTTCGGCGGAGGTTCGGCGACCGGGGAGCCCTGCTGCCCTTAATCCTCTTCGCCTGGCCCCAGTTAATCAACAACTGTCTGTGCGGCATGGAGGTGACGCTGACCTTCACGCTGGTGTTCGTCGCGCTCGATGTGGCGGACCGGGGCGGCGTTTTCAGGTTCGAGGGAACCCGCGGCGCCGAATTGGGGCTGGGCGCGATTCTGGCCTTCATATTCCTCTCCCGGCTGGATTCGTTCTTCATTCACGGGGCGGCCTTTGTCTATCTCCTCGCCGCCTACCGCCGCGGGGGGCCGGGGTTCGGAAAGGGTTGGCGCGACCTGGTCGGGCGGTTCCTGCGGATTTTCGGTCCCAGCGTCCTCGTCCTGGCGGTTTACTTGGTGTGGAACCAACTGACTTTCGGGCACCTGGTGCCAATCTCCGGGGCGTTGAAGAGCTCATTCCCCGCGCTGAGTGTCCAGTTGGACCAGTTATTCTTATACCGGGAGATAGGTCTGCTGGCGGTGGCGGCGCTTGTCTGGACGGCGGTGAAGCGCCGGGAGCTGGACGCCGGGGTCGGCATCCTCGCCTGGGGGTTTTTCGGGCAGCTTCTCTACATGCTCCTCTTCCTCAAATGGGCTCCCTTCGCCTATTATATAGTCGCCCTGGGCCTGCCGCTGTCCGCGCTTGCCCTCGGCCACCTGTTCGGCGGCACGCTTAGGGGGCGGATTAAATGGCAGCGGGCAGTCGTCGTGGCTGCGACGGTCGCCGTTGTGGCGGGACAGACTATTTCCTGGACCAGGACCGACTATGGATTCCAGCGGTCCACCTATCAGGCCGCCCTTTGGGCCGCGGCGAACACTCCGCCCGACGCTGTATTCGCCATGCGCGACAGCGGCATATTCGGCTACTTTTGCGAGCGCTCGTGCATCAACCTGGACGGGCTGGTCAACGACTACGACTACCAGCGCGTAATTTCCGCGGGGCTTCTGGGGGAGTATCTGAAGACCGAGGGCGTGAACTACTTCGTCCATCACGCCCTGCCGTCGGATATCGAGGACAGCTACGAGGAGCTGGAGTTCATCGTTCCGGGACGACTTTACGGGGGCCGGAGCACGTATGTCCTGCGGCGGGCCGACGAGGTTTTCCGCACGGAGCCTTATCGGTACGGGTACGCCTCGACTCGTTTGACGCTGGCTATCTGGAAAATCGGGTAGCACGGCCGGTAGCTGACCGTTAAATCCGCGTTCGACCTCGTTCTCCAGCAGTATTTCCCGGAAGCGCCGTATCGGGGAAGTTTGTTCGGTGTGTCCCGTTGAAGGCGAGCATGGGCTTCTTGACCGGAGCCGCGAGCGGCGATGGAGCGTGGCTCAATTTGCTTTCACCGGAGCGGGCCGGTTCCATCGTCTTCTCCGCCATTCTACGCCGGGAACCGAAGGATTCGGGGAAGGTCGGGAGGGTTAAGCCTTTCCCGGCGCGGGCGTCCTTGGTATCATAGGGGGGTCACGGGACGGACACTTTTTCCCTGCGGGAGCCGGCGATTTGTTCAAGCCCTACATAAATTTCTTCAGCCGCGACCTGGCCATCGACCTCGGGACGGCCAACACCCTGGTTTACCTGAAGGGCCGGGGTGTCGTGATTGACGAGCCCACGGTGGTCGCCATGCGCCGGGATACCGGCGCGGTGATGGCGGTGGGCCTCGAGGCTAAAAACATGCTCGGGCGGACCCCCGAGGCGATTCGCGCCCTGCGCCCGATGAGCGACGGGGTCATCGCCGACTACGAGGTCACCGAGCAGATGCTGAAGTATTTCATCACGAAGAGCCACGGTCGGCGTTTCTTCGTTCATCCGCGCGTTCTGGTCTGCGTGCCCTCGGGGATAACGGAGGTGGAGAAGCGCGCGGTGCGCGACTCGGCGACGCACGCCGGAGCGCGCGAGGTGCTCATGGTCTACGAGCCCATGGCCGCGGCGGTCGGCGCGGGGTTGCCGGTCCACGAGCCGGTGGGCAACGTGATTCTCGACATCGGCGGCGGCACCACCGAGGTGGCCGTCATCTCCCTCTCCGGAATAGTCACCAACACCAGCATCCGCATCGGCGGCGACGAGATGGACGTGGCCATCGACAAGTACCTGCGCAAGACGTATAACCTGTTGGTCGGTGAGCAGACCGCCGAGTACATCAAGCTTCAAATCGGCAGCGCCTTCCCTCTGGAGAAGAAGGAGACGATGGACATCCGCGGGCGGGACATCGTCGAGGGGGTGCCCCGGACCCTGTCGGTAACCTCCACCGAAATCCGGGAGGCGCTCGCCGAGCCGGTCGGCGCCATCCTGCGCGCCGTGCATCAGACCCTGGAGCAGACCCCGCCCGAGCTGGCGGCGGACATCGTGGACCGCGGCATATACATGACCGGCGGCGGCTCCATGCTGCGCGGACTGAACGACCTGCTGCACCGGGAGACCGACCTCGACATCCACCTGGTGGACAACCCGCTCACCACCGTGGTCGCCGGGGCGGGGAAGGTGTTGGAGAACCCGGAAGAGTTCCGCAAGGTAATCCTGAGCGAGAGCAGGCGATGACCGGCGAAAAGCGTTTGCTGGCCTACCTCGTGGTGCCGGTGGTCCTGGCGGGCGCGGTCGCCGTCTGGGCCGACATCACCGGTTTCGAGCCGCTGGCGCACGTGCGGGCCGAGCTGGCCGGGGCGAGGGCGGAACTGGCCCTCCTGGGAGAGCGCTGGTCCCGTTTTTTCTCCGGGGAACAGGCGCGTCTGGAGGTGGCCTCCCGCGAGGCCGAGCTCGCGCTCGCGGAGCTTTCCTCCCACGACGAACGGGAGGAGAACCGCCGCCTGCGCGAAGAGCTGGGGCTGCGTCTGCGGAGCCCGTGGCGGCTGCTCACCGTGGAGTTGACCCCGACGGTGCCGCCCACCCTGGCCGCCGGTGAGTCCCGGGGCGTCGTCCCCGGTCAGGCCGTTCTGGTGGACGGCTGGCTGGCCGGGGTGGTGGGCCGGGTGGCCGGGGACACGGCCGAGCTGGTGCCGTTGGGCAACCCCAGCCTCCGGCTCGGGGTGCGCCTGGAGAGGACCCGGCGCACGGGGGTGCTGGTCTCCCGCGAGGGCGGGCTCTGGATGGATTACCTTTCGGCGGACGTGCTTCCCGAGGACGGCGAGCTGGTGGTGACCAGCGGCCTGGGCGCGCTGCCCCCGGGTGTTCCCGTGGGGCGCGTGTCCGAAGTCGGCTGGGAGCCCGGCGCGCTGGAGCTTTCCTGCCGGGTCGAACCGGCGGCGCGGGTCGCGGGAGCCGAATTCGCCCACCTCATCCTGCCATGATGTACCTCGTCGTGCCGGCGGCGCTGGTGCTCGACAGGCTGGGGTTCGGCTTCTTCGGCGGTTGGGAGCTGTTCCGCCCCGACCTGGTCCTCGCGGCCGTGGTCTACATCTGTCTCGCGGGGAAGAAGCCGGTGCCGGCGGTGGCGGTCTCCTGGCTGGCCGGCTTTCTGGTGGACCTGTCCGGGTGGGGCCTGCTGGGGGCGAACGCGGTGGCGCTGGGCGGCGTGTCGCTGGTGGTCTTCGCCCTGCGCGGGCTGGTTTACCGGCGCAGCCACCTGGTGCGGCTGTTCACGCTGGTGGGCGTCGGGTTCCTCAAGGGCGGTCTGGTTTGGCTCATGGCCGCGCTCTCCTCCACGCCGGGACCCGCCGGCGGCTGGGAGCTTTTGAGCCAGATTGCCGCCACCGCCGCCCTGGGGCTCCCCCTCTTCATCCTCTTCGACCGCTGGTTCGAGCCGACCTACGAGGCTTAGCAACG
>CAYTCV010000090.1:4406-7508 GCA_964436465.1 uncultured bacterium
CCCTCTTCATCCTCTTCGACCGCTGGTTCGAGCCGACCTACGAGGCTTAGCAACGCGGGGCGGCAACGCGGGGCGTTGCATCCCGGTTCCGCGGGGAGAGTCGTTGGCTATCGAAGGGTCGGCGCCGCGAGCGACGCAGCTGAGAAATCGTTCACCTATTTAGCAACGCGGGGATAACGGTCGTCGGGAATTTTCTGCGGGAGATGATTCGTACACTTTTTGGACTGGCGGATTTATGGACAAGCGCAAGATTTTTATCGTCATCGGCGACGGAATAGGCGACCGGCCGGTGGCCTCCCTGGGCGGACGGACGCCCCTGGCCGCGGCGGATGCGCCGACCCTGGACCGCCTGGCCGCCGGCGGCATAACGGGGCTCCTGGACCCCATAGCGCCGGGAATCTGCGCCGGGAGCGACACGGCGCACCTGGCCCTGCTGGGTTACGACCCGTACAAATACTACACGGGCCGCGGTCCCCTGGAGGCCGCCGGGGTGGGGCTCGCTCCACGGCCCGGTGACGTGGCCTTCCGCTGCAACTTCGCCACGGTGGAAAAGCGTGACGGGGCGCTGGTCGTCACGGACCGGCGCGCCGGAAGGATTACCGAGCGGACCGCCGAGTTGGCCGCCGCCCTGAACGATATGAAACTCTCCGGCGGCGTGACGGCTCTCTTCAAGGAATCGGTGGCCCACCGCGCCGCCCTGGTGCTCCGGGGCGAGGGGCTATCCGGCGCGGTGTCCGACGTGGACCCCCACTCCGAGGGCGAGCCGCTGCACACCTGCACGCCCACGGTGGCCGAGGGCGACCCGGAGTACGCCGCCGCCCTCAAGACCTGCGCCGCGGTGGAGGAGTTCGTCCGCCGGGGCTGCGAAATTCTGGACGCCCACCCGGTGAACGACGAGCGCCGCCGGGCCGGACTTCCCCCCGCCAACTGCCCCCTCCCGCGCGGCGGGGGGCTGGTGCCGCACATCCCGCCCTTCGCCGAGCTCCACGGGCTGCGGCCCGCCGCCCTGGTGGAGGTCGGCCTCCTGATTGGACTTTTGGGCAACTACCTCGGCTTCGACCTCATCGAGTGCCCCGGGGCCACCGGCGGCGCCGACACGGACATCGAGGCCATGGCCCGGGCCGTGACGCGGGCCTGGGACGCCTACGACCTCGTCTTCGTCAACATCAAGGCCCCGGACCTGGCCGGCCACGACGACGCCCCCCGGGAGAAAATCGCCGCCTGCCTCAAGGTGGACCGCTTCCTGTCCCTCACCGAGCCGCTGTGGCACGCGGGGACGAACCTCGCCGTCCTCGGGGACCACTCGACCCCCTGCGAGGTGGGGGACCATTCGGGCGACCCCGTCCCGCTCCTCATCCACGGCCCCGGCGTCCGCCCCGACGCGGTGGAGACCTACGACGAGTTCGCCTGCGCCGCGGGCGGGCTGGGACACCCCCGGGGCACGGACCTCATGCCCATCCTCGTGAACCTCTCAAACCGCTACACCAAGTTCGGAGCCTGAGTCATGAAAATATTTCCCGTCCTTCTTTTCGCCGCCCTCCTCCTGCCGCTCGCGTGCGGGGAAGAGGCCGCACCCGAGCCCGCGGGCAACGGCGCCGTCACCGAGCTAATCGGGAAGCTCCCGCCCCGGGTGGAGCTGCCGGAGAATCTGCGCGGGGCGCTCGCCGGGAAGCGGGTGGTCATCCTGGTCGGCGACGGTTTCTACGACCCCGAGCTCTACGACGTGCGCCGCCTGTTCATCGAGGCCGGGGCCCGGGTGCTCCTGGCCAGCGACGCCAAGCGCATCGCCGGTATCGGCGGCAGCGAACCGTTGTCTGATTTTAGGCTCGATGACCTCGAACACCTGGACGGCATCGACCTGTTGTACCTGATGCAGTCCAAGGGGATGGAGGGCATGGTCCATTTCCCCGCGACCGGGAAGGTCATCGGGCGGGTGCTCGCGGCCGGCGGGTACGTGGGGGCGAGTGGAATCGGCGTCCTGGCCCTGTTGCAGGAGGACCGGGCCCGTGGGGTGAAGATGGCGGTGTACAAGGGGCAGCGCAAGCGGATGAGCGAGGGCGGAGCGGTCACGGTGGAGGATTCGGACGTCCTGCTGGACGGCCGCATCGGCACCTGCGTGTTCTGGCCCCAGGGGCCGCGGCTGGCCCTGACGCTCATCGAGGCCCTCGCCGCCCAATCCTAGCCATGCTTGATTTTTCATTCGAGCGCCGCGTACTGGCGGAGGGCGATTTCTCCGGACCCCTGGCCGGCCTGGACGAGGCGGGTCGCGGGCCGGTGGTCGGGCCGGTGGCCGCGGCGGCCGTCATCCTCGACCCGGCGTGCATTCCGGACGGAATAGACGATTCCAAACGGCTCTCGCCCGCCGTGCGCGAGCGTTTAGAGATTGCCATAAAGGCCACGGCCCGCAGTTGGGCGGTGGCCTTCGCCTGTCCCGGCGAAATCGCCCGGCTGAACATCATCGGCGCCAGTTTCCTCGCCATGCGCCGGGCCCTGGACGAATTGAACCCCCGGCCCCGGCTGGCCCTCGTGGACGGGCCCGAGCTGCGGGGTCACTTCCCCCGGCTGGGGATTCCGGCGGTGGGCGTGGTTAAAGGGGACGGCCGCGCGGCCAGCATCGCCGCCGCCGGAATTCTGGCCAAGACCGCCCGCGACCGCCTCATGCGCGCCCTGGACCCGTTCTTCCCCGGGTACGGCCTGGCCGAGAACAAGGGCTACGGCCTTCCCGCCCTGGAGGCGCTGCGCCGTCTCGGTCCAACGCCGGTCCACCGCTGGAGCTGGAACGCGGTCCGGCAGACGGAGCTCCTCGACCGGTGATGATTGAGCAAAAAAGCGGCGGGGACTAAAGTCCCCGCCCTACATTTAGAACCGCGCAATAACCTCGTAGGGGCCGACCGACGGCGCGCCGTTCAGGTCCGCCCCTACGAGTCTATCTCCTAACGTCAACGCTCGACGACCACCCGCCGGGTGAGGGAACCGGCGTCGGTCGCCAGGTGGACGAGGTACACCCCCGGCGTTAGCGCCGCGGCGTCGCAAGAAAATGCGTGCCTCCCGGTGGCCGTCTCCCCCTCGAAAACCGTGGACACCCGCCGCCCCGAGAGGTCG
>CAYTCV010000091.1:0-3076 GCA_964436465.1 uncultured bacterium
AAATGTAGGGCGGGACTGTGGGATGAATCCCCCACGTCCCGCCGCGTCTTGCGCCGACGCAGGGGCGGGTGTCCACACCCGTCCGCGAACGACCGATTTCCCGTCCGGTTTTTACAAAAAAAAAGCATTAAAAAGACCGCTTTGTTGACTAGAGCGTAATTTGAGTATATTATTTGCTGTGCTAAGCACCATCACATTCGCCAGAAATCGGAAGGAGAGGACATGAAACAGTGTATCCTCTGGTTGTTGTTCGCCGTGGCTGCGGTTTTCGCCGCGGGTGCCCTGCACGCGCCCGTCGAGGAACCGCCGGATGCCTTCTGCATCACGCCCGGCTTCGAGGACAACATAGCAGGCTCCGGCGCCGGTTACTACTTCTTCGACACCACCGAGCCCTCGGACCCCATCTTCCGCTACTGGTGGTTCCACCAGTGGGGCTCCCAGGGCTGGGCCGACAACGACGCATACTGGACCACCACTCTCCCCTTCGACGTCCGCTTCTGCGGCGTGGACTATCCCGCCGGCTCGACCCTCTACGTGGGCTCCAACGGCATAGTGGGCTTCACCGAGGCGGGGATGGACGAGCCCATCAACCAGGAAATCCCCGACCCCAATCCGCCCAACGCCGTCATCGCCGGCTGGTGGGACGACCTGGACGGCACCTCGGGCGGCAACATCTGGCTGGACCAGGACTCCCACGACGGGGTGCAGGCGCTGGCCATCACATACCAGCCCCAATACTTCGTGGATTCGGCCCCGTCGGACCCCATCAAGTTCCAAATCCAGATTTACGAGCAGGAGTACCCGGGCACGAACAACCGGATTGAGCTGCAGTACTTCGACACCGTCGGCGATTCCTGGCGCGACGGCGGCGTCAGCGCCACCATCGGCCTGGAGAACGCAGGCGGCACCGACGCCGCCCTGTACTCCTTCGAGCAGCCGGTCCTGTCCGACGTCTTCGGCATCCGTTTCGTAGACCAGCTCCTGTACGACAGCCGACTCGGTCCCTTCAACCTCCTGGCGCCCCTCGACGGCACGGAAATCACCATCGGCGACCGGGTGACCTTCAGCTGGAGTGAGGCGGCCTACGAGGGCGACGGTGAGCTGACCTACTACATTCTCATCGCCGACAACCCCGAGCTCACCAACGCCTACGAGGTCAACGCGGGCTCCGGCACTCATAAAGACATCGTCTTCGGCACCATCGGCCTGGACCCGGGTCTCTGGTACTGGAGCGTGCGAGCCGAGGAGTCCCTCATCGGGAACACCCGCCTGGCCGACAGCGTCTGGAGCTTCAACCTCATCGAGCAGCTCGACAACACCCCGCCCCATGTGTCGGGCCAGTCCCCGCATCACGGTGAGACCGATGTTCCGCCGGACACCAACGTGACCTTCCACGTGACCGACGACATGTCCGGGGTGGACACCTCCTCCATCGTCTTCGTCTGCGCGGACTCGTCCCGGGCCGGGAACGGTGCGTCCCTCTGCGCCGGCGGGTCCAACGCCATCATCCCCGGCGTGTTCACCTTCGATGACGCCGACCTCCTGGACGTGGTGTGCACCTTCGACCCGGACAAGCCTCTGCCGCCGGACACCATCATCTGTAAGGTGGCCGCCGGGCTCAAAGACCTGGCCGGCAACGCCACCACCGCGCAAGTCGTCTGGTCCTTCAAAGTCCAGGGCGCCGCCGTCACGGAAACGAGCTGGGGCGCCCTCAAGGCCCAGTACTAGGAGCGCAATTGATTGGCGGGGGCTTCGGTCCCCGCTTTTTTTATAATGTAACTCGCAACACGGCCCGGGCCTCGCATATGCGATGACGTAGGGCGGCCCCGTGGGATGCATCCCCCGCGGGCCGCCGCGCATGGCCATGACGTAGTTTCCATACCCGCTCCCCCGCCCCGGCCCGGGGACGCGCCCCCCGCGGCTTCCCGCCCCGCTCGCCGCCCGGCTTTGACCTTTGACTCCCGCTGGGCTAGAATCGGTGGATAAGCTGTACCGTTCCACCCGAAAAAAGTGAGGAAAACATGCGCAAGTTCTTGTACCTGCTCCTGGCCGCCCTCTTCGTCCTCCCGCTCGCCCTCCTCGGCTGCGGCGGCCAGGGCGGCGAAGAGAAAGATACGGGCGACGGGGAAACCGCCGAGGGCGCGACCGGCGACGGCGGCACGGTGGTCGCCGAGGTTGCCGAAGCACCCCACCTGGCCGCCTTCTACGATACGGTCGCCCAACTGGGCTTCCTGTACCACATGGACGCCGAGGGCCAGCTCCACTTCCTGAACTTCGACTCCGGCAAATGGGAGCCCGACGGCACTCCCTGTCCCGGCAAGGGCCCCTTCGACCTGGCCGCCTTCCACGACCCCGACACCGACACCTGGGGCGTGGTGGCGGTGGACGGCGAGGGCGCCCTGTGGCACTCGACCAAGGACTGGGAGAAGGTGGCGGAGCCCATCGGCACCCAGGGCCAGTATGCCCTGGCCGCCTTCTACGACACATCCTACGGCGAGCCCGTCATCTCCACCATGGCCCCCGACGGCAAGCTCTACGTCTTCAACGGCGAGAGCTGGGACCAGGTCCACGAGAACGCCTGCCCCGGCAAGGGCCCCTTCGACCTGACCGTTTTCTACGATGCGACCAGCGACCTCTACTGGACCTCGGCCGTGGACAGCACCGGCAAGGCCTTCGACTTCATCTCGAGTGAATGGGCGGAGTCCGGCTCGCCGTTCACCACCAAGGGTCCCTTCCGCATCACCGGCTTCCACGACGTCGCCGCCGACGCCTACCTCTTCTACGTCATCGACGGCAAGGGCGAGCTCTACACGTGGGAGGGCGACGACTGGACCGACGTGGGGGCGAAGGTTCCGGGCAAGGCCCCGTTCGACCTCGACGCCTTCTACGACCCCGACGCCGACGCCTACTACGTCATGGCTATCGACGCCGACGGCAATGTATACCAGTTCACCGGCGAGAGCTGGGAGCTGCAGTACTAGCGGCCTTGCGGATGATGAGGGCCGGCGCGCGCCGGTCCTCTTTTTGCGCCGGGGAACTTCCCGCCGGCCCGTTTCGCTGACGTAGGGGCGGGGCG
>CAYTCV010000091.1:3176-5699 GCA_964436465.1 uncultured bacterium
CGCCCCCACCTTCCGGCCCGAGAGGAACATCCAGAACAAACCCCGCTCGACGCGTGAATCCTCGAAGGTCGTTTCCGCCAGGAGCCCCCGCGCCTCGGCCGCGGTGTAGGCCGCCTGCAGCGAGCCCAGCGGCTCCCGTATTTTCCGCAACGCCCGCGGCACGATTACGGCCGTGACGAGGCAGATGAACAGGTGGACCGGCGCCGGGGCGTCCCGCCGCAGGTCCATCACCAGGAACCGTCCGCCGGGCTTCAGCACCCGGAACAATTCGGCAAAAATCTCCCCCGGCCGCGACCAGTGGTGCAGCGAGAGGGTGCTGACGACGAAGTCGCAGGAGGCGTCGGGCAGCGGCAGGTTATCCGACCCGCTCCGGAGCAGCTCCACCCGCTCCGGGCCTAAATTTTTCCGCGCGGCGTCGAGGGCTTCCTCCGCGATGTCCACCCCGACCAGGCGGATGCGGGGGAATTTCTCCGCCGCGGCCCGCAGAAGGTACCCCGGCCCGCAGCCCAGGTCCAGGAGCGTCCCCTCCGGTTTATCCCGTTTGAGCCGCCGCAGGACCAGCCGCCTCAGCGCCCAAAAGGGCGGCGTGCGGTTCATCGCGTCGTAAGCCCGGACCGCGCCGGGGGCGTCTATGCCCTCCCGGCCGACCCGACGGCGGACCCGCGCCGGCGCGAGCAGGAACGCCAGGAACGCCGCGCCCGTGGCGATTACGAAGGGCCAAAGCATGCGGTGATTATCGGAATTCCAGGGTCGGGGGTCAAGCTTCCGGTCGGGTCGAGCGGGGCATTCTGCGGCCTTCCCGCAAATTATTTGTTTACAAAACGATTTATATGTGCTACTGTGCTCGCGCTCCGACTGCATGTTGGTCGGGGTTGTAACGGGAGCGGCCATCCGCCGTTCTTTGGATGGAGGGAAACCCCTCCAATAGGGAGCGCCCACGAGGCGCCATAAGAAAGCAGGTTCGAGAGTGAAGTTGTTCGTAGGGAGCTTGAGCTGGGACACTACAGACCAGACGCTTCGCGATGCGTTCACGCGCTTCGGTGAGGTAGTCGAGGCCAAGGTAATCACCGAGCGTGATTCCGGTCGGTCCCGGGGCTTTGGGTTTGTGACTTTTACAGACGACGAGGCGGGGAGAAACGCCATATCCGAGATGAATGGTACCGAGCTCGACGGCCGGACCATCCGCGTGGATGAGGCGAGCGAGAGAAAGCCGCGCGAGTCCAGGTACGACCGCTAAGAAGCGCAAAACCAAACAGTCGGGGGAGGGATTTTGTCCCTCCCCTTTTATAAACGCTAAACCGAACGCCGGGGGAGGGATTTGTCCCTCCCCTTTTTTTATGGGCGATTTACGTGATTGACCGTGGGATGCATGGGCTCACGGTGGGGGGGACGATGTCCCTCCCCTTTTGCACGGCGAATATTCGACCGGTCGCGGGTGGGACTCGGCCGCCGCTGTTTTTTTACGCCCCGCCCACGGGCGGATACTCCCCCGTTCCCCGCAATTGACTCGGGCGGGGGGTCTCGGTTATAGTGAAAACTCTCACCCCCAAGCCGGAGACGCCCCATGAAACACGTCAAGAAGCTGCTCATTTTCGCGAGCCTGGCCATCCTGGTCCTGTTCGTCGGCTGCAAGCCCGACCTCTCGTTCGCCGCCTTCTTCGATGCGGCCTACGACGACTACTACCTCTTCGCCATCGACTCCGGCGGCCAGCTCTGGAGCGCGTCGGGGGAGGGCTGGGCGAAGGACGGCATTCCCTGCCCCGGTAAGGCCCCCTACAGCCTGGGCGCCTGCTACGACGCCGGCGTGGACGACTGGGTGGTGGCCGCCATCGACTCCGACGGCCAGCTCTGGCTCTCCGGCCGCGAGGAGTGGTCGACCATGGGCGAGAAGCTCTACGGCGTATCGCCCTTCACCCTCGCCTGCTTCTACGACTCCGAGCTCTACTCGGCGGTCTTCTACGCCATGTCCGCCGACGGCGGCCTGTTCTACTTCGACGGCGACAACTGGAGCGTGGACGGCGACCCCTGCCTGGGGAAAGGACCCTACGCCGTCACCGGTTTCCATGACACCACGGACGACCTGTGGATTCTGAAGTGCATCGACTCCAACGGCCGGGTGTTCAACGCGCGGGTCGAGGACTGGGCGGACGAGGGCCAGAACGTCCCCGGCAAGGCGCCCTTCGACATCTCCGGCTTCTTCGACCCCACCTACAACGCCTACCTCTTCTACGCCGTGAACTCCGAGGGTCAGCTCTACGTCCAGGGCGACACCTGGGAGGCGGCGGGGGATAAATGCGCCGGCGAGGGACCCTACCGCCTGAGTTGCTTCTACGACTCCAACGACGGCTACTGGATAGTGTACTGCATAGACGGCTCCGGGGCGGTGTACGCCAACGACGGCGACGCCTGGGCCAAGTGGATTGACGGGATGCAGTAGGGGCGACCGTCACGACCGCTTGCGATGATGTAGGGGCCGACCTTCAGGTCGGCCCGTTTTTTGTAAGGAAGCCCTCACCCCATCCC
>CAYTCV010000091.1:5799-7464 GCA_964436465.1 uncultured bacterium
GGACTACCCTCAATCGGAAACGGCCAGGGCCTCGGCGGCGGTGAACAGGCGCTCCTCGGAAAACGCCGGCCCCATGAGCTGCATCCCGATGGGCAATCCGTTTTCATCCTCGCCCCAGGGGACCGAAAGCGCCGGCAGGCCGGCCAGGTTCGCCGGGTTGGTGAACATGTCCCCCAGGAAGGTCGCCAGCGGCTTGCCGGCAATCTCGCCCAGCCGGAACGCGGTGGTCGGGAAGGTGGGGGAACAGATGAGGCCGACGCGGGTGAAGGCGGCGTCCAGCTCGGCGCGGATTTTCGTCCGCACGCGCTGCGCCCGCAGGTAGTACGCGTCGTAGTACCCCTCGGCCAGGGCGAAGGTGCCGAGCATTATGCGGCGCTTGACCTCGTCGCCGAAGCCCAGGCCCCGCGTGGCGGCGTACATCCGCAGCAGGCGGTCGGCGCGGGGGCCGAAGACCGCGTCGCCCTCCATCTCCTCCACGCGCACGCCGTAGTTCACCCCGTCGAAGCGGGCCAGGTTGGCCGAGGCCTCGGCCAGGGCGGTCAGGACGTAGACGGCGATGGAGTGGACGGCGGAGGGGAGCGAGACCTCCTCGACCAGGCAGCCCATGAGAGCGAATTTCTCCAGCAGGCGCTCGAAGGCTTGCGCCACCTCCGGCTGGATACCTTCCGCCCCCCGGTGCTCGCGGACGTAGCCCACGGTGAACCGAGCGCAGGGGTCGAAATTCACCGGGAGCTTGTCGGGCGGGACGGCGCCGGTCGCGTCGGCGGGGTCCGGCCCGGCACAGGCCTCGAAGGCCAGGCGCACGTCGTCGGGGTTTTTGGCGAAGAGGCCGATTTGGTCCATGGAGCTGGCGAAGGCCACCAGCCCGTGGCGGGAGAGTCGGCCGTAGGTGGGCTTGAGGCCGTAGACGCCGCAGAAGGCCGCGGGCTGGCGCGTGCTTCCGCCGGTGTCGGAGCCGAGGGCCAGCGGCACGGAGCCGGCGGCCACCGCCACCGCGCTCCCTCCCGAGGACCCGCCGGGGATGCGCGAGGCGTCCAGGGGGTGGGTGACCGGCCCGAAGGCGCTGGTCTCGTTGGAGCTGCCGAAGGCGAACTCGTCGAGGTTGGTCTTGCCGATGACGACGGCTCCGGCCTTTTCCAGCCTCTCGACGACGGTGGCGGTGTAGGTCGGGCGGTAATTTTCCAAAATTTTGCTGGCGCAGGTGGTCGGGGCGCCTTTCCAGCAGATGTTGTCCTTGACGGCGAGGGGAATGCCGTAGAGCGGGAGTTTCGCCTTTTGTTTTTCGGGGAGGGAGGCCAGGGCGTCCAGGCGCGCGTCGAGCTGACTCGCCTCGACGAGGCTGATGTAGGCGTTGTGCTTTTCCCCGGACTGCGCGGCCCGGGCGAGGGCATCGCGGACGTATTCGCGGATGCGGCCGTCGTCCGCCCGCAGTGTCGGGACCAGCTCGCGCAGTTTTTTCCCGGCTCCGGCCACCGCGCCCCCATTAGCGTGAAGATGAAAGGTCCGTAGAAATTATACCTTCTCGGCGGTTTATAAGCGAATCCCCTCCCCCCTCTGGGGGGAAGCGCGCTTACGGGTGGGAGGGGGGTTCCTAAAAACGGCGGGGACTAAAGTCCCCGCCCTACATTTACGGTTAACGACGATTTCCCGTAGGGGCGGCCCTCT
>CAYTCV010000092.1:0-7222 GCA_964436465.1 uncultured bacterium
CCCGCCCGCGGGCGACCGCAGAGGGTCGCCCCTACGTATTGGGTTGGTCGGAACGGTCAATCCCACAGGCCGACGCGGCGGAACTCCAGCGTCGGCTCGCCGCAGCGCGGGCAGGTGTGCGCGCCGGTGCAGGGGTCGTCTATGAGCGTGATTTCGTCGGGCAGCCAGGTGTAATCCAGCTCCGGAGAAACCTCGACCCAGTCGGGCAGGCGGCCGTCGGGACCCGCCAGGTCCAACAGGTTCTCCGGCGGGGTCCAGGCGGCGGAGAGCTCCTCGTACTCCGCGTAGTGCTCATCCATGAACGGCTTCGCGTCGTCGGGCGCCGGCAGGCCGAGCTCCCGGGCCAGCATCCCGACGAAATCGAAGCCCACCACCAGCACGTCGGTCGCGGTGGCCGAGTAGTAGAGCGCGGTGCGGTAGTATGGCCAGAAGCCGCCGCCGTAGTAGATGTCCTCGATTTTATAGCCGCAGGCGGGGCAGTCGCCCTCGAGGAGGGCCCCGGCCAGCGCCGCGAGGGTCGTCAACAGAATCAGTCCGACGGTCACACGCATCGCGCCTCCTTTGTCCGCCGGCAAGTGTAGACGATTCGGCGTAAAGTCTCCACGCAAAAGGCGACCCCTCGGGGCCGCCCTTTTTTCCCGAATCGCCCTACAGCGTCGGGTCGCCGGGGTGCCAGTCCACCGGGCAGGACTCGCCGGTCTGGTACGCCGCGATGAGCCGCAGGGTCTCCTCCACGGAACGGGCCACCTTGGGCTCGGTGACCATGACGGCCCGGACGACGCCCTGGGGGTCGATGATGTACGTCCCGCGGGTGGAGATGCCGGCTTCCTCCATGAACGTGCCGAAGAGCTTGGAAATCGTCCCGTCGCGGTCGGTGAAGTGGGGGTAGGGCAGGTTGCCCAAATCGCCCCGCTGCCACTCCTGGTGCTTCTCGATGGCGTCGGTGGAGCCGGCGACGAAGACGGCGTTCAGCTCCTTCAGCCGGTCCGCGTGGGCCCGGAAGGCCCGCAGCTCCGTGGGGCACACGGCGGAGAAGTCCTTGGGGTAGAAGAACAGAATCACCCATTTCCCGCGGTTGTCGGAGAGGCGGAAGTCCTTTTCGACGCCGTCCACGAGGGCCCGGGCGGTGAAATCGGGGGCTTGTGTGCCGATGGGTAAGAGGGCCATGTTTCCTCCTGGTTTACGCATGTTATTGAGACCATGTAAAGATAGCATGAAAGTTCGGGGATTTCAAGGGAAATTATCTCCTTCCCCCCGTTGGGGGGAAGGTTGGGAAGGGGGGTGAAGCGGTCCCCCTCTCCCCGTGGGAGAGGGGTTAGGGGTGAGGGCTACCTTTAAAAACGGCGGGGATAGGAATCCCCGCCCTACGCCTGGATGGCGGGGCACGGTCATTCCCCGCGCTGGCGGCACAGGGCGCAGTCCACCGCCTCGCACTCCCCCGACGGCACGAGCTCCAGCGTGGCGTGGACGATTTGAAAGCGGTCGTACAGCTCGCGGGTCAGGTCCCGGCGCAGGGCGGTCCCCTCCTCGACCCGCATGGCTCCCGGCACCCGGAGCTGCGCCGTGAGCACGTGCATCCGGCTGGTCACGCACCACACGTGGAGGTCGTCCACCCCGGTCACGCAGGGGTAGGTCGCCAGGAGCTCCCGCACCGCCGGCAGGTCCACCTCCCGCGGGGTCCCCTGCAACAGGATGTGCACGCTCTCCCGGATGAGCCCCCAGCTCCAGACCACAATCACCGCCGCTATTCCCAGCGACAGGAGCGGGTCCAGGAGCCAGAAGCCGGTGAAAATCATCACCACGCCGCCGGCGATGACCGCCACCGAGCTGCCCAGGTCCCCGGCCAGGTGCACCAGGGCGCTCCTGATGTTCAGGTCGTCCTTGCCCGCCTTGAGCAAGAGCAGGGCGGTGATGACGTTGACCACCAGGCCTATTCCCGCCACGATGAGCATCTCGGTGGTCTTCACCGCGTGGGGCGTGATGATGGCCGTCACGGCCTCGTAGACGATGAAGGCCACCACCGCCAGGACGGTGATGCCGTTGAACAGGGCGGCCAGGACCTCGCCGCGGTAGTAGCCGAAGCTCTTCTCGCCGGTGGCCGGGCGCTCACTCCAGGCCAGCGCCAGGTAGCTCACCCCGAGGGCGAAGAGGTGGGTGAACATGTGCCCGGCGTCGGAGATAAGGGCCAGGGACTTGGAGACGAGGCCCCCCGCCACCTCGAGGACCATGGCGGCGGCGGTGACGATGATGGCCAGCCGGAGGCGCGAGCGGCTGAGCCCGCGGTGGTCGTGCGCGTGGCCGTCGGCGTCCGTGGCGGGCTTGGGGTGGTGGTGCTTCATCTTTAACCGAAGACCAGGGTCCAGAAATTCGCGGCGCCGGTCTGCGCCAGGGCGATGTCCAGGGCCGCGAGCAGGAGAATTATTATTCCCTGGCCGGTGAGGGTGCGGCGCTCGTTGTAGAGCGCGTCGGCGGCGGAGAAGTCCCGGCCGCTCGGCTCGGGGTAGGGCGTCAGGCGCGGCATGAACCGGCGCACCTCCCGCCGGTAGACGGCGTACTCGGCCCCGAACTCCCGCTCCAGGAACGGCTCCTCGAAGCGGATGATGAAGTAGTAGTACAGGGTGTAGAGGACGGGCTGCGCGACGATGAGGAACCAGACGCCGCCCACGGTCACGGTGCCCAGGGCCATGAGGGTGTTGGCGAGGTACAGGGGATTGCGCACGCGGGCGAAGGGTCCGCGGGTGCACAGGGCGTGGGCGCGCAGGTCCCTCGCGCGGGTGGCGCCGCCGGCGTGGCCCACCCCCCAGAAGCGCAGCGCCTCGCCCAGAAAAATCAACGGCAGCCCCGCGGCCCAGCTCCACGGCCGGGGATTTCCCAACAAAAGCAGCAGGAGGATGAACGGCACCGGGAGGACGCCGCGGTGCCGGAAGAGCCATTTGCCGAGCCGCTCGGCGGCGGGGCGGTCGCCCGGCTCACCGTCGGAGACGCGCAGGTTTTGGTCGGACGGGCTGTTCACGATTTCCGGCAAGGTCCGGTCGTTTCCTTCTGGCTTGAGGGGCGGATGAGACGGCCCCGCCCCCCTCCCGAATTCGTCGGTGCGCCGCCCCCCTATCCCCGCCGTTTTCCGAACGGACTTGAGAGTCCGTTCTCCACGCGAAGGGGGTGGAGCGCGGGTTCTCCAACCCGCGGCCCGAACTACCGCACCACCACCGCCCGGCGGGTGAACGACCCGCCCGCCGTCTCCAGCCGAACCAGATACACGCCCGCGCGGACGCCGGTGGTGTCCCAGGCGACGGTGTGGCGGCCGGCGGCCAGCTCGCCGTCGAACAGGACGGCCACCCGCCGCCCGGCCAGGTCGTACACCGAAAGATTCACCGCGGAGCCGTCCTCCCCGCCCAGCTCGAACCGGACGTTCGCCGTATCGGCGGCCGGATTGGGGAAGGGCGTCGAGAGCGACGTGCGGCTCCCCGTCGGCGGTCCGCCCTCCACCTCCACCGGCCCCAGAAGCTCGCGGTTCCCGTCGGCGTCGAACACCTCGAAGACGTAGCTCTCGCCCGGTGAGCGGTCCAGGTAATGCCCGCGGGTCTCGGTGAGGGGGTTCTCGTTGAGGCGCGTTCCGAGGCCGGAGAGCGCACGCTCACCGACCTGCCGGTAGATGTAAATCCCCGCCGCGTCGCCGGTTATGTCCCAGCCCAGAAGGACGCCGTCGTCGGTGGAGACGGCTGAAAGTGAGGCGTCGCCGAGGCCGACCTCGTAGTCCAGGACGAAAATCTGGTCCGCGAAGGCGCCGTCGAAGGTGTCGTCGGAGTCCGACTTGAAATGGAGCCGGAGCCGGGCGATGTCTCCCTGGTGCCCGGAGAGGTCGCTGGTGCGCCGGAGCCAGGTGCCCAGCGCGCCGGACAGGGTGTGGAGAACGGTCCAGTCGTCGTCCTCCGAGTAGCGGATGTCCACGTACAGGGCGTCCCGGCCGCCCTCCAGGTAGAACTTGCTCCACACGGTGAGGATGTAGTGCTCGGCGTCCACGCGGAAGGGCAGGCTCACGATGGAGCAGTCGAGGTTGGGCTCGTAGCCGCCGCCGACGTTGTTCGGGGTGAAGGAGCAGTAGCCGTACAGGGCGTCCTCGTCGGTCTGGCGCCAGGTGTTCTCCCCGTTGCTCTCGTAGCGCCAGAGCGGTTCTATGCCGGATTCGCAGTCCTCCCACAGCCCGTAGCCCGGCACGAAGAGCTCGAACGCCTCGGCCAGGTCGTAGGGGTTGTCGGCGTGGACGTCGAGGTCGAGGGGGAGGCCCGCCGGCTCGGGGCAGTCGCCGTCCACTTCCAGGGTGAACTCGGCGGTGGCCTCCTCGAAGGGGGCCAGGCTGCCCAGGGAGTCGTGGCCGTCGGTGACGGTCACGTCGCCGGAATCGGTCGCCAGGTCGGCGGTGAGGCCGGTGGCGGTCACCAGGCTCATGTTGTAGATGTCGCAGTACACGGTGGCGGTCTCGCCGGGCTCCAGGACGCCGTCGGAGTCCTCGTCGGCGACCTCGTAGCCGTCGAAGAGCAGGTGGAGCTCGGGGTCGGCGACGACGCTGGAGACGCTGGCGAAGGCGTTGATTCGCCCGGAGCCGTAGGTGTTGTCCTTGCCGGGGTCGCCCAGCTCGCGGGCGTAGTGCTCCAGGGCGGACTTGAGCTGGACCGGGGAGAGCGACGGGGCGGCGTCCAGCAGCAGCGCCACCGTCCCCGCCGTGTGCGGGGTGGCCATGGAGGTGCCGTTCCAGCCCCAGAGATAGCCCGCCTCGTCCTCCCAGGAGCAGGAGACGATGTCCACGCCGGGGGCG
Organism: uncultured bacterium; assembly: GCA_964436465.1. GTDB lineage: Bacteria > RBG-13-66-14 > RBG-13-66-14 > RBG-13-66-14 > RBG-13-66-14 > RBG-13-66-14. The sequence goes on from CAYTCV010000092.1 coordinate 4,814, forward strand.
CAGACGTCGGGCTTGGTGACGCAGGGATAGTCGTGGTAGGGGTCCACGTCGGTCCAGCTCACCGGGCCGCGGCCGGAGAAGTCGGCGATTCCGTCGTGGTCGTTGGTGGCGCCCACGGTGATGAGGCCGGGCACGTCGCCGGGGCAGGTGATGGTCTCCGGGTCGGGCCCGTCGTTACCGGCGGCCACCACCAGGGCCATTCCGCCGGCCAGGCAGTTCTCGGCCACGGAGCGCCAGGTGGCCCGGTCCGGGTCCCAGCCGTAGTTCCAGCCCAGGCTCACCGAGACCGCGTCCGCCCCGTTGTCCAGCGCGTACTGCCATGCCTCCCACACCGAGGCCTCGCCCTGGTGGGTGGCGTACATCCAGACCTTGAGGCTCATGATTTGCGTCTTGGGCGCCACGCCGCAGCCGATGCCCGCCGCGCCGTCCGAGGCCACCGAGCCGGAGCAGTGCGTGCCGTGGCCCGCGTCGTCCATGGGGTCCGGGCCGCCGCCGCCCGCCCCGTCGAAGTAGTACCCCAGGTAGTCGTCCACGTAGCCGTTGTGGTCGTCGTCGAGGCCGTTGTCGGGAATCTCGTCGGCGTTGTGCCACAGGTGGTCGCGCAGGTCGTAGTGGTTGTAGTTGACGCCGGTGTCGGAGACGGCGACCACTATTCCGTCGCCGTCGTAGCCGTAGTCGTCCCAGACGTAGGGCGCGCCGATTTTCTCCACGCCCCAGGCCAGCGCGCCGTCGCGGTCGCCGACGCCGACCCACTCGTCGGGCCGGTCGGAGCCGGTCTCCACGCGCGCCACGTCCGGCCGCTCCAGGAGCTCGCGGATGACCGACGGCCGCGCCTCGCACACCACCAGGTTCGTGACCCACAACGCCCCGGTATACCCGACGTTACCCAATTCGCGCTGCCCGTCGAGATAGGCCACGAGGCCGCCCTGGGAGTCCGCCGCGATGTACTTCAGCCGCTCGATGACCGCCGCGCGCGCCAGCTCCGGGGGCAGCGTGGCGTTGAGCTGCTGCAGCTCGGCCGCCGTAGCCTGCTCGGCGAGGGTGACGTTGACCCACAGGAATTCGTCCTCGGCGAGGCCGGGGAGCTTCGCCGCGAGGGTGGGGCCGAGGTCGGCCGCCGCGGCGCCGGTGACGAGGGCCGCCGCCAAAAGAAGAGACAGGCGTGCGCGCATCGGGGTACCGTCCTTGGTGCGTTAGAAGGGCCGGGTTATCCGCTCACCCGGCTAATATAGTCCACGAAAACGCCCGGTGTCCAGGCGTGGGGCTTAAAGCCCCACTGTATTACGCGGGAGGGCCCTTTCGGCGCAGAAGGCCCAGCGGCGTCATCTGCAGCTCCTGCCCCAGCGGGTTGTCCGCCAGCGCCAGCGCCAGCCAGTGCGCGTCCACCCCGTCGGTCTTGCCCAGCACGTCCACGTCGCCGTAGTCGTTGGCGTCGATGATGGCCGTCTCCAGGTCCACGACGGCCCGGACCCGCTCGCAGACCCACTTGGGATAGGCCGGGCCGTAAATCACCACGTTGATGTAGCGCTCGAAGGTGCCGACGCGGGTGCCGTCGATTTGGGCCACCTGCGGTCCGGCGACGCGGTAGAAATCCCCTTTGCGGCCGATGAGGCGGGTGACGGCCGCCACCGCCGCCGCCAGAAGAATCCGCGGCAGGCCCACCAGGTCAATCGCCGCCTGCATCTTCACCGGCAGCCCCACGGCGCCGATGCCCCACGGCGGCTTGGCCACCCGGGCCGACAGAAACTTCGCCCAGAACCCCTCTTTTATATCCTCGAACCGGCGCGTCCGGCCCTGGGTGATGGCCACGATTTTTTCGCTGATGAACAGCACGTCGCCGGGCCGGGGTCCAGCGGGCGGGACGTACTCCCCGCACAGCTCGACGATGTCGTCGGCCTCGGTGACGAGGCGGGTCCGGATGGGGATTTTTTCGACGGTGCGGATGACGGGGTTGGCGCGCTTGCGGCGGGCGTCGGGGCGGACCGCGACGCGGCCGGTCCGCTTGTCCGGCTCGACGTACCACGCCTTGTCCTTCGAGCGGTACGGCCGGTAGCCGTCAATATCCGGGGAGGAGTCGTCGGCCGGTTTTTTGGGGGAATTTTTCACGGCCCCGAGTATACCGGCGGGACCGAGCCCGGTCAACCGTAGGGGCGACCCTCTGCGGACACCCGCCCCTACGTCGGCAACGTACGATACCAAAAACGTAGGGCGGCCCCTCCGCGGGCCGCCGCGATAAAAAACGGCGGGGATTAAAATCCCCGCCCTACATTTTCACCGCGAAGCGGTGTAGGGCGGCTCTTCTACGAGCCGCCGTTTTCCGGCGGGACATGTAAAACAAAGCGGCGGGACGTGGAAGTCCCGCCCTACATTTCGTCGCAAGGTGGTCGCCAAACAATCAAGGGCGGGTGT
>CAYTCV010000093.1:0-7102 GCA_964436465.1 uncultured bacterium
TGGCCAGGAGCTGGTAGGAGTTGACGTCGCTCCCCTCGGCCAGGACGACGCCGCCAGCGCCCGCGATGACCCAGATGGAGAGTCCCAAAAGGACGCCCACGACCACGGTGGTGAATATCCGTTTACCCATGATTGCTCCAATCCGCGCCGCACCCGTCGGGTGCAGAGGAGAAAAAGTTCGTTGAGGTCCCGCCCCGTCGGGGGGAGGATGCCGTTTAAACGCCGGTGCGGTGTTCCCGCCGACCGTTCCACCAGAGGCTACGCGCCCAGGTCCGTCCGAGTTGCGAACGGGAGCCCACCGCAGCGTAAAATCCCGAATCGGCAGCCCATCTGCGCTCGCCGATGCAATCCAGGCGGCTACACCGGCCCCCTTACTCCGCCAGGTACACCAGGGGGTCCACCGCGCGGCCCGCCTTGCGGATTTCGAAGTGCAGCGCCGGCTCGGTGATGGAGCCCGTGGAGCCCACGGTGCCGAGACGCTGGTTCTCGTCCACCCGGTCCCCGACCCCGACCAGGAGGTTCTCGGCGTGGGCGTAGAGGGTGTGGACGCCGTCGGCGTGGGCGATGACCAGGAGCTTGCCGTAGCCCTGGAACCAGTCGGCGTAGATGACCTCGCCGGGGAGGACGCTGACGAAGTAGCGGCCTTCGGGGGCGGCGATGTCTATGCCGTCGGACTTGGTGGTGGTGCCGTAGCGCGGGTCCTCGACGCGGCCGAAGTAGCGGATGATGGTCCCCTCGGTGGGCCAGATGCGCAGCTTGGGTATATTTGCGGTGTAGACGTCGGAGTCGGGGATTTCGGCCATGCTCATCTCGTGCCCGGCGCGCTCGCTGGCGTCGGCGGCCACGAGCTGGTCCAGCTTCGACTGCAACCGGGACGCCGCCTTCTCCTTCTCCGCAATCACCGCCTCGTAGGCCGAGCGCTCCCGCTGCACCTGCTCCAGGAGGGTCTGCTTCTCGGAGAGGTCGTTCTCGTACAGGGCCAGTTCCTCCGCGGCCAGCTCCTCGAGGCGCTTCAGGGTCCCCATGGCCACCTCGAGGTCGGCCTTTTGCAGCTCCTGCTCGTGCACGTTGACCAGGATTTCGTCGTAGATGGTGCGGTCCTGCTGGGCGAAGGCCGTGAGGAAGAGGAAGCGCCGGGCCATGGCGGAGAAGTCCCGGGCGGAGAAGACGAAGCGGGAGCCGCCGTCGCGGCCGATGACGTACAACAGGGACAGGCGCCGGCCCAGGAGGTCCCGCCGCTCGTCGGCCTGGCGCTCGAGGCGGTCGATTTCGGTCTGGGTGTCGGCGATGGCTCCGGCGGTGGTGCCCTGGGCCTTCTGCAGGCGGCGCTGGTTGGCCCGCCCCCGCTCGGCGCGCTGCTGCAGCAACTGGAGCTCGCCCAGTATTCCCAGTTCCTGGCGGCGGACCTTCTCCCTTGCCTGACGCTGGGCCTGCAGGTCGGCCTCGATGGCCGACAGCTCGGAGCGCAGGTCCTCCACCCCGGCCAGCGCCCGCTGGGCGAACAGGGCCACCCCGGCGAAAACCGTCAGCCCTACGAGCACCAGGGAGACCGCGGGCAGTATGCGGCGGACCTTCGGCATGGGGATTCCTCCGCCTCAAGCCTAGCACCGACGGCCCGGCGCGTCAACCGGAGCGCGGGGTGTGGTAAACTTACGCCGGATTCACGAGCCGGAGGGATTCTCCCCGTGGCCAGCTTCGTCTACGCCTTCGTGGCCCTGGTCCTCGGCCTGGTGGTGGGCAGCTTCGCCAACGTGCTCATCTACCGCATCCCGCGCCGCATCTCCATCCTGCGGCCGGGGAGCTTCTGCCCCGAGTGCAAGGCGCCCCTGACCGTCAACGAGAAAATCCCCGTCCTGAGTTACCTGACCCTGGGCGGCAGGTGCACCCACTGCGGTAAGAAAATCTCGCCGCGCTACCCCGTCGTCGAGCTGGCCAACGCCCTGGGCTGGCTGGGGGTCTTCGCCGTGGAGGGGTTCACCTTCCCCGGCGTGGTGGGCTGCATCCTCTTCACCGGCCTGTTGGTGGCGGCGGCGACCGACCTCACCCAGGGGGTCATCCCGAACAAGCTGTGCCTGGGGCTGGGGATTTTCGGCCTGGCGGCGAGCTTCTACCCCTTCGGCCTCGAGCCGCTGGAAAGCCTGCTGGGGGCGGTGGTGGGCGGGGGGCTGTTACTCATCTTCGCCGTCCTGGGGCGGCTGGTGTTCAAGCGGGAGGCGATGGGCGGCGGGGATTTGAAATTGCTGGCCGCTTCGGGTGCCTTCCTGGGCTGGAAGCTGGTGCTGGTGGCGGCGTTCATCGCCGTGGTCGCCGGGGCGCTCTACGGCGCCGTGTATAAAATAATCACCAAGAAGGAAACGCTGCCCTTCGGGCCGTTTTTGGCCGTGGGGGTGATGGCGGCCTACCTGGCCGGCGACGCCATCCTGGCCTGGTATCTTTTCCTGTGACGGGCCGGTCGGCCTCCAGCAGTTTAAACGACGAATGACACTGCCGCGCGGCAAAGAGGACTGGGAGGAGCTGGAGGAGCGGGAACTCTCCCGTTTCGCGGCCAAATCGCGCGACGCCCGGCGCCGGGACCCCGCCTACCGCCCCGACCCCCTGCGCCCCGAGTTCGCCCGCGACCGCGACCGCATACTCCACTCGCGCCACTTCCGCCTGCTGATGCACAAGACGCAGGTCATCCCCGGCCCGCCCCACGCCCGCTTCACCACCCGCCTGACCCACACCCTGGAGGTGATGCAGGTCGCCCGGAGCCTGGCGCGCTCGCTGGGGCTCAACGAGGACCTCACCGAGGCGATTTCGCTGGGGCACGACCTGGGCCACTCCCCCTTCGGCCACGCCGGGGAGGACGCCCTGCGGGGCATCATGCGCCGCGCCGGGGCCGGCGGCTTCGAGCACAACGAGCACTCCCTGCGCGTGGTGGACGAGCTGGAGGCCCTCGACCTCACCCGGCCCACCCGCCAGGGCATCCTGTGCCACACGCGCTACGACCCGGCGGATTACCCCGGCGGCCGCGTGCTGCCCGCCGAGTTCATCGAGCTGGGATACGCGGCCAAGGGGGAGCCCTGGTCCCGGCCGCGGACGCTGGAGGCGCAGGTGGTGGACCTGGCCGACGAAATCGCCTACCTGGCCCACGACACGGAGGACATGCGCCAGGCGGGTCTCTTCGACGCCCGGCACGGCGCGATTCCCGACCGGCTGGACCTCTTCCTGCGCTCGCCCAAGCGGGAGACCCTTGGCGTGATAATAAAAACCCTCACCCGGCACGCCGCGGTGCAGCTCGACGGGGCCGAGCGCGCGGGGGAAGAGCATCCCGTAATCGGCTACCCCGAGGAGCTGGGCGGGCTCATCGCGGAGTTCAAGGAATTCTCCCGGGAGCGGTTCTACTCGCACCCCGCCGTCATCGGCGTCTGCGCGGAGGCCCGGGAAATTTTGGAGAGCCTCTTCGCCCGCTGGCTCCAGGAGCCGCCGACGGAAGAGCTGAAGCGGGCCTTCGCCGGGGCCGACGGACCCACGCGCCACCGGCTGCTGTTGGACCGCGTCGTCGAGCTCACCGACCCCGAGGCGCTCCACCTGTTCGAGGGGCAGGGCGTTTAGTCAAAACCACCGGTTTACTGCTAGACTGGTATAAAGTCGGGTTACGTCCGGCGACGACAATTTCTTAAAAAAGCGAGGGTGAATTATGGGAAGGTTTGTTTTCGCGGCGCTCATCCTGTGCGTCGGTCTGGCCCTGGGGGCATCGCCCCGGACGGAGCCGGCCGAATCACCCTGCACGGCCCCGCGGCCGGAACCCGCAGAGCTCCTCTACGAGCAGACCTTCGACTTCGCGGACGCCATCGTCGGGCTGCCCTACAACTCCAGCTCCCACCGGGTCCTCGCCGATGACTTCGAGCTGGACGAAGCGGCCACCCTGGACCGGGTCGTCATCTGGGGCATCTTCAACGTCCACCAGTACGTGAGCGATTACATGGTCTGGCTCTACGCCGACTCCGGGGGCATGCCCGCGGGCGGTCCCCTGGACAGCGCCTTCATCGGGGCCAACGACATCACCTTCACCGACACCGGCTACGCCTTCGGCACCGCCACCATCTGGAAAATCGACATGCCCTTCCCGTCGGGCGACGAGTTCGACCTCGACGCCGGGACCCGCTACTGGTTCGCCGCCCAGGCCCAGTACACCTATACGTGCTACTGGGTCTGCGAGGAGTACAACCGGTTCGAAATGGCGGTCTACTCCGACGACGACGGCTCGACCTGGAGGGACACCCACGACGCGTTCGACTACGACTGCGACGTCTTCATGGAGCTGCACGGCGACTTCCACCCCGCGGTGACGGGGGCAAGCTGGGGGGAAATCAAGGCCGTCTTCGAGTAGCGTTCAGCCGTTCAATGCGCGCCGCCCGACCGGGCGGCTTTTTTTTTATTGACCGGCCGGCGCGGGGAGTGTAAATTTAGTGTGATGGAGGTAAGGTACAAAAAGGCAAAAAAAGGAGGCTCCGAAATGAAACAAGCGTGTGTGATTCTGCTGTCGTCCCTCGCCTGCGCCGTCCCCGCCCAGGACCTGTTAATCGGGCACACCGACCCGTACCAGACCTCGGACGTCGAGACCTACATCGCCGGCGACCCGTACTACGACACGGTGGACCTGGAGGACTGGCGGGCCCAGACGCCCACCGCGGGCCACCTGGAGGAGTACGACTGCGTACTCACCTGGAGCCATTCCCCGTACCAGGACCGGACGGCCCTGGGGGACAACCTGGCCGACTACGTGGATTCGGGCGGCGCCGTCGTCATCCTCTACGACTGCTGGGGCGGCTCCACGGGGCTGGGCGGGCGCATCATGACCGACGACGAATACTGCCCGATGGCGCTCGTCTGGCGCGGCGGGGGGGCCAACGGCGCGGGCCTCGGGGACTACGACCCCGACCACCCCATCCTGGACGGCGTGGAGTCCATCACCGGCATCGAGTTCTGGGAGTACCTGGGCGTCTATCCCGGCGCCACCTGGCTGGCCAGCCTGGACAACTTCTACGACCTGGCCGGCATCAACGCCGACGAAAACGTGGTCGGCCTCAACCTGTACCCCGGCGACGGCCGCCTCTGGCAGGGCGACGGCTGGATTCTCATCAACAACGCCGTCCGGTACATGATGGACACGGACACCGCCCCGCCCTACGTGGACGATATCTACCCCACCGACGGGGCGGGCGTGATTCCCGATGAGGTGGTTTTCCACTGCAAGGATGCACAGTCCTCCGTCGACACGGACACCATCTCCTTCACTCTGGATTACGACACGCTGAGGCGCGGATGCTCCGTCGGGGCCACCGCCTTCGTCACCCCGACCTCGCCCGCCGGGGTAGTCCCCGGCGACCTGGACATCGACGACACCGACCCCCGGGACGTCGTCTGCACCTGGACTCCCGACGAACCGCTGGATTACGAGTATTACACCGCCAGGGTGGACGGGTCCCTGGCCGACGTGCTCGGTAACGAGATGGGGGAGGACTTTGTCTGGGTGTTCGGCGAGGAGAGTGTGAAGGAGCAGAGCTGGGGGGCGGTGAAGGCGGCGTTCTAGGGCCATATTACGCGAACCCGAAGGCCGGAGGTCCACCCCAAAAAAAATTTGGTATTCCATTTGACTCCGGTTCCTCGAGTTTGTATAATACGTCTGCCCTATCTTAAAGATTGGGTAACCTACCCAATTACCCCAAGGAGGATGGGAATGATGAGGTCTCTTACACTTGTCTTAGTTCTAAGCGTGTGTGCGGTCTTCGCCGCAAGCACAGACTTGGGAGAACTCTCCCACAGCGGCGCCACGTATGTGACGCCGGGACCCAATGGCTTCCTGGATGTGCTCTACCAGACCGACGAGTACAGCGCCGGCCTGCTCCAGAACGGCGTCGCCACGTCGCCCAGCTACGGCTGGGTCTCCACGGACGACTTCGTCCTGGCCGATGACTCGACCATCGAGGACATCACCTACTGGATAATCAACTACACGGCGCCTTCCGGCTACTACCACCGGTTCTGGAACGACACGGGCGGCTCGGGCCCGGGCTCCGAGCTGCCCAACGCCCCGGCCACCTTCGTGCTGACCTCCACCGGCGAGTACTCGTGGGGCTACCTGCTCTATCGGGCCGACATCGACCTGGACCCGGACTATGACATGGATGCCGGGCACTACTGGGGCGCGTCCTACTTCTCGAGCGGGTTCTGGTACATGCTGTGCCGGACCAACGCCTACGACGAACAGGTCTACTTCGACCAGAGCGGCGGCGGCTCAGGCCCGTGGTACACCTCCTCGTACATGTGGGGCTCCGCCTACGACTTCTTCCAGTTCATCAACGGCAACGCCGGGCCGGTCGAAACAGACCCGCCGTACGTGACGGGCATGGACCCGGATGACGGCGAAGTCGGCGTTCCGCTCGACGCGGACATCGTCTTCCACTGCGTAGACGACGAGCATCCCGTCGACCTCGACACCATCGACTTCACCGCTGCGGACTCCACCATGGGCACCGGCCGCACCCTCGGCGTCGGCTCGCCGAACACCACCCTGGCCGGCGACCTGGACGTCGACGACACCGACCCGATGGACGTTGTGTGCACCTTCGACACCGATGACGACTTCTACGAGGGCGTCACCGTCACCTGCACCGTGGCCGCCGGACTTGCCGACTCCAAGGGCAACGAGATGGCCGATGACTTCGTCTGGACCTTCGACGCCTACAGCAACGTCGAGACGACCACCTGGGGCGCCATCAAGGCCGAGTTCTAACAACCAGAAGTTCGACAACGCCTGGGGGAACCTGCAGAGGTTCCCCCTTTTTATAGGCGAGAACGCAATTTCGAAGGAATCGGCTTCTAAAGGGTGAACCGGTAAAGGTTCCCCCTTTTTAGCGCCGTGGATGTGCGTTTCCGCCCGACCCTCAACGGACGCCTGATTTTTCCGTCGGGGCGGCCCTCTGTGGCCGCCCTACGTCATCGCATCGTGCAATGAGCCGGGATGGGGGGTGCAGCTATCCCCTCCCCCCTTTGGGGGGCGGCGCGCCGACGGGCTGGGGCGGGGGGTGGGCCGACCGACCGGTCGGCCCGCGGGCGG
>CAYTCV010000094.1:0-1233 GCA_964436465.1 uncultured bacterium
CCCCGATAGGGGAGAGAATTACTTCCCCTCTTGCGCGGGGGGATTTTTTTCGCTATCTTATGCGTGAAGGGGTTTCGTGGGAGGGCGGAAATGGAAACCTACTACCACGTCGAGGTGCGGATGAAGGACGGGGAGGTCGTCCGGGCCACGGCGCTCGGGCGCTTCGCCGCCTGGGTCTGCCCCTACTGCCGGCACCAGATGCTGGCGGAGCTGGACTTCGACCCCGGCGCCCGGCCCACCTGGGTCACGCACTGCTGCGAGAAGACCTACCTCCTTCACGGCGACAGCGGCCGGCCGGAGCGAATCGGCTACATCGAGGAGCAGTAGGGGCGCGTACAGGCCGGCCCCGCGGGATTACCGCCTGATTCGCAATTCGTCCGTAGGGGCGGGTGTCCACACCCGCCCGTTTATAAGCCCCTAACCCCGTCGGCAAGCCGCTCCCACGGGGAGAGGGGGACAGCGGGGAAGCGGATGTGGTATCCTTTTATCGGACACCCAACCGAGGAGGCCCGTTGAAGCGAATCGTCGTGCTACTTTTCCTTTTGGCGCTGGCCGCCGGGGCGCTGAACGTGGGCGTGACCCTCTCGGTAAAGGGCCTGTACGCCCTGGACTCGCCCTACGCCTTCGACGCCTTCTGGGACGAGGAAATCGACGCCGGTCTGCATTACGGCATCGGCTTCACCGTCGACCTGCACCTCGGCGGCGGACTCGCCCTGGGCCCCTGCGTCGACGGGACGTTCTTCACCGACCGCGTCTCCCTGGACGACCCCTACTCGGACTACGACGCCGACTACACCTACGACTGGACCGAGCTTTTCTTCGGGCTGGGCGCGCGCTACCACTTCATCACCGGCGGCAGCTACCGGCCCTGGGTCCGCATCGCCGGCGGCTACGTCTACACCGGCCTCACCGCCGCCGAGAGGGGCGTGGGGACGACGGACTCCTCGGGGGGGAACTACGGTTTCGAGGCCGGGCTGGGCCTCGACCTGTACATGTCCGACTACTTCAGCGTGGGCGTCAGTTGCGAGTACCGCCTGACCGGCGTGGGGGTGGATTCGGAGGTGCTGGCCGGCAGCACGTCGGTGCTGGGGGCCGGGGTGAACCTGGGCTTTTTGTTCTGAAAGGGGGGGCCATGCGCAGAGCGGCGATTCTCCTGGCCGTCGTGATTCTGGCGTCCCAGGCGGCGGCGGTGGGCCTCGGCTTTACCGTCTCCCCGCGGCTGCTCTTCCCGCT
>CAYTCV010000094.1:1333-7058 GCA_964436465.1 uncultured bacterium
TCCCCGCGGCTGCTCTTCCCGCTCCACGACCCGTACCAGGAGGATGCTGCCATCGAGCGGGGCGTCATGCTGGGTTTCGGCTTCAGCTTCGATATATCCCTCTTTCCCGGTCTCACCGCGGGGCCGTATTTCGGCGGCCTGTTCAACACCGATACCCAGAATTTGGGTGGCTCTGCCGAGGGGAAGGCCATCTGGACCGACCTCATCATGGGGGCACGGCTGCGGTTCTCCATCCCCACGGGCGGCGCCTGGAGACCATGGATATTCGTCGCCCCGGGCTACGGATTTTTAAGCCTGACGGCCAAGACCGAGAGTCCCTGGGGCACCTTCGAGACAGATTACGACAACACCGGCGGCTTCGGCCTGGACGCCGGAATAGGCGTGGACTACCTGATATCCAGCGTCTTCTCCGTCGGTTTCGGGCTCGATTTCCACCTCAACACCGCGGACAAGGTGAAGCAGGAAATCGAGGGCGAGACCTACGAGTATAATCTGGAGGAATCGCCGGTGGGGTTCGGCTTCGGCTTCAACGCCGGAATCGACCTGTGACCCGCCGCCGCCCGAGGAATCGGCCGATGCGCCCTTGAAACGGGGCGCCTTTTTATGGTAATCTGGGGCCGGGACCGGCTAAGGCGTTGAAATAGAAAAGGATGCGGTATGCCCTCCTTCGACGATGTCCCCATCAAAAAGGGCGACGAGGTGGTGGCCCACGCCATGGGAATGGGAGCGCGGGTCGTCTTCCGCTGCGCCAACGGCAACTGTTACGCCCAGCTCCTGTTCAACGCCGCCGAGGTGCAGGACGGCGTCGGGACATGCCAGGCCTGCGGTGTGCAGTACCGTCTGATTCTGTCCCCGGACAACGCGCATATCGTCGGCCTGGAGATGCTGTAAGGTTCACCCGCACTCGACATGGGGCCGTTATCGCGGCCCTTTGCATTTTCAATCCCGTTGACCTACACTGGGCCCGGAAACCGCCGCCGCACAGGAGCGAGATGACGGAGCCCGGTCTGACACCCGTCGAGCGCCCGGCGCCCACGGACCACCCCGTCCACCGGCTCATCTCCTCCCGCTGGAGCCCCCGGGCGCTGGACCCCGACCGCCCCGTGGAGCGGGAGAAGCTGGAGAGCATCCTCGAGGCCGCCCGCTGGGCGCCCTCCTGCTTCAACGACCAGCCCTGGAATTTTATCGTCTTCACCGCCGAGAATCCCGAGGCGCTCGCTAGTGCGCGCGAATGCCTGTCCGAGGGCAACGACTGGGCGCGGGAGGCACCGGTTCTCATCTTCTCCGTCGCCCGGAAAAATTTCACCTACAACGGCAAGCCCAACCGCTTCGCGGAGCACGACCAGGGAATGGCCTCGGTCCTGGCCGCGCTGGAGGCGACGGACCTGGGCCTGGTATTCCACCAGATGGCCGGTTTCTCGCGGAAAAAGCTCATCGAATACTTCGGCGTCCCCGAGGACCACGAGGTCCTGGCGGCCATAGCGGTGGGCTATCCGGGAAAAATCGCCGACCTGCCCCCCGACAAACGGGAGTCCGAGACCGCCCCCCGGGAGCGCAAACCCCAAACCGCCTTCGTCCACTACCACGGCTGGCAGTCCCGATAAAAGATGACAGTTCCGGGTTGCGTGTGCTAACTTTACCGGCGCCGAAGAGGAGTGCCATGGCCGATATCCAACTCCAGGTGCAGCTTCCACGCCCCCCCGCCGACGTCTGGAAGGCCCTGTTCAACCCGGCCGCCCGGCGCATCTGGTGGGCGTACGGCATCCAGCTCCTGCCGGAGACAGGCTCCCCCTTCTTCGAGTACTGGCGCGACGGCGACGGTCACGAGCGCGTCAGCCGGGGGAAGGTCCTGTCCGCCAAGAAGAACCGGCTCCTGCGCCTGAGCTGGCAGGACGACGACTGGCCCGCGGCCACGCAGGTGGAGTTCAAGCTGGCCTCCAAGCGAAGCACGACGAACCTGACCCTGCTTCACTCCGGCTTCGAGGCCCTGGGGCCCAAGCTTCAGTACAACGTGGAGGAGTACACCAACGGCTGGGAGGCGCTCCTGGAGGACCTGCGAACCTACCTCGAGGGGCCGGCCGAGGAGCTGGCCGAGACGCCGGAGAAAGACGAACCATAGACGCGAGGGACGCAACATGGACGAGAAAAAGTTCCGGGCCGTGCTGGAGGAAATCGCCGCCGAGATGGGCCGCGGCTCCCGCGTGGCCAAGGACAAGCTCGACGAGTGGGCGCTCAAGGTGAAGGACGCCTGGCCCGAGGTGGAAAACAGCTTCGAGCGGTTCGGCCGGTCATTCTCCGCCAGCATCGGGGCCTTCGCCAAGGCCTTCCACGACGCCTACCACGGGGAGGACGAGGATGGCGCGGAAGACAAGGAATAACGAAGACCGCCCGGCGAGAGGGGTCGCGATGGCGGCCGCCTTCGCCCTGGCGTTCCTGCTGTTCTCGGGCTGCGCCTCGCCGACCGGCGTGGAGGGTGAATCCATGTGGTGGCCCCAGGCCGTCGGCTGGAGCTGGCTCTACGTAGTGACCGACCAGGGGGACCTCGAGTTCGACGTGAAAATCGAGGACACCGCCGAGTACGGCGACCGGGAGTGCTTCGTCAACGAGTTCGGCGACTACGACGCGCACGACGGCATGCTCGTCGCGGTGCACCCCGTCTCGGACGAGGCCTTCGAGATTTGGGACCAGAAGTTCTGGGGGCAGGTGGGCGGCTTCTGGGTCGAGACGGAGCTGCGCTACACCGACCCGCTCACCGCATACGTTTCGGGGACGCTGGACGACCCCGTCACCGATGACGCCGAGGGCGCCGTTTACGTGAACGGAATCCCCGTCGGCCAAGACTTCACCGCCACGCTGACCTCGGAAACCCTGGAGACCGGCGCCGAGATGGAGGTCCAGGGCGAAAATTATACCGACATGCGGCGGGTGGAGTTCACGCTGGAGAGCGACGTTCAGGACCCGGCCACCTCGCACGGCTACTTCGAGCGGGGCGTGGGGCTGGTCCGGAGTGAGGGCCTGTGGGGCTACGGCGTGCTGGAACTCGTGAGCTACGAAACGCCGTAATCCGTGTCCGCTCCATGACGAACGGGCGGGGATTGAATACCCCGCCCTTTATCGACCGGCAACCATCTCGTGATGCCTCAGGGGTGGGTGTCCACACCCGCCCGCTCCTCACCACCTGGCTGCGATGACGTGGGGGCCGACTTTTAAGTCGGCCCGTTTTATAAGGTAGCCCTCACCCCCATCCCCTCTCCCACGGGGAGAGGGGGGCCGAGGGGTGCCTTTCTTACGTAGGGGCGGGTCTTTAGACCCGCCCGCGGGCCGACCTAAACAGCGCGCCGTCGGTCGGCTCCTACGAGGGCAATCTGCTGTCTATGATTATAGGGCGGGGGCTCCGTACCCCTCCCCATCCTACTTCTTGTACTTTTTCCTCCGGCTCGCGCGGCTGCGGTGCTTGGGCGGCAGGTACTTGAGCCAGTGGGGCTCGCCGTCCGCCGGCGGCCGCCTGCGTCCCCGGTCCGGCTTCTTCCCGGAAGTCTTCCCCGCCGGGTCCAGGTCCAGCCGCAGCGCCGCCAGGTCCACCCCCACCACCTGCACCTGAAGCTGGTCCCCCAGCCGGTACGTGTTGCCCGTGTTGCGCCCCACGAGCTGGTCCGGCGACTCCTGGAAACTGTAGTAGTCTTCGCCCAGCTTCGCCACGTGGACCAGCCCCTCGATTAACAGGTCGTTCAGCTCGACGAAGACGCCCTTGGCAATCACCCCGGTGATGGTCCCGGCGAAGACATCGCCCAGGTGCCCGGTGAGATACTCCAGCTTCTTGAACTCGTCCGCCTCGCGCTCGGCCTCCTCGGCCAGCTCCTCCGTGGCCGAGGTGTGCAGGGCGATTTCGGCGAGCTCGGTCCGGTCGTAGGGCGGCCCGTCGCCGGCGTGGAGCGCCTTGAGCAGCCGGTGCACCACCAGGTCCGGGTAGCGCCGGATGGGGCTGGTGAAGTGCGTGTAGCAGCCCGAGGCCAGCCCGAAGTGCCCGATGTTCTTCGGCGAATACACCGCCCGCTGGAGACTCCGCAGCAGCATGTACTTGATGAGCCGCTCGAGCGGCTTGCCTTCGGAGGCCTTGATGAGCCGCTGCATCGCCCGGGGGTCGGCGAGCTCGGCGCCGGAGAAATCCATCTGCAGGAATTTGAGCGATTTGGACAGGTGCTGGAGTGCGCGGGGGTCCGGCTTGTCGTGTATGCGGTAGAGCGCCGGCCCCTTGGCGTCGGTCAAAAGCTTCGCCACCGCCTCGTTGGCCAGGAGCATGAACTCCTCGATGAGCTGATGGGTGCGCAGGCGCGCCTTGACCCGAATCTCCAGCGGCTTTCCCGTGGCCTCGTCCAGGATGATTTTCGCCTCGGGCTGGTCCAGGTCGATGGCCCCGCGGTCCAGGCGCCTTTTGTACAAAATCTTCGCCAGGGCGTCCATCCGCCGCAGGCGGTCGGCCAGCTCGTTCAGCTCCGCCTGGGTCTTCCCGTGGCTGAACTCCTGCACGTCGGGGCTCTTCTTGCCGTCGATTAAATCCTGCGCCAGCTCGTACCACAGCCGGTGGCGGGAGTTTATCGCCGACGGCGTCGCCTCCACCGCCGTAATTTCACCTTTCGCGTCGAGGTCGGCGATGACGCTCACCGTACGCTTGAGCTCGCCGGGCCGCAGGGAGCAGACGAAGTTGGAGAGCCTTTCGGGGAGCATGGGCAGCACCCGGTCGGGGAGGTACACGCTGTTGCCGCGCAGGAAGGCCTCCTCGTCCAGCTCCGTGCCGGGGACCACGTAGTTCGACACGTCGGCGATATGCACCCCGAGCCGCCAGCCGCCGTCGTGCTCCTCCAGGCTGATGGCGTCGTCGAAGTCCTTGGCGTCCACCGGGTCGATGGTGACGATGTAGGTGTCGGAGAGGTTCTTCCGGTCGGACCACTCGTCGTCGGCGATGGCCGGGTCGCACTTCTCGGCCTCCTCTTCGACCTCCTCCGGGAACTCGTCGGGTAGCTCGAACTTGCGGACGATGGCCAGGATGTCCACGCCGGGGTCGTCGGGGTCGCCCAGGACCTCGACGATTTTCCCCACGGGGATCTCGCGGGGGGCCTCCCAGTCCAGCACCTGCGCCACCACGACCTCGCCGTGCTGCGCGCCGAACCAGTCCTTGTGCGCGACGATGACCGCCACGTGGATGCGCCTATCGAGCGGGGCCACGAAGGCCACGTCGCCCCGGATGCGGAAGGTGCCGACGATGGTCTCCCGGGCCCGGGCCAGGACGCGGATAATTTTCGCCTCGATGCCCTGGCCGCGGGTGTCGCCCAGGACGCGCCCCACCACGCGGTCGCCGTGGATGGCCGTGCCGAAGTTGCCCCGCCCGACGAAGGCGTCCGGCTGGCCCTCCGCGTCGGGGATGATGAAGCCGAAGCCGCGCTCGTTGCCCTTCAGGCGGCCGACGACCAGGCCCATCATCCGCGGCAGGCCGTAGCGCCCCGCCTTGTTGGCGAAGAGGCGGCCCTCCTGCTCCAGCTCCTCGAGGGCGTCCAGGACGGCCTCGTGGTTGGCGTGGAGGGCCTCGGCGATTGTATCTGGCGAAAGGGGCTTCGCGGCCTTCTCGTCGAAGTAGGCGCAAATCTTCTGTGCTAAAAGGTCGTCGTGTTCCGACATCGTTCAGGCTCCCGTCGGGGTTAGGAGTAAAGGTTATTTATCCCCCTCCCCC
>CAYTCV010000095.1:0-306 GCA_964436465.1 uncultured bacterium
CACCCGCCCGCGGGCGACCGTGGACGGTCGCCCCTACGGACCATCGCGCTGCTCTAAATGTAGGGCGGGACTGTGGGATGAATCCCCCACGTCCCGCCGCGAATCGGGATTACGGCGGCTCGTAGAAGAGCCGCCCTACACCGCTTCGCGGTGAATGTAGGGCGGGGATTACCTTCGGTCGCAGTTATCAATCCCCGCCACGTTTTTATACACGCACCCGTATTTGCGATGACGTAGGGCGGCCCCTCCGCGGGCCGCCGCAAATTGCGATGACGTAGGGGCGGGTGTCCACACCCGCCCGCGGGC
>CAYTCV010000095.1:316-7044 GCA_964436465.1 uncultured bacterium
CCGTTTTCACGTTCCCTACCCTTACCCTCACCCTAGCCCTCTCCCTGAAAGGGAGAGGGGATAGCGGCAGCCCCCACCCCTTTTTGCGATGACGTAGGGGCGGGGCGTAGGACGAGTCCTCTGTCCCCGCCCGCGGAGGACCGACCGGTCGGCCCGCGCCGGTGGAGGCACGCCGACCGTCAGTACTTGAACTTCCACCGGAAGTTCAGGTCGTAACCCACCTCACCCTCCTCCTCCACCGTCGTGCCCACCAGGGAGAGGCTGTCGGTGATGAAATACTCCACGGAGAAACTCTGATTGCCCTCGGCGAGCATGTCCCGCGAGTAGGAGACGTAAAGGTCGCGGAAGAGGTACTTCCCCATGGTGATGTCGAGGCGGTCTATATCCCCCGACTCGGTGACGCCCTCGATTTTCAGGGTGTCCAGCCCCACGGCCTCGCGGGCCAGCCTCTGCAGCTTGGTCTCGATGAAGCTGGCCAGGTAGAAGGCGGCCTGGCCGGTGGCGTGCCGGGTGGCCCCCCCCGCGCCCTGCTCCGCGAGCATCTGCTGGTAGTCGTCCCAGGTCATGTCCAGGGCGATGAGCATGATGATGTCGCGTTCCGGCCACTCCGGGTGCTCGGTGCAGGAGAGGGTGATTACCGGCTCCGACAGTCTGCCGCCGACGTTGACGACCAGGGTGAGGTTCTCGGTGGTCTGTCCCTCGGCGCGGCGGCGCATCCGGCTGGAGGCCTGGATGGCGAGGGTGGGGTCCGGCGGGGTCATGCGGTCGAAGCCGATGGTGCCGGAGTCCAGGTCGAAGGCCTTGTTGAGGAAATAGACACTCCCGCGCCGGGTGACCAGGTCACCGCCCAGGGCCAGGTCGCCGCCGGCGAGGGTCAGGCGCAGGTCTGCCCCCACCTCCATCTCGGCCAGGTCCGACCGGACCCAGAGGTTGTTCTCGGCGACGATGCGCAGGTCGAGATTGAGGGGCGACTCCGTGCCGTTCTTGACGGGCCGGCCGACCGCCACCGTCCCGACCTCGCCCAGCGGCAGGTCTACGTTGCCTTCCACGACTTCGACCAGCCCGGTCACCGAGATTCCCGAGGAACCGGCCCCGACGTCCACGTCCAGGTTGAGTTCCCCCGAGAAGAGGTCGGCCAGGTTCTTCACCCGCAGGCCTCGCCCCGTGAGCCTCAGGGCGCCCGCAAAACTGTCCGCCCTATAGGTAAGGGCGCCGGTGCCGACCAGCTCCCCGCCGCCCACCAGACAGCGCAGGTCCGTCAGCTCGGCGGTCCGGGGCGTGATGTTCAGCTCCACCGCGAGGTCGTTCAGGGTCACGTTGTAATCGTAGAGTTCCAGCTTCTTCACCCGGGCGTGGATGCGGCCGTCGGCCTGGAGCTGGTTCACGGGACCGGAAACGAGCCCCTGCGCCGAAACGTGCCCGTCATCCACCTCCACCGTGTCGGGCAGGAAGGGCAGCTCATCCAGGGGGAAATCGTACGCGCCGAAGTAGAGCTCCAGCGGCCTCTCGACCGAGGTGAGGCCGAGGTGCCCCACGGCGTCTACGGAGCCGCCCACCAGGGAGGCATCCAGCCCGACGAGGCGGACCTCCTCACCGGTCAGCTCGGCGTCGAGATGGAGCTTGGCCACCTCGAAGTCCTCGGTGCCGATTTTCCGGGCGGTGAGGGTCAATGTCCCCAGTTTCGCTTCGCCGTCGCCGGGGGTCAGGGGCTCTACGCCGGTGATGGCGTCCACCAGCTTGCCGAAATCGACGCCGGGGTGGATGACGAGCCCCAGCGCCAGATTATCGAGATGGTACTCCGCGCAGGCGACGCCCGCCAGGTTGAGTTGGAGGTTCACCTGGGGCTCCATGGGCCGACCGGAAATCTCCAGGTTCAGCCGGGCCAGGCCGGACAGTGGTCTGGCGTCCGGCTGCAGATATTCGGTGAGACCCAGCGCGGACGAGAGGGCGCCCAGGTCCACCTCGGGGGCGCTGAGCCGCGCGGAGACATCCTCGTCCACGAAGGAGTACGTCCCGCCCAGCGAGACGGAGCCGGCGGCGGTCACCAGCTCTACCTGCTCCACCGTCACCCTGCTCTCGGAGAGCTCCGTGACGAAGGGGCGGGAGTTCAGGATGTCGAAATCGTGGTACACGACGTGAAGGAGGTTCGTGGAGAAAAGGACGTCGGTCCCGGTGGGACCGGGCCCGACGAGCTGGAAGCCGCCCCGGTAGAAGAGGTACGTCTCCGGGTCCACGACGAGGTGGAGTTGCTCGATTTCACCGGTGTCGCCGGCGAAGCTCATGCGACTCTGGAGTTCCTCGAAGGTCATCCCGGCGGCCGTGATGCCCGCCAGGCGCAGTTCGCCTTCGAACGCGGGGCGGTCGGTGAGAGACAGCGTGCCGCCGACCCACCCCTGCTCCACCCGGTTCTCGCCGTACCCGGCGTCGCGGGCGTCCAGCTCGAAGACGAGGTCGCTCAGACCGACCCCCTTCCCGGTCGAGGTCAGGCGAAGGCTGCCCGAGCATCGGGCCTCCCCGACGGTGAACCCGGCGCATATACCGCGGGTGAGGTGGAGGTCGAAGCGGGCGGCCAGGTTATCCGGGGCGCCCTCCAGGGCGGTGCGGAAGTCGAGATTCCCCGCCAGGTCGGGCACTCCCGCCAGCCCGGAAAGCCGGTCCAGGGGCACCCCGTGGCCGTCCACGATGAAGGCCAGCCGCGAGGAGGTGATGCGCCCGCGGGCGTTGATTCTGGCTCCGGCCATGCTCAAGACGCCCTCGGTGAGCACGAAGTCATCCAGGGTGCCGTAACCCGCCAGGCGGAGCCCGTTGATGCGCAAGTCCCGCAGCCGGCTGGGGAAGAGGACGACCTTGGCGGTGAGGCCGCCGGCGGAGTCGCCACCGCCGTGGACGGTCAGCCGACCGTTGAAGTCGCCGGGCCATTGGACCAGCGTCAGGGGCGCCACCTCGGCGGGGTCCAGACCGTAGAAATCCAGGTCGGCCTCGACGGTCGGCCGCTCCCCGGAGAAGTCCACCGTCGCCGAACCGGAGGCCCGGCCGCCGCCCCGGCGCAGGCGGACCTCGTCCAGCGCGAGCCGCCCGTCCGCGTAATCGCCTTTGAGCTCCAGCCTGTCGAGGAGGTATCCGCCGGCGGAGGGATTGCGGACCGTCACCGCGAACCGGCCCCGCGGGTCGGTAAAACTACCCTCGAGACGGCAGGCCAGCTCGCCGTCCCCGCTCGGAGCCGAATCGCCCAGACCCGCGCCGCGCAGCTCACAGAGCGAGAAATGGGGCGAGTAGATGTCGAAGTCCAACCCGTCCGTCTCCGGCTCCATTTCGCCCGTAAGGTAAACCATCGAGGACGGGGTGACGACGGACAGGCCGTCGGTTTGTATGGGACCGTCTTCGATGACCTTCAACCCGCCGGAAACCCAGAATGTCCCGCCCCAGTACATGTTCGTCCACCCGGAGAGGAGTATGCCGCTCAGGTCGACGTCCCCCGAATCCAGGTTCAGGGTCACCCGTCCCGAGATGTGCTCGAATTCGAGGTCCGTGCTCCCCTCGTCGAGGAAGTCGTAGAGGAATTCGGCGTTTATCAGCCTCACGTCGTCAACGACGAAGGGCGCCGCCGCCTTCTTCTCCTCGCCCCGCCTTCTGAAAATCTCGCTCACGTTCAGCCGCCCACCCGGCAGCTCTTCCAGCACGACCTCGGCGCCCGTCACCCGGGCCACCCGGAGCCGCACCTCACCGGCGAGCATCTCGAAGGGGTCGTATTCCACCTCCACTTCCTTCACCGAGACGAAGTAGGGCGCCCTGTAATCGGGCGGGTTGGCGATGGTCACGTCGCGCAGCGTGGCGGCGGTGAAGAGTACCCCCTCCAGGCCGCCGATGCAGAAATCCGTTTCGTACTGCTCTGAGAGGGCTTTCTCCACGGTCTGAATAATCCAGCGTTTGACGAAGGGGGTCTGGAGAAGGATGACGACGATGATGACCAGCCCCAGCACCGACCCGACGGTCCATACCAGGACCTTCAGGACGATGCGCAACCAGCGTGGCCACCGCCCGTTTCGGGCGCTGGAGTCCTCTTTTGCGCTGGGTTTGGTATTTTTGGGGCTCATCGGTCGTACATTTCGCTTTAACCGCGGCTTACTTTCTCACAAGTGCGTACAAGCGTACCACGACGCCGGTCGGGTGGCAATCTGTGGGGTTGACTGACCCGCGGGGGAGTTTTTATAATCCGTCGAGTTCGCCCATCCACAAATCCGCCCGTTGCGAGGAAAGATGGACCTGACCGCCCTCATCTACGCCGTCGTTTGCCTGGGCGCCCTGGGGCTGTTGTTCGGCTTCGCCCTGGGCGCGGTGGCCAAGAAGTTCGGTATCGAGGTGGACCCCAAGGTGGCCGAAATCCAGGACAACCTGCCCGGCGCCAACTGCGGCGCCTGCGGTTACCCCGGCTGCTCCGGCTACGCCGAGGCGGTGGCCACCGGAAAGGCCCCGGTGACCGGCTGCACCCCGGGCGGAGACCCCGTGGCGGAAATCATCTCAAAAATCATGGGCGTCACCGCCGAGGGGACGCGCAAGATGATGGCCGTCGTCCGCTGCCAGGGCGACCACGAACACGCCGTGGACGCCTACACCTACTACGGCGTACCTCGGTGCGCGGTTGCCCAGAACCTGGATTCGGGCCACAAGGCCTGCACTTACGGCTGCCTGGGCTTCGGCGACTGCGTGGAGGCGTGCCCCTTCGACGCCCTGTTCATGAGCGCCGCCGGCCTGCCGGTGGTGGTAGAGGAGAAGTGCACCGCCTGCGGAGCCTGCGTGCGCGCCTGTCCCCGGGACATCATCGCGCTCATCCCCGCCGACGAGCCGGTCTACCTGGCTTGCGTCAACCGCGGCCGGGGCAAGGCGGTCAAGGACGCCTGCCGGGTCGGCTGTATCGGCTGCTCCATCTGCGCCAAGGAGAAGGGCAATCCCCAGGGCGGAATAGAGATGGACGACGCCCTGCCGGTGCTGGACTTCGACCATCCGGGACACGATTTCGCCGATGCCCTGCGAGCCTGCCCGCAGTCGTGCTTCGTCCGGCGGCTGCCCGCGGCGGTGGAGGAGGTCCCCAAGGCCTCCTAGCGGTCATCGAATTTATCTAAACCCTCCTACGTGGGAGGGTTTTTTAATAAGGCAACAGGGGCCGTCTCCGGTCGCCGACGGTAAGGGGAGGGTTGTGTAGCTATCCCTTCCCCCCTTTGGGGGGAGGATTGAGGAGGGGGGTGCAGCTACCCTCTCTCCCCGTGGGAGCGGCGCGCCGACGGGCCGGGGGTGAGGGCAACCTCATAAAAAACGGGCGGACCTGAAGGTCCGCCCCTACATCGGCACAAACCGCAAAACACGGAACAGGTCCCCTAATCCCCCAAAATGTCCAGCGCCCGGGCCGCGGCCCGTGCCTCCGCCAGGCGCCGCGAACCGGCCTCGCCCTCGCCCTTCACCTCTCCGTCCACTATGACCCGCGCCCGGTAGCACCGCTCGTGGTCCGGCCCGCTCACCTCCCACTCGTAGCTCGGCGGGTCGAAGCTCCGCCGGTGACAGAGCTCCTGCAGCTTCCCCTTGGGGTTGTCCGTGGTCAGCACGTCGTCCTCGGTCACGCCTAAAAGTATCCGGCGGATGAATTCGGCCACCACGGTGTAGCCGTGCTCGAGGAAAATCGCGCCCACCAGCGCCTCGAAGAGGTCCTCGAGCAGGTTGCTCCGCTCGGCGCCCCCCGACTGCTCCTCCCCCTTGCCCAGCCGGACGAACTCCCCGAGCCCCAACTCCCGCCCCAACCGGGCGAGGTTCTCTCCCTTGACGTGGGAGGCCCGCTCCTCGGTGAGGTCCCCCTCATTGCCCCCGGGCAGGCTCTCGTACAACTCCCGGGCCACCACCAGGTCTATTACCGCGTCGCCGAGGAACTCCAGCCGCTGGTAATCGCGCGTGTACTCCGGGTTCTCGTTGCGCCAGGAGGAATGGGTGAACGCCTCGGCCAACAGGTCGGTCCGGCGGAGCTCCAGGCCCGAAAGCTTCTGCACCCTCCGCCTCAGCTCGGTGAACTCAAGGTCCATCTTCACTCCCGAAAAGACCGGCCCGGTCCCACAGCTCCAGCGCCAGGCGGCGCAGCTCGTTCCCGGGCAATTCACCCGCCCCCGGTCCGGCCACCAGCGCCAGATGGGCGGGGCTTGTAATCAAATGCCGATTGAGGCGGAACAGCTCGCGCAGTCGCCGGCGGACGCGGTTGCGCACCACCGCGTTCCCCACCTTGCGCCCCGTCACCGTCGCGTAGCGCACCCCCTCGACCCCCTCCGTCAGCCAGACGAGGCGGAGCGGGCCCGACGCGAGGCGCCTCCCCGACCGGAACAGCCGCCGGAAATCCCGGGCGGAGGTCAGCCTCGACGAGCGCGGGTTCGGGTGGCGCATCGGTCCATTGTAACCCAAAAGGGGCGGATATGAAAAAGGCCCCTCGCGGGAACCTATCGCGTCGGACGGCGGATTTTTAGCGGTAAATCAATGGGTGAGCCGTTTGCGGCCCCGGGCGCGGCGACGGGCGATGACCAGGCGGCCGCCCTTGGTGCGCATACGCTTGCGGAAACCGTGGTCTCGTGACCGCTTGATTCGGCTGGGCTGGTAGGTGCGTTTCATGCGTGCTCCCCGAAAAATTTCCCGCGGGCGCAAAGGTTAACCCAGACCGGTGCGGTTTGTCAACCCGATTCGTGCGGACCGCCGGGCCT
>CAYTCV010000096.1:0-7038 GCA_964436465.1 uncultured bacterium
AGAGTTTGGTAAAAGTGTGCTAAGAGAAAATCTGGATGATTATATCCGTGGGGGTTGGAATGTAACTCAAGAAATGATTGATTGGATTAATAGCGGTAGTTATCACGAAAATACTGTTAGTGCAGTTGCTGAATTAATGATGGAAGCTGCGAAAATGCGTGCGATGGCAGTAGAAGTCAGTAATAAACCTCTAGATTGGGAAGAGGTCATATATCGTATTTCTTACGCAGTAGAAAAACAATATAGTATCCAACAGAAAACGCTTGAAAGAATTATAAAACAATATCGCTTCTTTGATTATAGAGAACATAAACTATACAGTGAAAATTATACTGTTGTCTTGAAAGGACTTATATTCCCTAATGATTCATCGCTAAATCTTCTTGATAAAAATAAAATAAGTCAAGCATTTGAAAAAATTAAAAAGCAAACTTATAGCCAAGAAAATGCCGTCTGGCTGAAGACAACCGACTACGGCGACGAGAAGGACCGCGTCATCGTCCGAAGTAACGGCAAGCCGACCTACCTCCTCACCGACATCGCCTACCACCTGGACAAGTGGCGGCGTTTGGGTGAAGACGACGACAATAAGCTGATGCTCGACATCTGGGGGCCGGACCACCATGGCCACATCCTGCCCACCAAAGCCGGTCTCCAGGCCGCGGGAATACCGCCGGAAAAACTTGAAGTGCTGATTTCCGGCTGGGTGACGCTCAAGCGCGGCGGCGAGACCGTCTCCATGAGCAAGCGCCAGGGGAACATCGTCACGCTGGACGAGCTTCTGGACGAGGTCGGCGTGGACGTGGCGCGGTACATGTTCCTGGAGCGCTCGCCCGAGGCGCACCTGGACTTCGACCTCGACCTGGCCGTCCAACAGTCCGCCGAAAATCCGGCGTACTACATCCAATACGCCCACGCGCGCATCGTGAGTATCTTTTCCAGGGCAACCGAGGAGGGTTGGTCGGAGGCGGAACTGACCGACGAAAAGCTCGGCGAGGCCGACCTGACGCCGCTGTTCACCGACGACGACGCGGGGGAGCGCCAGCGCGAGCTGTTGCGGCAGATTATTTATTATCCCGGCGTGGTCGCGGGCGCCGCGGCGGGCTACGCCCCCCAGCGCGTGACCGCCTACCTGCACGGCCTGGCGGGCCTCTTCCACCCGTACTACAAAAAGGTCAAGGTGCTGGTGGAGGAGCGGGGGACGGCGCTGGCGCGCCTGGCGCTGTGCAGGGCGTTGCAGAAAATCCTGGCCCACGGGCTCGGCCTTCTGGGCATCTCCGCCCCCGAGTCCATGTAAAGGGTGTTTCGCGTAAATAAGGGGAGAATCGAAGGACCGGTGGCTGATGACAATCACTTTTTTCTGACCGACCCAACGACTGGAGGACCGGAACATGCGCAGATTAACCCTCTTGCTGCTCTTACTCCTCGCGGCCGGCGTGATGGCCGACCCCGCGTACAACGGCTTGTGTGACCACAATGATTGGGTGGCCAATCTGCCGAAGGTCATCAACCAGATAGACAGTTACTCGACCGAGGTGGTGAAGCTCCAGGACAAGGTAGTCCAGATTGCCGAGGGGCAGGGACTTCCCATCCCCATCCCGCGTATAGCAAAATCCGGGACCGAGCTGGTGCTGATGCCCATCACCGAGCCCGTGCGGCTGGTGAGGGAGTTCACCGACGGGATAACCAACGCCAACATGCAGATTCTCAAGGCCTCCGCCGACCAGGTGAAGTGGGCGGTCAACCAGCAGGTCCAGCTCTTCCGTCTGGCCAACGACTCGCTGGTTCTGGCCAACCAGTACCTGATTGACGTCAACGAGGCGCTCATGGACGCTGCCACCGAACCGTTGCGGCAGTTGCAGAGCCAGCTTACGGATTCCATTGACACCCTGACCGACATTATCAACTCCACGCTGCCCGACACCGACTCGGTGACGGAGGCCATCGAGGACCTCTTCGACGACGTTTTCGGCGGGGGGCTCTGGTAGCCACGGCTCCGTATTCGCGGTGAGGGGACGGGGTTCGCGCCCCGTCCCCCGTTTCGTGGCCAAGTTAGGCCCATTCTGCTAAGATACCTCCAGACGAAGCCCCAATCCGACGGTGCCCATGCGGAAGCTGTACGGTTTACTCCGGCTGATGCGGCCCAGGCAGTGGTTGAAGAATGTCGTCGTCTTCGCCGGCGTCGTGTTCGCGCAGCTTTACACCACCCCGGCGGCGCTCCTGCGGTCCCTGGCGGCCTTCGGCATTTTCTGCCTCCTGTCGGGGGCGGTTTACGCCCTCAACGACGCCGTGGACGCCGAGCGCGACCGTTCGCATCCGCACAAGAAAAACCGCCCGGTCGCCTCGGGCCTGGTGCCCCGGCCGCTGGCCTATGTCTGGGCCCTGCTTCTGGCCGCCGGCGGGCTGGCGGCGGCCTGGACGGTCACGCCGGGCTTCCTCATCGTCGGCGCCGTGTACCTGGGCCTGAACCTCGTTTACAGCTTCTGGGCCAAGAAGGTGGTCATCCTCGACGTCCTGCTGGTGGCCTTCGGTTTCGTGCTACGGGCCATCGGCGGCGTGGAGGCGCTGGTGGATTTCTCGCCGGGGCTGAAGTCCTCCCCCTGGTTCCTGGCGGTGACGCTCTTTTTGGCCCTGTTCCTGGCGCTGGAGAAGCGCCGGGCCGAGCTCACGTCCCTGGCCGAGGGCGCGGAGAGCCACCGCAAAACCCTGAGCGAATACTCCACGCGCCTCCTGGACCAGATGTCCGCCGTGGTCACCACCGCCACCGTGGTGGCCTACAGCCTCTACACCCTGTGGCCCTCGACGGTGGAGCGGTTCGGGACCGAGGGGCTGGTGTACACCGTTCCCTTCGTCCTCTACGGCGTCTTCCGCTACCTGTACGACGTGGAGCAGCGGCGGCTGGGCGGCAATCCCTCGGCCATCCTCTCCAAGGATATCTCGCTGTTGGTGGACGTGCTCTTATGGGCCGCGGCGGTGGTGCTCGTCATCCACTTCAAGCCGTAGTAAAACGAAAGGCGGGCCGGGCCCGCCTTTTTTTACCCGCGATGACTCAATCCTCCATCGTCCACTGGTTGATGCCGAACCAGTGGCCGGTGTTGCTGATGTAGTCGAGCTGGGACCGGAGCAGCTCGAAGTGCCCCTCCTCCATCTGGGCCAGGTTTTTGAAAGTCTCGCGGACGGTGGCGTCCTCGGCCTTAACCGACCACTCGGTGTAGTAGTCTATGGCCTCCCGCTCCAGGTTTATGGCCGTCTTGAGGGCGTGAAGCTCGTTGGCGCCCTCGGCCCCGGCGGTCCTCTCCGCCACCGAATCGAGCTGCGGGACGAGCTCCGCAATCTCCGTCTGCGAGATTTCGATGGGCTCGATGGGTTTCCCGGCGAAGGCTTCGCTGAACTGACGCCGCAGAATCTCGTAGTGGTCTACCTCCTCCCGGGCCAGGGTGATGAACATGTTCTTGCCGGTCTCGTCCTTGGTCTGCCGCGCGAATTCCAGGTAGGTGGTGAAGCCGGTGATTTCGGCCTCCATGGCCTGGGCGAGTACCTGTGCCACGGTTTTGCTCAAGGGTGCCTCCTGCGCTGATTCTTTGATTTTCGTCTTCTATACGGAAAAACGGAAGAGGATTACGTCACCGTCCCGGACGATGTAGTCCCGGCCCTCGATGCGGTACAGGCCCTTTTTCTTCAATTCGGCGAAGGAGCCGTGCTCCTTCAGGTCCTCGAAGTGGGCCACTTCGGCGCGGATGAAGCCGCGGGCGATGTCGGAATGGATGCAGGCCGCCGCCTCAACTGCGCTCGCGCCGCGCTTGATGGTCCAGGCCCGGGTCTCCTTCTCGCCGGAGGTGAAGTAGCTCTCGAGACCCAGGACGTCGTAGCAGGCCCGGACCACCCGCTGGACGCCGCCTTCGGGCAGGCCGTACTCCAGCCGCATCAACCCGGCCTCCTCCGGCTCCAGGCCGGCCAGCTCGTCCTCCAGCTTGCCGTGGACCACCAGCGGCTCGTCGGCCAGTCGGCTGACGTCTATCGACAGGTCGCGCCCGTCGGCGTCGGCGTTCAGGAGCGTGACGAGCGGCTTGCGGGTGAAGAGACCCAGACTGCGGACGAGCTCCTCCTCGGCGGGGATGAGCTCCACGGATGAGGCCGGTCCGCCGCCCTCGAGCGCCGTCGCCAGTCGTTCCAGGACGTCCCGCTCCAGGGCCGCCTGCTCCAGCGCCCGTTTGTCGCCCCGGTCCACACCTTTACCCGCGTTCCCCAACCGGGTCTGAACCGCGCCGAGGTCGGCCACGCCCAGCTCCAGCAAGAAAATCTCGAAATCCCGGGCCGGGTTTACGGAGCCCTCGGGGTGGGGGACGTTCGGGTCGTCGAAGGCGCGCAGAACGACGAGCAGTGCGTCGGCTCGGCGGAGCTCGCTGATGAATCGCGCCGCCACCGAACCCCCGCCCTGACCTCGGGCCAGGCCGGCCACGTCGAGGTAGGTCACCTGTGCCCGGGTCAGCTTCCCCCGGCCTTCCAGCGACCAGAGCCAATCCAGACGCTCGTCCGTCACCGGCGTGACCTCGACGTTGACCTCCACCTTGCCGGGATTCAGGTCGTGGCGCGACCCGGTCAACAGGTTGAAGAGGGTTGTCTTGCCCGACTGTGGCAGCCCGCAGAGGCCGACGTTCATGGTTTCCGGTCCGTTTAAAATGACGGAAAAAGTATAGCAGCCGGTGCCGCGGCTGTCGAGCCGACGACGCCTGAACCTCCCCTCTTGACATCCACCCGCCTTCCGGCTAAACTACGCCGCGGAAAACGCTTCTGCACGCGACGGGGGAAAAGAATGGCTCACAAGAAGGCCGGCGGCTCTTCCAGGAACGGGCGCGATTCCGAGTCCAAGCGCCTCGGATGCAAGCGCTTCGCGGGGCAGTTCGTCACCGGCGGGTCCATCCTCGTCCGCCAGCGGGGGACCGAGTTCTTCCCCGGCCCCGGCGCCGGACTGGGGAGGGATAACACCGTGTTCGCTCTCTTCGACGGAGTGGTGGATTACTACCGCCGCCGCGACCGTCGCTACATCTCCGTGACGGTCAGGTGACGCGGGACCGGACGCACGCCGGGATGCGGTAAAATTGTCGAAACTCCCTGACAAAAACCCCGGACGGGGTTTTTTCGCATGTTCATAGACCGGGCCAAGATTTACGTCAGCAGTGGCGCAGGCGGTGACGGCGTCGTGAGCTTCCGCCGGGAGAAGTACGTCCCCCGGGGCGGCCCCGACGGCGGGGACGGCGGACGCGGCGGCTCGGTCTTTCTCACGGGCACCTACGGGCTCAACACCCTCGTCGGCTTCCGCTACCGGCCGAGATACCTCGCCCCCGACGGCAAGCCCGGCGCCAAGCAGCGGAAGTCGGGCGCCTCGGGCGGGGACCTCGTCGTCCTCTGCCCCGTGGGCACCCAGGCCTACCGTCTGCCGGAGAAGGTCCTCGTGGCCGACCTCGACGAGGACGGCAAACGGGTCCTGGTAGCCCGGGGCGGCCGCGGCGGCAAGGGCAACGTCCACTTCGCCACGTCCACCCGACAGGCTCCGCGCATCTCCACCCCCGGCACCCCGGGGGAGGGATTCGAGCTGCAACTGGAGTTGAAGCTCATCGCCGACGTGGGACTGGCCGGGATGCCCAACGCCGGCAAATCCTCCATCCTCGCGCGGCTGACCCACGCCCGGCCCGAAATCGCCGCCTACCCCTTCACCACCCTGGAGCCCCACCTCGGCGTGGTCGAGCTGGACCGGGAGAGGGCCTTCGTCCTGGCCGACATCCCGGGCCTCATCGCCGGCGCCAGCGAGGGGGTCGGACTGGGGCACGATTTCCTCCGTCACATCGAGCGGACGCGCATGGTGGCCGTGGTGGTGGACACCGCGGGCTCCGAGGGGCGTGACCCCGTCGAGGATTTCGCCGTCGTTCTCGCCGAGCTGAAGGCCCACAGCCCGGAGCTGGCGGCCAAGGTCGCCCTGGTCATCGCCAATAAAATAGACCTGCCCGGCGCGACCGTACAGGTGCACCGGCTGCGTGAGGCGACCGGATTGCCGGTACTCCCGCTCTCGGCGGTCAGCGGGGCCGGTTGCGAAGACCTGCTCGTCCTTCTCGCCCGGGAGCTGGAGGTTCGGGGGCTGTGGACCGTCGGCCTTCCCGCCTCCAACGGTGACTCCTTCGACCCCCTCGCCTGACCCCAACCCCATTTTGCTAGTCTAATACTGCCGCATCGGGTATAATCGAGCCGCGATGGTGATTATCCTGGAGGGCCTTTTGCTCCTGCCGGGCCACAACGACAACATCGAGCTTGGCGGCGAGGTGTATCACGTCCAGTCGGAGAGCCGAGGCGACGTTGATTCCCCCTACATCGTCACCCTGGTCTTCGTGTCGGGAGGCATCGTCTATCGCCGCAAAACCGAGTGGCTCGGCGCCGTGGATTCCGACGAAGCCCTGACCCAGTTCAAGAATCTCCTGATGGACCAGCACCGCTCCGTCATCAACGATATCAAGAGCAACAGCCTCAAGCGGGTCAGCGTCGAGGAGCAGAAGCAAATCGAGATGGACGAGCGCGAGCTCATCGCCCGCTTCCTCGACGAGTGGGCCAGCGAATGAGCCGCCCCCGGCGGAGGGGCGTGGCTTTATATGAGCTCATTGACCCGGCGGGGGGTGATTCCCCCGCCGTCCGGCGTGCGAGAGTGGCGGAACTGGCATACGCGCTGGATTTAGGTTCCAGTGGCTTCGGCCGTGCGGGTTCAACTCCCGCCTCTCGCACCAGCGCAGCGCGCTGGACCGCGGTTCCGCGGGGAACGGTTTTGATAATTCCCGGGCAACTGCCGCGCGCGAGGCTCCGTTTCAATTCCGGGATGTATGAGAGCGCAGCACGCTGGACCAGCGTGGGACGCTGGACCCCGGTTCCGCGGGGAGCGATTTGAGTAGTTCAAGAGCAACCGCCGCGAGCGGGACCGCTTCTCAATTCTTAGGATTTTTACCAGCGTGGGACGCTGGACCCCTGTTCCGCGGGGAGCGGTTTGAGTAGTTCAAG
>CAYTCV010000097.1:0-6998 GCA_964436465.1 uncultured bacterium
TACACGCTCTTCCACTCGGTGTAGAAATCCAGCACCGTCCAGGACGCCTCGCGGTGGCCGTTGCCGGTGCCCTTCACGCCGCCGAAGGGCAGGTGCACCTCGGCGCCGATGGTCGGCCCGTTGATGTAGGTGATGCCCGCCTCGATGTCCTGAATCGCCTTGAAGGCCAGGTTCACGTTCTCGGTGTAGATGGAGCTGGAGAGGCCGTAGGCGGTGTCGTTCTGGACTTTGATGGCCTCCTCGAAGCTCCCGACCTTGATGACCGAGAGGACCGGGCCGAAAATCTCCTCCTGCTCCAGGCGCTTCCCCGCCTTGACGCCGGTGAAAATCGTCGGCTCGATGAAGAATCCCTTGTCGTAGGCGCCGCCGGTGAGCCGCTTGCCGCCCAGGACGAGCTCGGCCCTGTCCTCTTTCAACCCGATTTCGATGTAGTGGAGGTCGGTTTTGAGCTGGTCCTCGCTGACGGCGGGGCCCATGTCCACGGTTTCGTCGAGGCCGTTGCCGACCTTGAGTTTCTTGGCCCGTGCGACGAGTTTTTCGATAAATTCGTCGTGGATTTTCTCGTGGAGGATGAGGCGGCTGGTGGCGGTGCAGCGCTGGCCGGTGGTGCCGAAGGCGCCCCACAGGACGCCGTCGAGCGCCAGTGGCAGGTTGGCGTCGTCCATGACGATTTGGGCGTTCTTGCCGCCCAGCTCCGCGGAGAAGGGCTTGCCGATGGCCCCGCACTGCCCGGCCAGCAGGTTGCCGATTTCCACCGAGCCGGTGAAGGAGACGCGGTTGACGTCGGGGTGCTCGATGATGGCCCGGCCCACGGTGGAGCCGCCGCCGGTGACCATATTCACCACGCCGGGCGGGAAGCCGGCCTCCTCGAAGACCTCCATGAAGTTGGCGACGCTGGCCGGGGTGAGGGTGGCGGGCTTGATGACGCAGGTGTTGCCGCAGATGAGCGCGGGGAACATCTTCCAGCTCGGGATGGCGATGGGGAAGTTCCAGGGGGTAATCATGCCGCAGACGCCCACGGGCCGGCGGATGGCCATGCCGAACTTGTTGCGCATCTCGACGGGGGTGTGGCGGCCGAAGAGCCGGCGGCCCTCCCCCGCGGCGTACATCCCGCAGTCGATGGCCTCCTGGGTGTCGCCCCGGGTCTCGGCGATGACCTTGCCCATCTCCCGGGTCATCATCCGCGAAATTTCTTCCTTGCGCGCTTTCAGGATTTCCACGGCCTTCATGATTAACAGGCCGCGCTCGGGGGCGGGGACCAGACGCCAGCCCTCGAAGGCCTCCTTGGCCGCGGCCACGGCGGCGTCCACATCCCGGGCGTCGGATTTCGGCTGGGTGGAGACCAGGTCGCCGGTGTCGGCGGGGTTGCGGTTTTCGTAGCGCTCGCCTCCGGCGGCCTCGACCCACGCGCCGCCGATGTAGTTCTTGAAGTGTTTCGGCTCGGGCATTTCTCCTCGCTTTGGGCAGAAAGGGGGTAGATTGCGCTTCGGGGTGATGATAGCAGGCGGCCCGCGGGGCGGTCAACGGCGGGGTTGCGGTTTTGACGCAGGGGCGGGTGTCAACACCTGTCCGTATCCACCCCTCTCCCTAACCGTCCCCCCAGAGGGGGGAGGGGATAAGCGGAAGCCCTCACCCCGGCCCTCTCCCACAGGGAGAGGGGGAACGCGATTTTGGGCTCACGAAAAAGGGGCCGGACGACCGACCCCTATTCAATGGTGCAGTTACGGGACTAGAACGTGGCCTTGATGGCGCCCCAGGAGGTGTTCTCGACGTTGAGGTACTCGCCCTCGTCCACGGTGGTCCAGCCGCCGAGGTCGTCGAACATGTCCTCGATGTCGGCCGAAATCTCGGCGGTGCCCAGCAGGACCTCGAAGTATTCGCTGCCGCCTAAGTAGTTGTAGGCGCCGAGAAAGTCCAGGTCGACGGAGGTGCTGTCGGAGCAGTCGATGGGCGGGGTGACCATGTGAGCGTTAAGCCCCGAGTACCAGTAGTCGGAGTCGGCGTCGGCGCAGTTACCGGTGCCGGCGTAGTTGGTGCGGCCGCACGTGGTGTTACTCTCCCAAGTGTAGCTTCCCTCGGTGTAGATGTCCCAATCCGTGGGCGGCCAGGACTCGAACTGCTCATTGAGGAGCTCGGCGCGTGAATCGTCGGAGATGACGACGTCGTCCACCTCGCACCACCAGTTCCAGCCGCCGGCGTCGTTGTAGTGGAAGTCCACGGCGAGGGTGCCGCCGGCGCCGTCGGAGAGGTCGAGGTTGACGGCCTCACCCGGGCCGTAGGCGCCGTGGTCCGCGTTCCAGTAGAGAATCTGGTTCCAGTCCATGGACTCGCCGTCCCAGGAGTAGACGCAGGCCTCGTTGAGGCGCGGGCCGGCGGCGACGTCGGTCGCGTCGGACTCCCAGTAGAAGACGATGTAGACGTCGCCTTCGCCGAGATGGTCGGACAGATACAGGGTCTCGTCGGTCCAGTCCTCCGCGTTGGTGTCGTAGACCTCCAGGGGCGTCTCGGAATCGGGGTCGAAATCACCGGCGACGGGCTCGTAATCCACGGCGTAGACGGCCAGATAGTCGCCGGAGCCGGCGGTGTCGAGCATGTAGGAGAAGGTGAGGTACGCGGTCTCCGCGTCGGTCAGGTCGATGGAGTCGGAGTTGTACATCCAGGTGCTGTCGCCCAGGCCGTACTCGTCGGTGTCGTCCACGACGCACGCGGCGGTATCCTCGCCGCCCTCGTCGTAGGCCTGCCAGTGGGCGGTCATGGCGTCGTTGGAACCGTCGACGCTCAGGTAGGGCATGCCGGCAAACGCCGTACAGAACAGAGCCACGGTCAAGAGCACAATTAGCTTGCGCATGGGGGTCTCCTTTTTGTTTGGGGGTTGGGTTTCTGACTTTTCCAGTTCGTAGAATGGCCGAGAAGAGGGAAATCCGTCAATCGGTATTTAATCTCGTAGCGAATGTCGAGGCCGGACGGGTCAATCAGGTCTTTACTCCGCACATCCGCCCGCCACACCGCCGTCTACCCCGTTTTTATCGGCGGGAAGGTAAATTTCCTACGCAAGTTCACATTAACAGGGATGATGCCGGGTGTCAACCCCGCTAAATGGGGGGGTATTTTGCCGCGGATACTCCTCCCGCGAGGGTGGAAGGCGCTTCTCGCCATCAACCGCCCTTTCCGGCGGTTAAGGCGGTGATTCTAGCGTATAAAAAAAGGCCCCCACGGGGGGCCCCTTTCTACCGGGAACGTCGGCTAAAGATTGACATCCCAACGCCACACGTTGCACCCCGGTAGCTCCTCCCCACGCCAGACGAAGCCTTCCTCGGGCCTGTCCGCGGGCAGCTGAGGGGCGACCTTTTCCAACGTCACTGAACGGTCGGCCTTCAGGTCGGCCTCGGTCTGGTCCAGGCGATTGTATAAGATGCGCACGGTTGCGCCCCAATCGCCCGCCGTGGGGAAGAGGGAAACCAGGAAATGGCACCGGTCGTCGAGCACGTAGCTTCCGTCCAGCGGGATGGTCTCGACCCGGCCGTCGGGGAAGGTTACCTTGCAGGTGACGAAGCCGACCGCGGGAACCTCGCCCTTGACCAGCCACACGTTGATGCCGTCGCCCGCCTGTCTTGCGGGGTCCTCCTTCTCGCTCGAAACGATGGAGACGTGCTGTTGCGCCGCAGCCTGGGTCTTTTGACCGCCGAAGTGCAGGACGCCGGCGGTGAGCACCAGGACGGCGAAAGCGGCTAAGATGATGAGGTTCTTTGGCTTCAAGGTTTATTCCCGCATAAACTTGCGACCTATTGTAAAGCAAACTCCATGCCACGTACAGTCCAAAGGTATCCGGGGAGCTAACCGCCTTTATTTTAATAGATTATAAATATCCGCCCCCCCGGCCGTCGCCCACCCCCGTTCCGGTTCGGCGGGGTAAAATGTAACATCCCGTCGCTCTGGGAACGGCCGGTTAAATGTGCTACCCTTTCCCCGTGGGGAGGACGGTTCCCCGGCCATTAGTAGATTCGCAATATTCTAATCAAGGCCCCAAGGAGAGTCAATGGCCCGCGCCAAGGTGGCAGTCGTCAAAACGCGACCCGAGTCCGTCCTGGAGGACACCGCCCGGGCGATGGCGCTCGCCGGCTTCGAGGACGCCCTGCCCGCCGGGAAGACCACCATCCTCAAGGACAACATCTCCTGGCACCTGCCCATGCCCTCGGCCAACACCACCCCCTGGCAGCTCGAGGGGGTCATAAAGGCGATGCGGACGAGCGAGGGCCGCGGCGACCTGGTGGCCGTGGAGAACAAGACCGTGGTCACCGAGGCCGAGAGGGGCGACCTCTACAATAAATACCGGCCCATCTACGAGAAGTACGGGATTCCACTGCTGTTCAACTTCCGCTCGGACCACATGACCTGGCGCCGCTACGAGCCCAGGGCCGAGATGCTGGTCCTGAACCGCATCTTTCCCGAGGGCATCCATCTCCCCGATTACTTCCCGGGCAAGAACATCATCCACCTGCCCACGGTCAAGTGCCACATCTACACCACCACCACCGGGGCGATGAAGAACGCCTTCGGCGGGCTGTTGGCCACCAAGCGCCACTACACCCACTCCTGGATTCATAAAACCCTGGTGGACCTGTTGGCCATCCAACAGGAAATCCACCCGGGGATTTTCGCCGTGATGGACGGCACCTCGGCGGGCAACGGCCCCGGCCCGCGCACGCTCATCCCGGTCCGGAAGGACCTCATGCTCGCCTCGGCGGACCAGACGGCCATAGACGCCGTGGCGGCCAGGATGATGGGCTTCGACCCGATGGGCATCGAGTATATCCGCCTGGCCCACGAGCGCGGCCTGGGGACGGGGCGCATCGAGGAAATCGACATCGTCGGCGACGTGGACGTCTCGAAAGAGAGCTGGGGCTTCACCGTGGGGGACAACTTCGCCTCCACGGTGGGGGACCTGTTGTGGTTCGGGCCGCTGCGCGCCATTCAGAAGCTCTTCTTTCACACGCCGCTGGTAAGCATCTTTGTCGCCGCCAGTGACCTCTACCACGACAAGTTCTGGTGGAACTACAAGGGCCGGCGCATCTACAAGGGGTGGCTGGACTCCTCGCCCTGGGGGCGGCTGTTCGAGACCTACGAGCCCCGCTTCGCGCGGGAGAAATAGTCCCGTCACCGGGCGTTCCGGAAGGGAAATAGTGGAGCGACGGCCGGAGATGGTGGAGGGGATGTTCGCCGACCCGGAGCGGGCGCGGGCCTACGGGCGGCGCTCGGCGGCGCGCAACCGCCGCGTGGGACGAGCCTACGCCGGGGAGCTGGCGCGCGTCGGCTACACCGGGGGGCCCATCCTGGACGCCGGCTGCGGGAGCGGGGAGTGCGCGTTAGAGCTGGCGAGGCGCTTCCCCGACGCGGAGACGGTCGGCCTCGACCTCTCCCCGGAGCTCGTCGAGATGGCCCGGACGAGGGCGGCGGAGTCCGGCCCCCTCCCGAACCTGCGCTTCGAGGTGGGCGACGTCGCGGCCACACCCTTCCCCGACGGGCATTTCGCCGCGGTCATCTGCACCGACGTGCTGCAAATCGTGCCCGACCCGGTGGCGCTGGTGAACGAGCTGGAGCGGGTACTGGCGCCCGGCGGGCGGCTCCGCCTCTCTTCGGTGAAGCGCTCCTGGCTGGCGCGCCTCCATCCCGCGCTGCAGGCCTCCTTCACCGTCCCCGAGGCGCGGGATATTCTGGCGAAGTCGCGCCTGCGGCCGCATGGAATCATCGAGCGGGGGATTTATTTCACGGTGACGACCCCGCCGGGGTAGGCACCGGCGGCGGGAAATGACCGACGGCCTCCTGGAAGTTTTTTTGAAAAAAGGGGAGATAGTTGGTATAATACCAACCGAGGATACGACAAACGAAAATATACAAAAAGGGAATAGGAGGTCGAATGCAACAATGAATGGAGACAAATTAACGCCTGCAGAGGTAAAAACAAAGTTATTCCTGTGCATGGATAGCGGATACCTTCGTGAAACAGCTCATTTTAAGATGGAGCTTACTGAAGAAAAGGTATCGTTTAATGATAGCAAATGGGTATTGGAAAACGGCTGGATACTCGACCCAGCAGAGTGGGATGATGACAACGGGGAGTGGAAATACCGCATCGAGGGTTACGAGCCGGACGGCAAATGGCTTGTTATAATCTTCAGCTTTTCATCTAAGCTTACAGCAAAGCTGATAACCGTCTTCTCCGGCAAACCCCGGATTAAACCCGAAAAACGACCATTATGAACAAGTGTAGCCTTTGTGAGTATGAGATGGAGGAAACCCGTGGGGATTACCCCTTCCTGGAAAGCGGGCTCCCGAACGTGGTGCTCGTGGATATACGTCTCCTAATGTGCCGAAGGTGTGGGAACGTAGAGCCACTGATACAGGGTGCCGCGACTCTCATGCGTACCCTGGCCCTGGCCGTGTTGGACAAGCCGGCCCCCCTCTGCGGGGCGGAGATACGTTACCTACGCAAGCACGTCGGGTGGAAGGCCGTCGAGTTGGCCGGGCTGATGGGGGTTGATAAAACAACGGTCTCAAAGTGGGAGAACGACCAGGACCCCATCGGTCCCCAGAGTGACCGTTTGCTGCGGGTTATCGTCAGGGATAGGGTACGGGTGGAGGAGCTACACGACGCTGCCGTTGAGGCGGCGAAGAAGAAGCGGTATAGGGAACTTGTGCATTTAATTGAGGAGGATTACCGAGAGGAACGGCTCGACAGACTCACCGAAATGCACGGAATCGAACGGACCGGAAAGGCCGTCTGTGCAGGTATATCGATTCGTGACGAAGAGGGAAAGTACAGCTATGATTACGTTTAACTGACGGATTCAGGTCTATATGGTTTCACGTCGTAATAAAAGCGGGCCGCGGCCCGCTTCTTTTTTACGCACGATGCCCGGTGTTCAGCCGCCGAGCTTGGCAATCACCCAGGACACCAGCGCCGCGATGCCGGCGATGACCATAATCCGGCTCCACCGCTG
>CAYTCV010000098.1:0-6717 GCA_964436465.1 uncultured bacterium
TGTCGATGAACCGGACGGCGAACTCGGCCTCGAGGTCGGTGTTGTAGGAGTACGCCGCGGCCTCGGTGCCGCCCCAGTTCTCCAGCCCCACCGTGGCGCTGTGCCCCAGGTTGATGCCCGAGGCCAGCACCGTCTGGTAGTGGAACTCCACCATGTTGTTTATACCGTCCACGGGCCGCTCGTATATCTGCATCTGGAACCGGAACGGCCCCACGGAGAGGTAGCGGTGCCACGGGTCGTAGCTCAGGACCCAGATGTCGAGGTCGCCGGTGGTGTCGAGGTAGCTGTAGAGGTGGTCCCCGGATATGCCGCGCAGGTCGTCCCAGGCGGCGGCGGCCAGGGCGTTGGGGGCGGTCGTGTCCGGGATGTTCTGGTTGGCGCCGGGTATGCCGGCGTTGCGGAAGGAGAGGGCCCCGTTGCACCCCACGTAGACCGTGGAGCCGGCCGCGTAGTCGCGGTCGCAGAAGCGGATGGCGAAGGGGGTGGTCACGGTGACGCTGGCCTCGTCGCCGATGCCGAGGTCGGTCCCGCCGCTGGCGTCAATCCAGTCGTATACGGGCGCCCAGGGCGACGTCTCATTGGAGTCCCAG
This sequence comes from uncultured bacterium, assembly GCA_964436465.1. Lineage (GTDB taxonomy): Bacteria > RBG-13-66-14 > RBG-13-66-14 > RBG-13-66-14 > RBG-13-66-14 > RBG-13-66-14. The sequence continues at coordinate 591 of CAYTCV010000098.1, forward strand.
AAGTAGTACCCGGCGCCGTCACCGACAACGAGGCGGCCGAAATCCGGGCACTCCGCCCGGTATGTGACCGCCGCGGTCGTACCGCCGGCCTCGATGGCGTAACCCAACGCGGCCGTCAGCGCGGCCAGCAAGAGCAGCATCGTCTTACGCATGGCTCCTCCCCGGGTCGAAAGGCACAAACGCGCCAATCTAACTCTAATGATAATATATCACCCAGAGTGGCCTCTGTCAACCTTACCGAAGGGGTGCACAGGCATTAATACGTGGAATATCAATAAGTAAAGGCGACGGAAATTTCCGCCGCCCGATTACTCGGGGACCGATGGTCCCCCTTAATGTTTAGAAAACGGCCTTGATGATTCCCCAGCTCGACTCGACAACCGCCGACGCGGAGACCTCCAGGGAGAAGGCCCCCTCACTCTCGCGGGTGAGTCCGAGGTCGGTCTCCCGGGCCGTTACCTTCCACCAGTAGGAACCGGTCTCGCCGGTGCCGAAGATGTATTCCATCTCCGCTTCGGGCCCGGTATCGAAGCCCATGACCTCCCCGAAATCCGGGTCGCGGGCCAGATAGAGCGTGTACAGGAGCTGGCCGTGCCCGCCGTATACGGGCTCCTCCCAGGTGAAGCGAATGGTCTCACCCGGCGAGACGATGGAACCATCCTTGGGCGTCACGAGGCTGAAAGTGCCCAGGTGGTCGTCTACGTAAAGCTCATCCACGAAACGGACGGCGAACTCGTCGGGGAGGACGGGCTGGTCGAAGGAGTAGCGCGCCGCCTCGAAGCCCGTCGGTCCCTCCAGCCCCACCGTGGCCGAGGCCCCGTGGTCCCGCCACGAATCGCCCTCCAGGTCCCGGTAGCGAAACTCCAGGGTGTTGTTGACGCCGGTCGTGTCCATCTCGTAGAAGACCACCTGGAACTCGATGGGGTCAATCAAGACCCGGTCGAAATACCAGGGCGACCAGGTGACGTACCACCGCCTGTCGGGGGCCGTCCCCTCCAGGTCCAGATAAATCCTTCCGTCCGTAGAGCCGTCGAGGTTGTCCCACAGGGGGGAGATGACGCCGTTGGGCGGTGTCGGGTCGGGGACGCGCTGGTTGATGGGCCCCGCCAGGCCCGATTCCGAAAAACTCAGCATCCCGTTGGAGCCCACGTAGAGGAGCGAGTCGGCCGGGTGGAGCTCACCGCAGTAGCATATGTCGAAGGGGATGATGGTGGGCCAGTAGACGTCGTCGCCGCACCAGCCCTGGGAAACGGTGGGCTTGTACCATTCGTACTCCGGCGCCCACTCCCCCGGCTCCATGGAATCCCAGAAATAGTAGCCGGCGTCGGCTCCACCGCGGGGCGGGACGCCCGTCGGTCCGGTCGAAAAGACGGTGGCCCCGGACGCGACGCCCGCGAGAGCCGCGATTAGACACAGGCACAGGATGAAGCGCATTAATCCTCCTCGATTACTAATTGATTGGCCCGAAGGGTCGTGGAGTAAGAGCATTCGGTATAACAGCCAAATCCGTGCCAGATGACGCCGGGCGTCATCCTCCGCAGTCCTCGGGCCGACCTGAACGGCGCGCCGACGGGTGGGGGAGAGGGGCGGGCGGGCACAGAGACCCGCCCCTACGTCATCGCATTTCGCGGCGGCCTGCGGGGGACGCATCCCACAGGTCCGCCCTACGTCATCGCAAAATCGCCGTCGGTCCTGGGTGAGGGGTGCATGTCCCCTTCCCCCCTTTGGGGGGAAGGTCGGGAAGGGGGGTGCAGCGGTCCCCTCTCCCGTCCAGGGAGAGGGCTAGGGTGAGGGTAAGGCGTGAACACGGCGGGGACCAATATCCCCGCCATACAATTAGAACCGCGCAATTCCTCGTAGGGGCCGACCTAAAGGTCCGCCCCTACGTCATCGCAACAGGCGAGGCCGGGAACGACGAAAAATATAAGGCGGGGTTTTAAACCCCGCCCGAGACCTCAATAAAAAGGCGGGGTATCAACCCCGCCTTATCTATCTAGCGGAACACAATCAGTCGTTCAACCACCAGGCGCCGAAACCGCGCCCGCGAGGAAGGCCGGCTAGTACTGGGCCTTAATCTGGCCCCAGGTCGCGGTTGTAACTCCTACACCGGTGACGGTGAAGTCGAAGACGTCGTTGCACCACTCGTTGATGCCGATGTCGTCCTCCTCGGCGTACACCTTCCACCAGTAGTGCCCCGTGTCGTCGCTGCCGTAGATGTAGTCGAACCAGGCGTTCGTGTCGCGGTCGAAGACCATGGGGTTGTTGAAGTCCGCGTTGTCGGCGATGTAAAGGGTGTAGTGAATTTCCCCGTGGCCCGTGTATTCGGGGACTTCCCAGGAAAAGTGGACGGTTTCGCCGGTAAAGACCAAGTCCCCGTCCGCGGGGGTGAGCAGGTTGAATTCGCCCATCTGGTCGTCCACCCAGTTCGAGTCCACGAAGAGGATGGCGAGATGGTTGGATATGATTTCCTGGTTGTAGGAGTACTGGATGGCGTCGGTGCCGCTGGAGTTCTCCAGACCCACGGTGGCGGAGGTTCCGTTGTCGCGCCAGGAGTCGCCGATGACGTCCTTGTAGCGGAGCTCGACGGAGTTGTTCACGGTGTCCAGCGGCGCCTCGTAGATGAGAATCTGGAACTCGATGGGGTCCGCGCTGGCCTCGTAGAAGTACCACGGCGAATAGGTGATGACGAGCTTGCGGGTCGGGGCGGAACCGGCCGTCTCCACGTAGATTTCTCCGGTGGAGTAGCCGGACAGGTTGTCCCAGAACGCCGCGATGATGTTGTTGGGCGACGTGGAGTTGGGGAGGTTCTGGTTGATGGGGTTATCCATGCCGGTGGAGCCGAAGCCCAGGATACCGTTGGAGCCGATGTAAAAATCGGACCCCGCGGCATGGTCTCCGCCGCAGAACTTCACGTCGAAGGGCAGGGTGGTGGTCCAGTACGTGTCGTCCCCCTGCCAGCCCTGCGGGCCGTGCGGCGTGCGCCAGTTGTACAAGGGCGCCCACTCGCCGGACTCGTGCGAATCCCAGAAGTTGTAACCCGCACCGTCACCGAATATCAGATGCGAAAATTCGGGATGCAGTGCCGTCACCACAGCGGGTGTAGAAGGGGATTCCTCTTGGACGCTTAACGTTGCGGCCGCAAAGACCGAAACGGACACCAGGAGGATAAAAAACAGAACCTTGTGCATCATTCCTCCTTATCCAGGAAAAAGGGATACCACGCGGGGGGCAATCTAACACCGGAATTGGGTCTTGTCAAGAAAAACAAACGCAAAATTTTTATGAGGGGCGGTATCCGGAGCCGCCCCTCACTGATTCGCCGGCGGAAAGACTATTCGAAGTTGGCCTTAATTCGGCCCCAGCTTGATTCGGCGACGCCCACGTCGCTGACGACGAGCCGGTTCGTCTCCTCGGACCATTTACTGAGGCCGAGGACGGACTCGGTAACGATGACCTTCCACCAATAGGTGCCGGTGTCGTCGGAGCCGAAAACGTAGCGGTAGTTGGTGTCGGTTCCGGTGTCGAAGATGGTGGGGTCGTTGAAGTTCGGGCTGTCGTCCAGGTACATCTTATAGGTGACGGTGCCGGAACCGGTGTATTCCGAGGCCTCCCAACTGAAATCCACCCAATCACCTATCATGGCGGTATAGCCGTCCTCGGGGGCGATGAGATGGAAATCGCCGAGCTGGCTGTCCACGTAATCGCTGTCCACGAAGCGGACGGCCAGACGGTTGGTGATGACCGGCGTGTTGTAGGAGTACTTGGCGGCGGTGACGCCGGCGTTGTCCTCCAGGCCCACCGTCGCGGAGAACCCGTTGTCGCGCCAGGAGTCACCGATGACGTCATTGTAGCGGAACTCGATGGTGTTGTTGATGTTGGATAAGCTGGTCTCGCGGATGAGGACCTGGAACTCGATGGGGTCCGCGGGGGCCAGGTCGTAGTACCAGGGCGAGTAGGTGATGAACAGCGCGCGGTTGGGCGCGGTGCCGATGACGTCCACCGCGATGTCGCCGGACGTGTAGCCGGTCAGGTTGTCCCAGAACGCGGCGATGACGGCGTTCGGCGATGCCGAGACCGGGATGTCCTGGTTAATCGGCTCGTCCATCTTCGTGGAGATGAACCCGATGATGCCGTTGGAGCCGATGTAGAGGTTCGTCCCCGCGTTGTGGCGGTTGCCGCATAATGTCACGGTGAAGGGCAGCGTTACGGTCCAGTACGTGTCGTCGCCGTGCCATCCCATGAAATTGACCGGTGGCCGCCAGGCGTAGTTGGGCGCCCAGGGGTCGGTCTCGCTGGAATCCCAGAAGTAGTAACCACCCCCTCCGCCCTGAGCCAGCGGGGAAAATCCCGAGTGAACCGCGCCGGTTTCGAGGACCGGGGGGAGGGTACTTTCCGCTTGCACCGTCAAGGCGTTACCCGCTAGGGCGGCCGCCGACAGCAGGACAAGCATGAACAAGCACTTCCTCATGACCACTCCTTTGGTTTCAGAGTGAAAATCGTGTAATTTATCCTTCCGAGGGATACGAGGATAATCTAGTCCGAAATATCATCCCTGTCAAGACGACTTACCGTCGAAAAACGAATCGAAAACAACCTTCCCCGACCGAAAAAAAACTTCAGGCGCAACCTCACACCACCAGGCAACCCGCGCCCTGTTTCCAATTATAGCCGGGTATTGGAGGGACGCGTAACTCTTTGCAAAATGCCGACTTTATGTGGGACACGTATAGTATAACACAATCGTGATTATTTGCCAAAAAAATTCAGAAAAATCGCGTCATTCTGGTTTTTACGGACCAATACCGACGCTCGAATCGTCGTCAATGCGCGTCCGGTCAAGCTCGGCGACCGTTCCAAGATGAAGCGTCGGAATGGGCCGCCCATAATCCTACCCCGCAACGAGTGAGATAATAAAACCTATACCATACAACATCTAGTATATATATTTATCCGGCATACAATCCCTTGCCAAAACACCACCGGCCGGGTACAATTCCCCGGCAAGAAATTTTTTTTAAAAAAACTAAGGAGCCGAAGTGGCAGAAAAGATGAAGGCCGTCCGCAAGCTCAAGCCGGGCCCCGGCGCCGAGCTGGTCACCGTGGACGTCCCGGCGCCCGCCGAGGACGAGGTCCTGGTGAAGGTCGCCTCCACCAGCGTCTGCGGCACCGACCAGCACATCTACCAGTGGAACGAGTGGGCCCAGCGCCGCATAAAAAACCTCCCCCAGACCCTCGGGCACGAGCTGGCCGGCGAGGTGGTCGAAATCGGCTCCCGCGTGACGACCGTGCACGTCGGCGACTACGTCTCCGCCGAGACCCACATCCCCTGCGGCCACTGCTGGGCCTGCAAGACGGACAAGCAGCACATCTGCCTGAACCTGAAAATCCTCGGGGTGGACCGCGACGGCTGCTTCGCCGAGTACATCACCGTGCCCGAGGTGGTCGTGTGGCAGAACGACCGGGCGATTCCGGCGGACCAGGCCGCCGCCCAGGAGCCGCTGGGCAACGCCCTGGACACCGTCCTGGCCGAGGACGTGGCGGGCAAGACCGTCTTGATTACCGGCTGCGGACCGCTGGGCGTCCTGACGGTCCTGGTGGCCAGGGCCTCCGGGGCCGCGAAAATCTTCGCCACCGACGTGTCCGCCTACCGGCTGGACCTGGCGAAAAAGTGCGGCGCCGACCATATCTTCAATGTTAAAGAGGCCGACCCGGTGGCAAAAATCCGCGAGCTCACCGACGGCGTGGGAGCCGAGGTGCTGCTGGAGCTCTCCGGCGTGCAGTCCGCCCTGGCCCAGGGGCTCAAGGCCCTGGCCTTCGGAGGGCGGGTGTCGCTGTTGGGCCTGTACGACTCCGACGTCGGTGTGGACCTCAACGACGGGGTCATTTTCAAGAACGCCCGGATTTACGGCATCGTCGGCCGCCGCATGTTCACCACCTGGTACAAGGCCAAGCAGTTCCTCGCCTCGGGGACGCTGGACATCTCCCCGGCCATCACCCACACCTTCCCCCTGGAGGATTACGCCCGGGCCTTCGAGCTCATGGCGTCCGGGAACAGCGGCAAAATCGTCCTCCACCCGTAGGGTGAGGGTAATATGAGGCGGTGTAGGGCGGCTCTTCTACGAGCCGC
>CAYTCV010000099.1:0-6611 GCA_964436465.1 uncultured bacterium
CCACCCAGAAACACGCCCGTTGCCATGCGGCCCGCCGCCTCCCCCAACGCCCGGTGGCTCCAGTACCGGTCGCTGCGGCATCGGGTGCAATCGCCCGAGGACGCGATTTGCTCCGGGTTCATTCCGCGCGCCAGGAGCTGGTGCCGGACGAGGCCGGGGAGGTCCAGGCGGGGCCCGCCGTCCGGTTTCCGGAGGACGAACCGCTCCCCCCAGCGCCCGGAGAGCTCGTCGGCGATGGCGTCCGACACCTCGTAGCAGCAGGGACCTATTCCGGCGCCCACGTGCGCGAAGAGCGAGGAGGGCTTCACTCCGAAGCGCCGCTCGATGAGCTCCAGCGCCGCCCCCACCGCGTCGGCCAGCGCGCCCCGGCGGCCGGCGTGGACCGCCCCCGCCACCCTGCCCCCCTCGTCGGCCACGAGGACCGGGAGGCAGTCGGCGGTGAGGACGACCACGGCGAGCCCTTTTCTGTCCGTGACCAGGGCGTCGGCCCGGGGGTAGGGGAGGGAGGTCGGCCCCTCGGCGATGAATACCTCGCGGCCGTGGACCTGGTGCACGCGGGCGATTCCCGCCCCCGGCGCTATGCCGTTCAGAAGCTCGCGGACGACTTCCAGGGGGTCGTCGGTGGGGCTCGGCGTCCGCAGGGTGGTGAAGCCCGTCGCCGGGCCGACCCGGAACACCTCCCAGCGGTCGGACGGACCGTCGCCTTTCACCGCCGGACCTCGACCGACAGGCCGGGGAACGTTTCGGTGAGCCGGGTGAGGGCCGGGCTCGATTCGGCCGGCGTCTCCTCGGTGTCGGGCACCCGCGCGTTGATGCGGATGTTAGCCGGTCCGAAGCGGGTGAAGCTGACCCGGGTGAGCTCGATTTCGGGGAGCCGCCCAATCCCCTCCACCACCCGTTGGAAGTCTTTCAGGCCGCCCTTGAGGCTGAAGCGCACGAGGCTGCGGTTCACCCGGCGCCCGAGCTCGGGGTGGTGGTGGAGATAGCGGCGGATGGCGTGCCGGGCGTGGGAGGTTTTCACGAACCGGAGCCAGCCGGGCCGGGGGTGAATCTCCTCGGAGGTCAGAACTTCGACCCGGTCGCCGGCCGAGAGCACGTGGTTGATAGGTTGTGACCGTCCGTTCACCATGGCGCCCGAACAACTCACGCCCAGGTCGGTGTGGAGGCGGAAGGCGAGGTCGAGCACCGTGGAGCCCACCGGCAGGTCCAGCGTTTCCCCCTTGGGGGTTACGACGAATATCTGCTCGGCGAAGAGGTCAATCTTGACCGCGCTGGCGAAGGTGCGGGCGTTGGAGGTCTGTTTCTCCCAGTCAACGATTCGCCGCAGCCAGAGGAGCTCGTCGTCGAGGTCGGCGTCGAAGCCGGTCTCCTTGTAGAAAAAGTGGCCGGCCACGCCGTATTCGGCGATGAAGTTCATCTCCTCGGTGCGGATTTGAACCTCGATGTGTCGCCCGAGACGGCCGTGGACCGCCGTGTGCAGCGATTGGTAGCGGTTGGGCTTCGGGTTGGCGATGTAGTCGGAGAAGGCGCCGACGATGGGGCGCCACAGGCTGTGGACTATGCCAAGCACGCTGTAGCAGTCGCGCACATGCCGCGTGATGACCCGGATTCCCAACAGGTCCACCATGTGCTCCGGCGGCTCGCCCTTCTCCAGCATCTTGCGGTAGATGGAGTAGATGTGCTTGGGGCGGCCGAAGACGGTCGCCTCAATCTCCAACTCATCGAGCTTGGCCTTCAGCTCCTCGATGACCTCGGCCAGGATGACCTCCTGCTCCGGCTTCCCGGCGCGGACGATTTCCGCCAGGTCGGTGTACACCTCGGGATGGAGGTACATCAGCGCCCGGTCCTCCATCTCCCACCGGAGCTTGGCCACGCCGAGGCGGTGGGCCAGGGGGGCGTAGATTTCCAGGGTCTCCAGGGCCTTCTCCCGGCGCTTCTCCGGGGGCATGTGCTGGAGGGTGCGCATGTTGTGGAGGCGGTCGGCGAGCTTGACGAGGAGGATGCGCGGGTCGTGCTGGGCGGCCAGGAGCAGCCGACGCAGCGTCGCCGAGGGCCCGGCCCGGCCCGACCTCTCCAGCCTGGCCTCCCGGGTCAGCCCCTCGACCAGGTGGTACACACCCTCGCCGAACTGCTCCAGGATTTCCAGCCCGCCCAGGCTCGTGTCCTCGAGGGTGTCGTGGAGGATGCCGGCGATGACGGTTTCGGCGTCACCCCCGAGCTCGGCCAGGATGTAGGCCACCTCGACGGAGTGGATTAAAAAGGGGTCGCCGGAGCGGCGGCGCTGACCGCGGTGGGCCCTGGCGGCCAGATGGTAGGCCTCGTCGAGATGCTCGAGCCACTCCTCCCCGGTGCGGGGGCGCAGAAGGGCGAGGGTGTCCTCGAAAACGTGGCGGCAGGCGGTGAGGTTCATGGTGGTATGGAGCGAGGATTACGCTGCCAGTATACCTCATTCGCGCCGCCCCCTCAATTCGGCGCGTGTCCCCTCTCCCTCTTAGGGAGAGGGTTAGGGTGAGGGTCGGGGCCGGGAACGTAGAAAACGCGGCGGGGATGGAATCCCCGCCCTACGTTCGGGTTCATTACGATTGACACAACCGTGGGCGGGTGTGGACACCCGCCCCTGCGTCATCGCAATCCGGGGTGAGGGGTGCAGCGGTCCCCTCCCCCCTTTGGGGGGAGGGTGAGGGAGGGGGGTGCAGTGGTCCCCTCTCCCCGTGGGAGAGGCGCGCCGACGGGGTTAGGGGGTGAGGGCTGCCTTTGAAAACGCGGCGGGGATGGAATCCCCGCCCTACGAATCATCCAAACCCGGGAACGCCCCCTACCCCGCGCCCTCGAACAGGAATTCCCGCGTGGCCGCCACCAGCTCGTCCAGGCGACCATCGTCGTACGCCTCGGCGTACATGCGCACCACCGGCTCCGTTCCCGAGGGCCGCAGCATCACCCAGCAGTCGTCGGCCAATAGCAGCTTCATGCCGTCGGTGCGGTCCACGCCGCGCACCGCCACCCCGGCGAAGGTCTCCGGCGGCTCCCCGGCCAGGCGCTCCCGAATCAGCGGGGCCACCTCGTCGGTGAGCCGCAGGTTCAACCGCCCGTCCAGATACCGGCGCCCGGCTTCCACGTAGAGGTCCTCGATGAGCTGCCGGACGGTCCGGCCGCTGCGGGCGAGCATCTCGGCCACGATGGAGCACGCGAGTATTCCGTCCTTGTCCAGGACGTGGCCCTTAAAGCAGATGCCGGAAGACTCCTCGCCGCCCATCACCACCGTCCCCGTCGCCACCCAGGCCGCGAGGTGCTTGATGCCCACCGGCGTCTGGTGAACCTCCCGCCCGAGCTTGGCCGCCAGGGCGTCCACGAGGGAGGTGGTGGCCACGGAGCGGGCTATTCCGCCCTCCCAGCCCCGGTAGCGCGCCAGGTGCCAGAAGACCAGCGCCAGAATCATGTTCGAGTTCACGTAGTGCCCGGTGGAATCCACCACCCCGAAGCGGTCCGCGTCGCCGTCGCAGGCCAGCCCGATGACGGCGTCGGAATCCCGCACCGCCTGGGACAGCTCGTCCAGGCTGTGCCCGCTGGGCTCGGGGGTATGGCCGCCGAAGAAGGCGTCGCGGTAGGCGTGGAGGACCTTGACCTCGCAGCCGTGGTCCATGAGGAACTCGGGCAGGTATCCCCGGCTCGTGCCGTAGAGACAATCCACCACGACCTTCTGCGGGCTGGCCTCCAGGGCCTGGACGTCCACGATTTCCTCTATGCGGGCCAGATAGGGCTCCCGCACCGAAATCAGCGCGCAGCCGTCGTTTTTTAACAGGTCGTCGCGCTCGACCGGCCCCTGGCCGCGGACCTCGACCTCGCCTTTCAGTATTTGCTCGATGCGGTCGGTGACCTCGGTGGGCGCCGCGGCGCCGGTCGCCGGCGAGAATTTGAGGCCGCAGTACTGGGGCGGATTGTGGCTGGCGGTGAGGTTCACCGCGCCGCCCAGGCCTCCCTGCACCACGGCGTGGGCGATGGCCGGGGTGGGCGCGTCGCGGTCGGTCAGCCTCACGTTGATGCCGTGGCGCAGGAACTCGTCGGCGGCGCACCAGGCGAAGCGGTCGGCCAGAAAGCGGGTGTCCATGCCGACCAGGACGCCCTTGGCTGCGTCGCCCGTCTCCCCCAGGTGCCGCGCGATGGCGGCGACGACCCGGCGGACGTTGGCGAAGGTGAATTCCTCGGCGATGAGCGCCCGCCAGCCCGAGGTCCCGAACTTGATGGCCATGAGGCCCCTCCCGTGGCTTTTTAAAAAACGAGGGTAATTCAGCCCCGCCGGACTGTCAAGAAACACGGTGAATCCGTCGCGACCCTGCCCGCGAGCTTGCCGCCCGCCGGCCGCTGTGCTAGTATTTCCCCGCAACCCGACGCGACCGACGGGAAGGCGGACCATGCTCTACGAGGACGGCGTCCCCACCGCGGAAGACCTGGAAAAAGTACGGCCCTCCCCGGAGGACCTCGCCCGGGGCCCCGTGGTGGTCATCGAGTGCTTCCAGCGCATCCCCTGCGACCCCTGCCACACCAACTGCAAGTCCGGCTGCATCCTCCCCTTCGAGGACCTGAACGACCTGCCGCGCACCGACCCGTCCCTGTGCGACGGCTGCGGCGTCTGCGTGGCGGCCTGCCCCGGCCTGGCGGTCTTCGTCGTGGACCTGACCGCCGGGGGTGAGGGCCGCGCCGTCATTCAGATTCCCTGGGAGTACATTCCCGTCCCGGCGAAGGGCCGGGAGGTCGTGCTGACCGACCGGGCCGGAAAGCCCATCGGCAGGGGCGTCTGCCTCAAGGCCGTGCGCTTCCGCGACCGGACTTACGTCCTGCACCTCGACGTGCCCGCGGAGCTGGCCATGGAGGCGCGGGGCATAGACCGCCGGGCCCTCGCCGAAGCGCCCGCGTAAAGTCGGCCGGTTGGTCGCGGCTCCGGTGGCCGCGCATTTTTTCGGTAAATACTCCCTCAAACCAACCCCACTCGAAAAGCCATGACCCAAGACGACTCCATCATCATCTGCCGCTGCGAGGACATCACCCTGGGCGAGATAAAGAAGGCCGTCGCCCTGGGCTATTCCACGGTGGACGAAATCAAGCACTTCCTGCGGGCCGGGATGGGCCCCTGCCAGGGGCGCACCTGCGGGCACCTGGTGGCCCAGGTCATAAGCCGCGAGACCGGCAGGCCCGTGGCGGAGGTCTGGCCCATGCGCGCCCGGCCGCCGTACCACCTCGTCCCCTTCGCCACCATCCTCAACGAGCCGGGCGGGGCCGTCGCACCCGGAGGGGGGGTGAGTAGCCGTGCCGGGTAAAACCTACGACGCGGTCATCGTCGGCGCCGGGGTCATCGGCACCGCCGTGGGCTACTACCTCACGCAGCGGGGCATCCGCGACGTTTTAATCCTGGACAAGGGCTACGTCTCCGGCGGGGCCACGGGCCGCTGCGGGGCGGGCGTCCGCCAGCAGTGGGGCCTGGAGATGAACTGCCGCCTGGCCAAGATGTCCGTGGACATGTTCGCGGGCCTCTCCGAGGAGCTGGGCGAGGACATCGAGTTCGAGCAGTCGGGCTACCTCGTGCTGGCCTACGATGACGACACCGTCGAGCTCTACCGGAAGAATCTGAAACTGCAAAATTCCCTGGGCATCCCGGCGCGCCTCGTGACCCCGGCCGAGGCCCGGGAAATCGTGCCGGTGCTGAACATCGAGGGGCTGGTGGCGGCCACCCACTGCCCCACCGACGGCCACGCCAACCCGTTCAACACCAACTTCGCCTACGCCCGCGCCGCGGTGCGCGAGGGCTGCGAGCTGCACACCTTCGAGGAGGTCACGGCTATCGAAAAAGACGGCTCGGGCGTCTCGGCCGTGGCGACCGATAAAGGACGTTATGCGACGCGCAAGGTGGTCAACTGCGCCGGGGGGCACGCGGCGCAGGTGGGCGGGCTGGCCGGACTGAAGCTCGACTGTTTCCCCGAGAGGCATCAAATCCTCGTCACCGAGCCCTACGAGCGGCTCTTCGACCCGATGGTCATCAGCTTCGTCCACCACCTCTACTGCCAGCAGGTGGTGCACGGCGCGTTCATCATGGGGCTGGGGATGCCCGAGTCGCCGGGCTTCAACGAGGCGTCGGGCTGGGAGTTCATCGAGGCCATGGCCCGGGCGGTGACCAATATCCTGCCGATTCTGGCCGGGGTGCGGGTGATTCGGCAGTGGGCCGGGCTCTACACGAAGACCCCCGACGCCCAGCCGATTTTGGGCGAGCACCCGGACCTGCCAGGATTCTACAACGCCGTGGGCTTCTCCGGGCACGGGTTCATGATTGCCCCGGCCACGGCCAGGCTTACCGCCGAGGCGGTCGCCTGCGGCTGCACGCCGGAGCTCATCGCGCCGCTGGACGCCAAGCGCTTCGAGCGCGGCGACCTGGTGCTGGAGCCCAACGTGGTGTAAGGCCCGTTGCGCCGAATGCAGGGCGGGGGCTTTTATCCCCGCCTTTTTTTACACCTCCTACTCGCGTCTGCGATGACGTAGGGCGGCCCCTCCGCGGGCCGCCGCGAATTGAGATGACGTAGGGGCGGACCGTAGGACGCGTCCTCTGTGCCCGCCCGCGAATTGCG